>JBECKV010000065.1:0-3379 GCA_040235495.1 Porticoccaceae bacterium
AATTCCGTGCTGCTTTCGAGGCTCGGAATTAAAACGTTCTAAGGTCAGCAAGTAAAATAACGCTTTTTACTATCCTTATTTCGAATGCGGCGGCCGCATGAACAGTTAATTTGCCGCCAGCTCAAACATTGGAGCACCGTTCGAAAAACGGCCTGTCGTGAACCTGGTGAGTTAAATCGACCGCGCGGCGAGTTTTGCCGTGATCTGCCACAGATGCTGGCCTTCTTCCTGATTGTAGGAGGCTTTCGAGCTTTTTACCGACTTGCAATTGATAAAGTATTTGCCACTGATATCCGCAACTTCTGGCGATGTGGCCAGATAAAGGGAAGTGCGGGCACCTTTCTCCGGGCTCGCCAGGAACATGCTCATCCACGGGGGAAAGCCGATGTTGGTGGCCACCGCGCCCGGATGCAGGGCGTTGACGGTCACCCCGCTTCCCAGCAGTTTTTCGGCGAGATCGTAGGTGTAGTGAAGCATCGCCAGTTTCGACTGCCCATAGGCACCGAGACTGGAGAATTTCTTTTCCCCTTGCAGGTCGTCGAAATTGAGACGGCCGAATTTGTGCAGCATGGAGGTGACGTTAATGATCCGGGCCGGGGCGCTGCTTTTCAGCAGTTCGAGCAGACCCTCGGTCAGGACAAAAGTAGCCAGGTGATGAACCGCGAATTGCAGTTCATGGCCGTCCTGGGAAACTTCCCGTTGTTTGGTCATCAGGCCGGCATTGTTAATCAACACATGCAAGCGGTTGTAGTTGGATTTGACGGTATCGACCAGGTGACGGACCGAGGACAGATCCGCGAGGTTAGCGATCAGCAGATCGACCTTCTCGTTGGCCGTGGACGCGATGATATCCGCGCGCGCGGCCTCGCCCTTGTGTCGATCCCGGCACACCATGATGACTTGAGAACCCGTGGCCGCCAAACCCCTGGCGGTCTCCAGACCAATACCGGAGTTGGCGCCCGTGATCAGGCAGGTTTTATTTTTCATGTCCATCGTTTTTCGTGGGTGTCGCGTATCAGGTTGTGAGCAGGAGGAGCGGGTGGGCAAGGTGGGTAGGAAAAATCCCGGCTGCTTCCGGGTTTAAATCGCTTCTCGCTTCTCGTCTGCCGGATATGAAGGCCACGGGGATGGCTTGAGGGCATTTCCCGCAAGCCGCTCCCCCGATGGGTCAGTTGACCTTGAGCGTACCGCCCGTACCGAGACCACCCTTGACGGTCTGTGCTTCGTAATTACGCAGCGCGCGCACCATGCCATTGTAGGCGTCGACGAAAGCGGCAATGGTCGCTTTGCCTTCCGGCGTGTTCGACATGCCGCCTATGCCGCCTGCCTTGCCGCCACCGAGTGCTGCCGCGGCTGCGCCAAAATTGGTGGACGTGGAGCTGCCTTCGGAAGCCGAGATCTGAACCGCGGAGCGGATATCGAACAACGTCAGCGTGACCACGGAAGATTTTGATTCAAGCCCACCCGCCAATAACTGGGCACCCGAACCCAGGAGGCTGCCACCCAGCGCCCCTCCGATTTTACCTAGGGAGGATTCATCAATGATGATGGACGGCTCGAGATAATAATCAGCCGCTACCCGTTGACCCGCCTGTTGGTTGGAGCCCGCCCGATACTCGCCGGAGTTTCTCTGGGTATCGGTAATTCTGGATAACCGGCTGTCCGAGCGAAGATTGCCGACGGATGTTATGACGAAACAATTGGATTGTTGTACCGCCAGCCGAATCATGGGTTCGATGGATGTCACTTTGGTGGCACTGCCGAACTGCCCATACCAGTCCGCCGCGCGACCATCGTCGACTGCGAGGGTGCCCAGGGTCTCGTCACACCGTTCAAGGGTTGAACTGGCGCCGACGCTGGTTCCACCACCGGCGGAACCCGATACCGCGGTGCTGTTAGTGCCGGGGGTTACACAACCTGTTGATAATGAGATGGCGCAAATGAGCCCGAAGATCTTGTTAGCTTTTGGCATAGGTCAACTCCCTTGTCCAGTGTAGGTAGGATGGATTTCGCGCTACTGAGTATACTCAAATGTGGAGCTGCCGCCACAATTGTGTGTAAGGCGCCTGTGTTTGCGCTAAACTTTCCGTCAGGCGAGCTATTGAAGGGAAGCATTGGTTATGAATTACAAGATGTGTGTTGTTACCTTATTGTTGGTCTTGACGGCGGGGTGTGCCGACAATGGGTCGAAACCCGAACTGGTTCGTATCTGCGATTCCTCGGGCTGCGCGGACCGACCGGCGGATTCATATACCTATAAACCTTCCGAAGTTATGCCCGATGAAGATCCTGGTGGCCGGATTGCGGCGCTAGAGGTATTGGCTAAGGAAGACCCTCGGGCTGCTTATGATTTGGGCTTGCGGTTATTCAGGGGTGACGGCGTGCCAAGGAATAGTTATCGGGCCCTGCAGTGGATGCGAGACGCCGCTGAACGGGGGGACCTGGAGGCGCAAAAAGCCGTTGGTCGTCTGTACTTGACGGGCCTGGAAGAAATGGGCTCTGATCCGCGGGAAGCGGAAAAATGGTTGACGCTTGCCGCCGGTCGCGGTGACGAAGAGGCCGGGCAACTGCTTGCAGAAGCCACCGAAGCGAGGAAATCCGACGAGGTGTATTATAAGTGGGCCAATCGCTGGCGGACGCGTTTTTACGGTTATTGGTACAACACTTACCCCTACCGCGCTTATTGGCGCTACGGCCACTGGCATTACTATTAGTTAGTTATTTACTCCTAAGTACCAATATTGGCCGACTAGCTGGGTACCGGTAGTCATCGGCGCCACGGGGTTAGCGGGGGGTGATCATCCGGCGCTTGCATGATCCGGAGCTCGCGTTAAAGGGCGTCGAGTAATTTTTGTAGTTCTGATGTGCCCATGAATCCCAGCCCGCCAATAAGGTTCATCATGGAATCGAGGTGGGTTTTGCGCTGATGGGCGACCCGCAGGCTGGTGCAGGATATCGAGCCGATTTTAAAGTGAGTGAAGATGTCAAACCAGGTGAGTAGCTTCTCGTCGATGCGATAGCCGCTGTAGGCCTCGTACTTGTCAACAAATTCCCCGTAGTAGGCCAAACCGCTACAGAGGACACCGCCCTTGCCGTCGGGCGTGCCGAGTATTTTGCAGCGGTTGTAGGCGATATCCTCGTGAAAATCGCCAATGTGGCACAACTCCCAGTCGAGAATGGCGTTGATAGTCTCGTCGTCGCCGTACATGAAATTACCGCTGCGGTAATCACCGTGGACAATCACCGGGTTATCCACCACCGGCATGTTTTCCTTGAGCCAGATCGCCGCCTGCTCCATCACCGGATGGGCTTCGAGGGTGTCCTCCTGCCAGATGCGTTCCCACAGGCCCAGTGACCATTCGTTGGCCTGGGTGGTGCC
>JBECKV010000099.1:0-6477 GCA_040235495.1 Porticoccaceae bacterium
CATTACCCGTTCACTCCTTCTTTACTTCTGTTTAATTAACACTTTTTACCTGATGCTTTTTCTCGGCGCTTTTCTCGCCGATTGAAAAGCCGACGCAAGCGCCAGCGGTGGGCAACCAACCCGTCCCCGTGGCCCGCCGGGGTGCCGCCCCCGGACCCCGTGCGACCAGGCCTGGCCAAGCCCCGAGGCACCGATCCCTATCATGCCGCCCCCCTTCGTTACCCTTGCGCGTGGCACGCCGTTATCCCCGGCTCTGACTTCAGCTCGTGGCACACCGAAGCCTGCCGCAAGGTCATTACACAGCCTGAACCACTGTAGTAGTATCCGGCCTTTTGACAGTAATGGTAGCGCAACAAATACGCGCTAAAGCCCGAGTGGATACATTTCTTTGCCAGGATAAGCCTCTCTTTGCCAGGATAAGCCGATGCCGGACTACCCAGCCATCCGATCAGTGAGCCATGGACAACATTGTCAATAATTTTGTCGTCCTGTTCAGCGTCGTCGATCCGGTGGGCGTGGCCTGGCTGTTCGCCGCCATGACCAAGGGCGCCGACCGCCATACCCAGCGGGCAATGGCTTACCGCGCCACTTTTTTTGCTGGCGGCATCCTGCTGTTATTCCTGTTCTCCGGCACCCTGTTGCTCGACTGGTTTGGCATCTCCATTCCGGCCTTTCGCATCGCCGGTGGCGCGCTTCTATTTCTACTGGCAATAGATATGGTTTTCGCCCGCCAGTCCGGCTTGCGTTCCACCACCCGCACCGAACAGGATGAAGCGACCCACAAAGAGGACGTATCGGTTTTTCCGCTGGCCTTCCCCCTGCTTGCCGGTCCAGGGGCCATTACTACGGTCCTGCTATCCGCCGCATCCAGCGGCCACACCCCACTGCCATGGGATACACTGGCAGTGCTCATTGCAGTCCTGCTGACGACGCTGGCCGCTCTGCTCTACGCGCCAATGCTAACGAGATCGCTGGGTGAAACCGGGGCCAATGTCATCAGTCGGCTGCTCGGTCTGTTGCTGGCGGCACTGGCGGTTCAATTCATGGTCGACGGCATCAGGGCGTCTTTTTTTCCCTAGCAGGCCGGGAACCGTTGCTTTGACCATTTTTTCGTTCGCCAACAGTGTCCGCCTTGCTCACCTCCCGCGGTTACGGCAACCCCTCCGAAATCCATTTATGCAGGGCCCCTCCGCTGACTGGAGTCGGCATGGAATTCCGGTTTATCCGGTCGGATTACTGCTCGCCCTGGCCCAATCCCGCCAGCCATTCAGCCGCCGACGGCACACCCTGACCATGATGCTCGCGGCTCTGGGTCTGCTGGTCGCCGCCGTCCACGCCTGGGCGGAAAAGACGGCAGTGGTTTTTACCGGCCTGACTCCGGCACAGGAAACCAATGTTCGGGCGCTACTGCCGCTCGCCAGCGCGACTTGCGAAACCGGTCGATGGCGTGTCCAACGGCTGTTTCGCGATGCCGACACCGACATCAACAGGGCACTCGAAGCACTGGGGTATTACAACGCAAGTCTAGACAAGGCGCTAAGCTGGGAGGGTGGTTGCTGGCGCGCGGAGTTTAAGATTGAGCCCGGCCCCGCTGTTCATTTGCGCACCGTGGATTTTAAACTCACCGGTCCAGCCGCCGACGACCAGACGCTTCGGGACAGCATGGAGGCGGGCAGGCCCAGGCAGGGCGACATTCTCAATCATGGCAACTACGAAAACTACCGCAATAAAATTCGCAAAGCCCTTGTCGAGAGAGGTTATTTCGAGGCCGAATACAGCGAGAGTCGAGTCATCGTCGACCCACAAAAGCTCACCGCGGAGCTGAGGCTACAGCTTGACAGCGGTCCCCGCTATCGTTTCGGCCAGATCAGTTACTCGACCGACATTCTCAGCCAGGATCTGCTGGCGCGCTACACTGGCTTCAAGCCCGGCGACTACTACAGCACCAGTGCCCTGACCAAGCTCTCCACGGCCTTGAGTGACAGCGGCTATTTTGCGTCGGTTTCCGTCAGTGCCGAAGCGCCGAACCGGGAAACCGGAACCATCCCCGTCAGCGTCCGACTAACGCCCGCGAACCGGCATGTTTATACCGCCGGCGTCGGCTTTGCCACCGATACCGGCCCCCAGGTCCGGCTCGGCTACAGCAATCGTCGGCGCAACCAACAGGGCCATCAGTTTGAGAGTGGTTTGTTTATCTCGCCGGTAACCTCGGAAGCCACCGCCAGCTATCGCTGGCCGCGGCGCGACCCGCGCAAGGAATGGTTTAACCTGGCCGCGGGCATCAAACACGAGGATACCGACACCAGCAAAAGCGATGCCTACAAGGTGGGCGTATCGCGCAGTCGCGGCATCGCCGCCGGTCGTTGGCTTGAGAAGCCCTACCTGGAGCTGACCTACGAGGATTTCGAGGTCGCTGGCGAGGATGGCAGCAGCCGCCTGCTCATTCCCGGCATCAACTGGGAGTCCATCAGCGGACGCGAACTGGGCCGGACCACCCGGGGTCGCGCGCTCTATTACGATATTCGCGGCGCCAGCGACCAACTGGGCTCGGATACCAGTTTTTTACAAATCCGCGCCCAGGGCAAATGGATTCGCTCCCTGGGCGCGAAAACACGCGTGTTGCTGCGCGCCAATGCCGGTGCGACCCTCAAAAACAGTTTAAATGAACTGCCGCCCTCAATACGCTTTTTTGCCGGCGGCGACCGCAGTGTCCGAGGCTACGATTTCGAAGCACTGGGGCCGCGCAACAGTGTCGGGGAAGTCATCGGCGGCGCCCATCTGCTGGACGCGAGCATCGAGCTTGACCGTATCGTGCGCGGCAACTGGAGTATTGCCGCCTTCGTCGACAGTGGCAGCGCCTTTAACGAGAGTCCCGAATTCAGTACCGGCGCCGGACTGGGCCTGCGCTGGCATTCCCCGGTCGGACCCATCCGCGTTGATCTTGCCACGCCTCTCGATGACTCTGATGGCGGTATCCGTATCCACGTCAGCATGGGGCCGGATCTGTGAAAACCGGAGTCGGCACGTGGCTCAAGGGTCTATGTCTATCGACGCTACTGCTGGTGACACTGGTATTTGCGGCTCTGGTTTATGTGCTCGATACTCCCGCGGGCACACGCTGGCTATTCGCGCGTGTGGGCGCTTTCGTCCCCGGTAGCTTGCATGCAAAGAACATTGAAGGCAGTCTCTGGCGGGGCGTATCCATCGAAGCCCCGCGCTACCAGCACGAGCGCTTGCAGGTATCGGCGGAGCGTTTGCATTTTGCCATCGAATGGCCCGATCTCGTCCATGGCCAACTGGTCTTCACGCGGGTTGAGGCGCAAGCCCTGCACTACCATGACGCCGGCCCGCCGGAGCCCGCCGCGCATCCTGTTACCCTGTCCTTCCAGGCACTGCCCCTGGGCATCGTGATAAAAAGCCTGGCAGTCGACCAGTTCTCGGTCTCTCGCTCGGCGACTACAACCCTGATTCGTAGCCTTAGAGCCAAACGCGCCCGCCTGACGGGAGCTAATTTCTCCGTCACGGAGATCGCCTTCGCCGTGGAGGAAGTCGCAGTGACGCTGGCGCAAGTGTCCGCGCAACTGAACGGCCAGGTACCGCTGAGAGCACGGCTAGACTGGCGCGCGGAACAAAACAAGCTGTCCGGAAGCGCCTCGATACAGGGTTCTCTGGCGAAACTGACCTTCGAACACACCCTCGAAGGACCCGGCGAGGTGCGCGCCCAAGGCGCCCTCGAGTTGCTCGACCGCGTCGACCCACTGTTTGACGTCAATATAGTCTGGAACCAGTGGCCAGTTGCTGACTACCAGCTGCAACAGGGACGCATCAAAGCAAACGGCACGCCAGATGACTACGTGCTCAGTTTCGAGACGAGGGTCACCGGCCCCAGGCTTGCCCCCGTGACGGTCAAGGGCGAGGCAGCGGGTCATAGCAGCGGGTTTCTGACCACCGACATCGAGGCCGACACCGAAACCGGCTCCTTGCGATTATCCGGTCCGGTAACCTGGTCACCGGAGGTTACCGCGACCATGGACCTGGACCTGCTGGCACTGGACGCGGCACTATTGCATCCCGATCTGCACGGCAGGCTCGACGGCAGCGCCGAACTGCTGGTGTCCGCGAGCAATGCCCTGGAATTACGTGCCATTGACTTGACCGGCCACCTGAACGAAAAAACCGTCAAGGGTAGTGGCGCGCTCATCTGGACGCCGGAACAGTGGCGATGTATCGCCTGCTCACTGTCCGTCGGTGAAAACAAACTTTTCAGCGAAGGCAGTTACAGCGAACAGCAACTGGCGATGCGGTTCTCCATCAACGCCGCCGACCTTGGCCAACTGTGGCCGGATTTAGCGGGCTCCCTCAGCGGCGAAGGTACACTTCTTGGCCCGCTCGAACAGCCTCGCTTCACGGGTGATCTGCAAGGCCGCCAACTGCGTTACGGGCCATGGTCGGCCGACACACTCACCCTGGAGAGCAAAGCGTCGTCGAGTACACGACTGCAAATCGAGGCCTCAGCGCAAACCCTCCGCCACGATGATCTCTGGCTCGGCTCCCCCCGGGTCACCGCGCGTGGCTCTATTGACGACTTGACGTTTAACCTGCACTGGCAACGGGGAGATACACACTTTACCAGCGATGGCAAGCTGAGCCGAGGCAAGCACGGCGTTACGGGCAATCTCGGGGGGGCCTCGCTAGTCGAAGCCCACAGCGGTACCTGGAAGCTTGACCGACCGCTGACATTTGGGTACCGCGATGGCCTGCTGATCCTGGATGCGCACCACTGGACCGGAGATCACGGTAGTCTCTCCCTTGCCAAACTCCAGTTGGGCCCGGAAATACAAGTGGCCGGACAGCTCCGACAGCTACCGCTCGACACCGTCAACGCACTGCTGCCGGAGGGCTATCAAGTAGCCGGCAACGTTGATGCCGCGGTTGAACTGGTGAACAAAGAAGGCGCCTGGGAGGGTGATATCAGTTGGAGACAGGGCGACACGGTGGTGCGCATCACGGACCCCTCCATTGAAACCACCGAAGTGTCGATACCCCTCCTGAATATTGACGCGAAACTCGCGGGAGGCGGCGCAAAGGCTTTGTTAAGGGCGCGGGTCGACCCCGGAATCAAGGCACAATTGAGTGCGACACTCACCCGGCTGAGCCGTGATACCCCGATCGACGCACAACTCGAACTGGAGGGAGATCAGTGGAGCTGGTTGCCCGCCGTCATCCCCCTCATTGACGATGTCGCCGGTCACGTCAGTGCCACCATGCGCGTCCAGGGTCCGCTCCCGAGCCCTGATTTTGAAGGCGAGGTGACCCTCACCGAGGGCCGATTCGTGCTCCCCGCACTCAATACGAGCGTCGAAGCCGTGGACATTAAACTGGCTGGCAGGCCTGGCAGCCGCGTGACTCTGGTCGGCGGTGCCAAGGCCGGAAAGGGCAAACTGACCCTGGATGGCCATATCGATGACCCACTGCAAGCGACGCGCTCACTGGCACTGACGCTCAACGGCGACTCAGTGCTGATCGCCGACTGGCCCGAGTATCGGGTTTGGGCCTCACCCCAACTGAACTTACACAGCGATGCCAAAGGCTGGCAAATAGACGGTTCGATCGCCCTGCCGCGAGCGGAAATTGCACTGCGCGAGTTGCCCGAGGATGCCGTAAAACCCTCGGCCGATGTCGTGGTAGTGAACAGATCCGCGGAGGTCGCGCCCCCAGGCTCTTTTTCCGGTCGGGTGCGGGTATCGGCCGGCGAGCGGGTCCATCTTCAGGCAGCAGGGGTCGATACCTACATTTCCGGTGATCTGCTGATCTCCAAAAGCGCGCATGCCGAGCTCGGCGTCGAGGGTCAACTGGCACTCATCAAGGGCGTCTTCAGCGCCTTCGGTCAGGACCTGAGTGTGCGTAAAGGCACATTGACCTTCGGTGGCCCCCTCGACAATCCCCTGATCGATGTCGAAGCGGTGCGAATCATTGACGAATTCGGCAAAAAGATCACTGCCGGCATCCATATCCGGGGTTACCGGGACGACCTGACCACGACCGTGTTTTCGGAACCGGCCATGGGCGAGGCCGATGCGCTGTCCTACCTGGTGGCCGGACGCCCACTGACGGGCTTGAGCGAATCCCAGGGAGGGGACCTTACCAGCGCCGCCCTTTCTCTCAGCATCAGCCAGGCGGCTCGAATCACGCAGGAGGTCGGCAGAAAATTCGGCGTCGATCAGTTAACCACCGCCGGCAGCGGAGAAGCACTGGCGCTGGTGGCGGGCAAGGAGCTGGGTCCCCGTCTGTATGCGCGCTACGCCTACGGCGTATTCAGTCAGATCGGAACTTTATTTCTTGGTTATCGACTGGGAGAGCACCTGCGCCTTGAGGCCGGCGCTGGCGAAAACCAGACCATCGATCTGCTCTATAGCGTCGAAAAACCCTAGCGGCCAGTCAAACGCCGCTGAGTTCCCCGCCTTCATGCCGTTGCCT
>JBECKV010000017.1:0-12291 GCA_040235495.1 Porticoccaceae bacterium
TCGACACCATCGTCCTGTGCACCGGCCAGGAATCCAATACCGAATTGGCCGAGGCCCTGGCTGGCGCGAACCTGAGTTGCCGGGTTATTGGCGGCGCGGCACAGGCCAGGGAGCTGGACGCGCTGGCAGCGGTGAGTCAGGGGATGGAAGTGGCGTTGGCGGTTTAGGGGTTTTTAATTTCAGGATTGGATACCGCCTCAATCAGCCGACGCGTTAGCAGTCGGCTACATTGATTTGGAATTTGTTTGCGAATTTATTGGTTGGCAATATTGCCTAGCCTCAGGGCATGTAATTTCTACGTATTCTTGTTCCAATCCCTGTGCGAACCAGATAAACCGATACTCCGCTTGATGAGAAAACTTTGATCTTTTTATGAACAATGAATCTTTCGTGTGCGCCGCAACAAACTTTTCGTGTTCTCTAAACATGACCTCTGGATCTGAGAACTTGTCTCGTGGCGGAAACGAACTTTCTATGGTTTTATTTATGGAAACATCGTCTCTATAGAAACACAAACCTTCTAACCCACCGATAAATCCCGGAATGTGGGCTGAAATACTATGTGCAAATCCCAATGTGTTTAGAATACGGATTCCAAATTCCGTTCTAAATTTTGCCTGCAACGTTTTACTTTCAACTGTTGTGGTGCATAAAACATAGGCTTCCTGCCCATTAATGGCAACGATCGCATGAGAACCTGTTGGTGTTGCTATTTTTGTAGATGTCATTCCTTCAAATGCATCTCCTTGCTCTTCATCGGGATTATTTCGAAATCGTCTAAATGACGGAATCCTTAATTTCCCATATTCAAAGAAATCATCGACGTATTGCTTTTCCATATAGCGTGTAAGATTCGGGGTTTTGATTCCCCACGGCCTTACAAACTGAGTAGTAATTTCATTCATAGGGATGATGTTCGTACTTCTAACACCCGCATTTGCGGCTGGATTGGAGCGTAGCGGAAAACCGACCGACTGGGGTGATTTGTTAGGTTCTTAATGATTGAAAATACCTCTTGATAGAACCAAATAGGGGATAGCATGGCGACTTAGCCAGCCCCGGCCTTGCCTTACCGCCCTGTTAGACCGGCTTTTTTGACTTAAAGCCGGCCAATAAAATCGATTACCGCCTGGGAAAAAACCGTGTTCTGATCACCTGCCACCATATGACTGGCTTCCTCGACATCGACATATTCGGCGTGTCTTACCGCCTTGCGGAATTCCTGCACGCCCTCATGACTGACAACATCGGACTGGGCGCCGCGCACGAGTAAAGTCGGAATCGACACCTTGACGGCTTCGTCCAGCAGACCCAGGCAACGACGCTGGATATTGGCCTGAAAGTCGCCGTCGATGAGTTGCGGGTCCCAGTGCCAGATAAAGCGGCCGTCCTCGGTTTCGCGCAGATTTTTGCGCAAGCCTTCGAGATTTTTGGGTCGCTCGCGCCTGGTGTAGCTGGCGATGGTATCGGCGGCCTCTTCGAGGCTGGCAAAGCCGTCGGCGCGGGAACGCATGAATTCAAGGATACGACCGACGCCCTCAGGCTCGAGTCGTGGCGTGACGTCCACCAGGACAATGCCGCGCAGCAGTGACTGGTCCATGCAGGCCGTGGCCAGGGCAATGATGCCACCTTTTGACGCGCCTACCACCACGGGTTTTTCCTTCAGGGTGGCCAACACGGTTTTCAAGTCCCCGACAAAGGTTTCCACCTCGTAATCGGAGCGTGGGCACCAGTCGGACTCGCCGTGGCCCCGGGAATCCATATTGATGACATGCCAGCCGGCCTCGGCCACCTTGACCGCGGCCTCACCCCAGGAATGGCGGGTCTGGCCGCCGCCATGGAGAAAGATCAGCGGCGGGTTGGCAGGATCGCCATAGTGATCGCCCTTGAGGCGAAGTCCGTCACTGGATATATAGTCAACGCTTACAGCTTGCATAAGATGCTCTTCGATTTAGAAAAAATTCGTTCATAGGGCGTTTTCGTTCACGGGGTTTTATTTGTCGCGGGCATTATCACCAGCCACCTCGCTGGCGAAGTCACCGTTCAAGCCCGCCAGGCGCTCACCAAGATCACCATACATATCGATGAAGGCATCCCGAACCCGCTCGTAGGGGTGATCGGCAAAGGTGCCGTGATCGCGGACGTACTCCATGTGCTGGCGGCCTTCGCGGTCATAGGGGTGCATCAGGGCGTCATCCCGACCATTAAATTCCAGCGTTTTGATGCCCACCTTGTCGCACAGCTCCTGGTTGAAGGCGGGGGTGGATTTGACCCAGCGCCCTTCGAGGAACATTTCCACATAGCCGTGATAGATAAACAGGTCCCGCCCCTGCATGGCCGCCTTGAGTTTGGGGGAACACAGGTGATTGCGGACATCGGCATAACCCAGGCGCGCGGGAATACCGGCGGCACGGGCAGCCGCGGTCAGCAGGATGGCCTTGGGTATGCAAAAGGCGGCCTGGCGCTGGCTGATGTGGCTGGCGGTAAAGCTGTCCCGGGTCATGACCATGCCGTAGGGATCGTAACGAAGGCCGTCGCGCACGGCGTAATAAAGGGCGACGCCCCGCGCCACATCGTTACCGCCGACTCCCCGCAGGGCAGTCTCGCTAAAGGCACCGACGGCCTCGCTAGCGGAATCGACAAAGACGCCGGGTTGCAGAAATTCGCTGGGGGCTTTGGCTGGGCGGGCTGTCATGGCTTGGGGGCGCTCCCGGTAATTCCACTGGCAAAATCAAAGCGCAGACTGTACCTTCAGGTATCGCCTTTTACCAGTCGGTATTACAACTCATGAAGTGCGGACCGATTGTTTCGGAGCCGGCAAGACGCCCATAAAAAACGGGGCGCTCGGCGCCCCGTTTTTTCGCATCGATGCGAACGCTTATTACTGCGGCGCGTCAGCCACCGGCACTTCCTCGGCAGCCACGCCACGGCTGCGGCGGGGCAGACCGCCCTCTGCTTCCGACACGTCCTTCATGGACAGTTTGATACGGCCACGGGCATCCACGTCCAGAACCTTGACCTTGATTTCCTGACCTTCGGACAGGTAGTCGGTGACTTTCTCAACCCGCTCTTCGGCGATCTGGGAAATATGCACCAGGCCATCGGTGCCCGGCATGATGGTGACGAAGGCGCCGAAATCGACTATGCGGGCCACTTTACCGTCATAAATACGCCCCACCTCGGCTTCGGCGGTCAGTTCCTCGATGCGGTAGACCGCCTTATCGAGGCCTTCGCGGTCATCGCTGTAGATGCGGATGCTGCCGTCGTCCTCGATATCGATGGTGGCGCCGGTTTCCTCGGTGAGCGCGCGAATGGTCGCGCCACCCTTGCCGATAACATCACGAATCTTGTCCGGATCGATTTTCAGGGTCACATAACGGGGCGCGGTTTCCGCCACTTCGGTGCGGCTGGATTCGATAACCTTGTTCATCTCGCCGAGAATATGCAGACGCGCGGCCAGGGCCTGCGCCAGCGCGGTTTCCATGATCTCCTCGGTGATGCCCTCGATCTTGATGTCCATCTGCAGGGCGGTCACGCCGGCGGCGGTACCCGCGACCTTGAAGTCCATATCGCCGAGGTGGTCCTCGTCACCGAGAATATCGGTAAGCACCGCAAATCCGTCCTTCTCTTTCACAAGACCCATGGCGATACCGGCCACCGGCGCCTTGATGGGTACGCCGGCATCCATGAGCGCCAGGCTGGAACCACAGACCGAGGCCATGGAACTGGAACCATTTGACTCGGTAATCTCGGAAACCACCCTTACGGTATAGGGGAAAGTGTTGGTATCGGGCAGTACCGCGGCGATACCACGACGCGCGAGGCGGCCATGGCCGGTTTCCCGACGGCTGGTACCGCCCATGCGGCCCGCTTCACCCACGGAGTAGGGTGGAAAGTTGTAGTGCAGCATGAAGGTGTCTTCGAGACTGCCCTGAAGGGTTTCCAGACGCTGGGCATCACGCAGCGAGCCGAGCGTGCTGGCGACGATGGCCTGAGTTTCACCCCGGGTAAACAAGGCCGAGCCGTGGGCCCTGGGCAACACGCCGACTTCCACGGCGATGGGGCGAACAGTCTTGCTGTCACGACCATCGATGCGAGGCTCGCCACGAATGATACGGCCACGCACCACCTTCTTTTCCAGTTTCTTAAAGGCGTCGCGAACGTCATCGTGGCTAATGTCACCGCCATCAACCACCAGCGCCGCACTGGCGCTGGCGCGCAATTCGTCCAAACGGCCACCGCGCTCCTGCTTGTTGGTGATCAGATAGGCGGCTTCGACACCGGCGCCAAAGTCAGCGCTCAGGCGCTCTGAAAGCACGACGTTTTCGGGCTCGGGCTGCCAGTCCCAGCGCGGCTTGCCGGCTTCGCGGGCCAGCTCATCGATGACCTGAATGACCGCCTGCATTTCCTGATGGGCGTAAAGCACCGCGCCCAGCATCAGGTCCTCGGACAGCTCCTGGGCCTCGGATTCAACCATCAGCACCGCCTCCCGGGTACCGGCAACGACCATGTCGAGCCTGGAGTTCTTGAGGGCGGAAAAGGTAGGGTTAAGCAGGTAACCCTCGGTTTCGTTAAAGCCCACCCGGGCAGCACCGACTGGTCCGTTAAAGGGCAGACCGGAAATGGCCAGCGCCGCTGAAGCACCAATCAGGGCGGGAATATCCGGGTCGATGTCCTTGTCGGCCGACATCACCGTCAGTACCACCTGGACTTCGTTTTTAAAACCATCGGGAAACAAGGGCCGAATCGGTCGGTCAATCAATCGGCTGGTCAGGGTTTCCTTTTCCGTGGGACGACCTTCACGCTTGAAAAAACCGCCGGGAATTTTGCCCGCGGCATAGGTTTTTTCCTGATAATTGACCGTCAGGGGAAAGAAATCCTGTCCTTCACGGACGGTTTTCGCGCCGACCACGGTACACAAAACCACCGTATCATCCATGCTGCATAGCACGGCGCCGCTGGCCTGGCGCGCTACACGACCCGTTTCGAGGGTCACGGTATGCTTGCCATACTGAAATGATTTACTTACATAATTCACTATTTTCACCTGTCTATTGACGACAATTACGCCGCGGATGGCGTCATTGTCGGGTATATATTAGCGACGCAGACCCAACTTACCGATCAGTTGCTGGTAACGTTCCGCGTCTTTGCTTCTCAGATAATCGAGTAGTTTTCTGCGCTGGTTGACCATGCGGATCAAGCCTCGGCGGCTGTGATGATCTTTCTTGTAAACCGCGAAATGGTCCTGCAGTTTGTTGATGTTTGCCGTCAACAGGGCAACCTGTACTTCGGGTGAACCGGTGTCGCCTTCAGCGCGGGCATTGTCTTTGACGATCGCTGCTTTCTCTTCTGCACTCAGTGCCATGGTTTCTCTCCAATATGCCAATTAATTCGGGCCCGTCCGCGCATATTTACAGACGTCCCAGTTACGGTCCGCGGATTCCTAAACGCTGTTTTGACTATCCACGAACCATTCATGTGGGCGGGTACTAGCGCCCCGCCACCAGACGACGGGGGGTCACCCGCCCATCATCCAATACCTCGCCGACGCCTAGAAAACCGCCGTCGTCGCAAAAGATGCGCACTATATCGCCTTCCCCGGCACTACGATAGACCGCGGGCGCCGTCACCGCCTGACCGCGTCGAAAATACCAGGCGACACTTTCCGGCAGTTCCACCGCCTGGCAGTCACCAACCGCCGCATCCATCGGTTGCAGGAGGAAATCCAGATCCTCCCCGCGCTTACCTTCACGTAAGGCTTCCAGTTGCGGCAGGGTTACCGCCTCCGCCAGCGTGAAGGGTCCGGCAGCGGTGCGGCGCAGGGTGGAAACGTGGGCGCCGACGCCAAGCGCCTTGCCCAGATCTTCCGCCAGAGTGCGTATATAGGTACCCTTACTGCAATGAATCTCCACGTCGGCCCGGGCCAGCTCACCGGCACGAAGGTCATTCAGGTCAAAGCGATGGATAGTGGCCTTGCGCGCCTCCCGCGCCACTTCGATACCCTGGCGCGCCAGTTTGTAAAGTGGCTGGCCCTTGTGCTTGAGCGCCGAATACATGGACGGCACCTGTTCTATCTCGCCGCGAAACACTGCCATCGCCGCCACCAGCGCCTCGCGCGTCACACCACTGGCATCCTGGCGGGCGATGAGTTCGCCATCGGCATCGCCGGTCTCCGTGGTGAGACCGAAGCTGAACGTGCTTTGGTAAACCTTGTCCGCCTCCAGTAAAAACTGGGTGAACTTGGTGGCTTCGCCCAGGCAAATCGGCAAAACCCCAGTGGCCAGCGGATCGAGACTGCCAGTGTGACCGGCCTTGGCCGCATAAAACAGGTATTTGACCTGCTGCAGGGCCTCGTTCGATGTCATTCCGGCAGGCTTGTCGAGCACCAGAATGCCATCAACGGGGCGGCCTTTTTGCCGGCGCTTTGACAATCTACTCTTCCTCCTCGCTACCCGCCTGACGTTTGTCGCGGGCCACGGCATAGTCAATCAGGGCCGATAGGTGACGTCCCCGGTCGCCGGTGGCGTCATAAAAAAAACTCAGCTTGGGTACCGCACGCAGGCGCATTCGGCGGGTCAACTGGCTGCGCAGAAAACCCGACGCTTTGGTAAGTACCTCGACACGCGCCGACTGTTCCTGTTTGTCCAGCGTTTCAATAAAGTTGACATAAACCTTGGCGACGGCGAGATCGCGGCTGACATCAACGCCGGTGACATTGGTCATACCCAGGCGGGGATCACGCAGCTCGACCCGGATAATTTCCGCCAATTCCCGTTGCATGGCGTCGGCCACGCGGTCCCGACGCGTAAACTCCCTGGGCATCGCGGCTTACCCGAGTTCCCGGGCGATGTGCTTGATGTCGTAAACCTCTATCTGATCGCCGGTTTTGACGTCGTTGTAGTCCTTGACGCCGATACCGCACTCGGTGCCGCTGCGAACCTCGTTGACGTCATCCTTGAAGCGGCGCAGGGATTCCAACTCACCCTCGTAAATCACCACATTGTCACGCAGGACACGGATCGGCTTGCTGCGGTAAACCGTGCCTTCGATCACCATGCAACCGGCAATCTGACCGAACTTGGGCGACTTGAACACATCACGCACTTCGGCAATGCCGACAATCTCCTCTCGCACTTCAGGTTCGAGCATGCCCGACAGGGCCTGCTTAATTTCGTCGAGCAGGTTATAGATAATGCTGTAATAGCGAATCTCCACACCCTCGTTTTCCGCCCGGCGCCTGGCCGTGGCATCGGCCCTGACATTGAAGCCGATGACAACGGCGCCCGCGGTGATGGCAAGATCGATATCCGACTCATTCAAGCCGCCAACGCCGGACGAAACCACGTTGACCCCGACTTCGTCGGTGGCAAAGTCCGCCAGCGACGACAGGATGGCTTCCAGGGAGCCACGCACATCGGCTTTCACCAGTACAGGCAGAACTTTTTTGCCGCCGCCTTCAAAGGCGGCGAACATATTTTCCAGTTGCGAGGCCTGCTGGCGGGCGACTTTCTCCTCGCGCTGCTTCTGCTGTCGAAAGGCGGCCACCTCGCGCGCCTTGCGTTCATCGGCGATCACGGCGAACTCATCACCGGCATCGGGAGTGACGTCAAGGCCGAGAATTTCCACCGGGATTGAAGGCCCGGCCTGCTCGACCTTGCTACTGCTTTCATCGCTCATCGCCCGGATTTTGCCGACGCTCTGACCAGCCAGCACAAAGTCGCCGCGATGCAGGGTGCCGGATTGAACCAGTACCGTCGCTACCACGCCCCGGCCTTTTTCCAGCCGCGCCTCAATGACGATGCCCTGAGCCGGCGCATCGACGGGAGCTGTCAATTCCAGTAATTCGGCCTGTAACAATACGGCTTCGAGCAGGTCATCGATGCCCTGGCCGGTATGAGCGGAGACTTGCACGAACTGGGTATCGCCACCCCAGCTTTCCGGAATCACGTCCCTGGCGGCCAGTTCATTGGTAACCCGATCCGGATCCGCGCCTTCCTTGTCGATCTTGTTGATCGCCACGACGATGGGGACGCCGGCTGCTCGCGCGTGCTGAATCGCCTCTTCGGTTTGCGGCATGACACCGTCGTCCGAGGCCACTACCAGAATCACCACATCGGTGGATTTGGCGCCTCGGGCGCGCATGGCGGTGAACGCCGCATGACCGGGCGTATCCAGAAAAGTGATCGTGCCCCGAGGCGTGTCGACGTGATAGGCGCCGATGTGTTGGGTAATGCCGCCGGCTTCGCCAGACGCAACCCGCGTGCTGCGGATGTAGTCAAGCAGTGACGTTTTGCCGTGGTCAACATGGCCCATGACCGTGACCACCGGCGCCCGCTTCTCCCGTGCCGCGCCATCGACGGCCAAAGCCGCGCGCAGGGCATCCTCGACGGCTTCCTGCTCGGCCTTGACCGCGACCGGTTTATGGCCCAGCTCCTCCACCACCAGCATCGCCGTATCCCGGTCGACACTCTCATTGATCGAGGCCATGGTACCCAGTTTCATCAGCTCCCTGATCACCACCGCGGCCTTGACGGACATCTGCTGGGCGAGATCGGACACCACGATGGTTTCACCGATGGCCACGGTGTGAACGGTTTTTTCCGTCGGCTTTTGAAAGACATGGACGTTTGCAAGCTTGACTGCCGGCGTTGCCGAAGTGAGGCGAGGTCTACGCTGGCTTTCATCATCTTCGATTTCGTCTCGCTCGCTGATCTCTTCGCTCTTGCGCTTACGGGCACCCTTGGCGGGCTTTTTCTTTTTCCCGCGATCCTCGAAATCTTCGTCGTCCTCCTTTTTATCCCGCTTTTTGGCTGGCTTGGCCGTAGCGTCCTCCCGACCGATAGCCTGGGACTCGAGTTCGGTTACAGCCGTTTGACCAGCCTGTCGTTTCTCCTCTTCCAGAGCAGCCTTTTTGATCATCGCGGCCTGTTCAGCGGCCTTTTTGGCTTCCTCGTCCTGCTTGCGGCGTGCCGCAATGGCGGCGAGCCGCTTGACTTCAGCCTCCTCGAGAGCCGACTGATAACTGCCACGGGTGTCGGTCCTGGGAGCAGTCGCCGGCCTCGAATCAGAAGCCGGTGTCGCCGCCGGAGCGCCGGCTTCCTCGACCCTTGGCGCCGGCTCGGTGACATCCCGTTTTACGTAGGTGCGCTTTTTGCGAACTTCGACATTGACGGCCTTGCGGCCAGCACCTGCTTTCAGGGTACTGATGCTTTTTCTGCGCAGGATAATCTTTTTCGGCTCACCGGCCTTTTCACCGTGAAGGCCTTTCAGATAAGCCAGGAGCTTCTGCTTTTCAGCGTCACTGACCGGGGCGTCACCAGTCTTGTGAGGAAGGCCGGCCTGCTCCATCTGGGAGAGCAGACGCTCGACCGAAGCCCCCACAGTCGCGGCCAGCTCGGTAACAGTTACTTCAGCCATCGGATGTCCTCGTCAATTACTTCGTCGCCAGGGATGCCTACCCTGGATTTATTGCGTCTCTTCCTCAAACCATGGCGCGCGCGCTGTCAATATCAGCTGCGCGGCGCGGTCCGGATCGAGGTTTTCTATATCCAGCAGATCATCGATGGACTGCTCCGCCAGATCTTCCATTGTCACCACGCCATGGGCCGCCAGCTTATGGGCCAGCGTCTGGTCCATGCCTTCCATATTGAGGAGGTCTTCGGCAGGCTCGGCATTGGAAAGCTCTTCCTCGGAAGCCAGCGCGAAAGTCAGCAGGGCATCCTTGGCCCGGGCGCGCAGTGCTTCGGCGATTTCGGCATCAAAACCCTCGACGCTGGCCAGCTCTTCCAGGGGTACGTAGGCCACTTCCTCAAGGGTCGTGAAACCCTCCTCGACCAGCACCACAGCCACATCCTCATCAACATCGAGCTTTTCCATGAACTGCTGAACGATGTCGCCGGCCTCTTCGTTTTGTTTTTCCTTGAATTCCTCGATGGTCATGACATTGACATGCCAGCCCGTCAGTTCCGAAGCCAGACGCACATTCTGACCGTTCTTGCCAATCGCCTGAGCCAGATTGTCTTCGGCGACCGCTACCTCCATGGTGTGACTGTCTTCGTCAACGATAATGGCTTCAACTTCCGCCGGGGCCATGGCATTGATCATCAATTGCGCAAGGTTGTCATCCCACAGCACGATGTCGATGCGCTCGCCATCGAGTTCGCCCGACACCGCTTGCACGCGCGCGCCGCGCATGCCGACACAGGCGCCAACGGGGTCAATACGCCCATCGTTGGTTTTGACCGCGATCTTGGCGCGAGCACCAACGTCCCGTGCCGCCGCGCGAATTTCAATCACCTGCTCGGCGATTTCCGGGACTTCAATGCGGAATAGTTCGATCAACATCTCGTCGCAGGCCCGGCTCAGCAATAATTGCGGTCCTCGACCCTCGGTCCGAATATCGCGAAGGATAGCTCTGACCCGATCATTGACGCGGAATACTTCACGACCGACCAGCTCTTCGCGGGGCAACAGACCCTCGGCATTATTGCCTAGATCGACAATAATGCTCTCGCGGGTGACTTTCTTGACCGTGCCACTGACCAGTTCACCGATTCGACTCCGATACTTGGCCACCACCAGTTCACGTTCGGCCTCGCGCACCTTCTGCACGATGACCTGCTTGGCCGCCTGAGCCGCGATACGGCCAAACTCGACATTTTCGACCTGCTCTTCGTAAATATCTCCGGCCACCAGCGAGGGGTCCTTCTCATGGGCTTCTTCGAGGGTGAACTGCGTGCCCAGCTCCGCCAGGGTGTCGTCATCGACCACCTGCCACCACCGGGTACTGGTGTAGTCGCCGGTAGCACGGTCAATCACCACCCGAATGTTCGAGTCCTCGTCGTAGCGCTTTTTGGTCGCCATCGCGAGCGCTTCTTCTATGGCTTCAAAGATGATCTCTCTGGAAACGCCCTTTTCATTTGAAACCGCTTCCGCAACCAGAATAATTTCGCTAACCATTCGCTAATCTCACAGGTTAATGGCTAAAAACGCGGCACCAGCCTCGCCTTTTCAATGCCCTCAAATGGAAACAGATATTCGTGATCATCAACCGCAAGTATCACTTTGCCCGCTTCAATCGCCTTCAGGGTTCCTTTGTATTTCCGTCGCGCCTCATAAGGAAAACGCAATTTCAGGTCTATCATCTCGCCGATATAGCGGCGGTACTGGTTCAGCGAATATAACGGCCGATCCAGGCCGGGTGATGACACCTCAAGGGTATATTCCCCTGTTATCGGATCCTCCACATCCAGCACCGCACTCAACTGCCGACTCAGTTGTTGGCAATGCTCGATACCCACGCCATTTTCCCGGTCGATGTAAACCCTCAGGACACTGCTATTTCGGTGGACTATATACTCCACGCCCCAAAGCTCCAGCCCCATGGCCCTGGCAATCGGCTCAATCAAGGCTGCCAATGTTTCCTTCGTTACCACCTTACCGCCTACCCGGCCCTCACCGAGCCCGCTCGATGCGCCAGTCGCCCCCGGCGCACAGTGTTCAATAAACAAAAAGCCCCTGTAAACAGGGGCTTAACGCTACGCACGATGAAACGTGCAGTATTGGTAGCGGGGGCAGGATTTGAACCTACGACCTTCGGGTTATGAGCCCGACGAGCTACCAGGCTGCTCCACCCCGCAATCAATTCTTTAATTCAGCATCAGCACTTCCCAAGCTTGTTCATGCGTCACGCCCGCAGCTCCTGGTCCTGGTATCCCAAGCACTGCTTCAGGGGCGGTGGATTATAGGCCTGAGCCGCGCGAGGGTCAAGCTGACGAGGAAAATCCGGAGTTGTGGTGCCTGCTTAAATTTAACCTGGTATTGCCACGAGCGCGCCAGGATTTTCCGGCGCCAGAGCCGCTAACAGCGTAACAAGTCTACCGGTTTCCATAGCTCCGCGCCTGAGTATCGATACACCCGAACGGCATCGAAATTTTGTTGCTGGATTGTAGATACAAACGGCCTGGAGCGTGCCTGTGCTCAATATTCACAGCGACAAGAATTCACATACCACTGTGGCCGATATCGCCTGACCCATGCACACGCCCGACACCATTGTTCTTCAGACCTGTTTATCAGATACCGGTGCAATTAAAAAAAGCGTTACAAAAACTGCGTCGAACAGGGCTGTTGAAGAACAACAAAAAGGCCCCGGTAGGGGCCCCAGACTGCTGACGAACCCCGCACTTTTGCGGGGTTTCGTTTTTTCTGGCGTTTGCAATGATTTTTCCGGATGCAGGTCGATTCAGCTGACTAACAACCCAACACCCTTCGAGCAGCTACATTTCT
>JBECKV010000131.1:0-9205 GCA_040235495.1 Porticoccaceae bacterium
CTCGGGTAATGTGTTGCTGAGCACGCTGTGGAAGCGAATTATAGGCTTGCTTGACAAATATAATCCAAATGAACAAGAATTGCCTTTAACATTTTGAAAATTAAATGAAATATTTAATCACTGCCCATGGAGTCGGGCGGCTCTGTCTTTAATGGCAGGGCTTTGATTTCAGGGCTTTAAATTGATGGGCTTTCGTGGCTGATTTGGAACGGCAAACTTCCGATACGACGGTGCGTACCGGCACCGCGGGGCGACGGCGCGGCGGTTCGATTGCCCTGAAAATGCTCGCCGACCGCAGTCTGCAATTCTTTTCCACGCGCGCCGAGGCCCTGTTCGATCAGGTCGGCGAAGTGTTTTTTGATCTGGTCGAAAGCAGCGAAGAGGACGATGACCAGGGCAAGTACATCGATGCCATAAGAATCATTCGGGAAGAACGGGCGGCGATCAGTGGCCGCTGGCTGAACGCTATCTCGTCAGCCTTTGACACGGTCGGTTCCGATCCCGCCGGGGGGGATGTGGCGCAAAAAGGGGCGGTTGAACCTGGTGCTGACCCCACGAGAGTTGCCCTGGAAGAAAGTCTCTCACTGGATAGCATGATTGCGAGCGCCGCGAACAACTGTCACGAGTTCCTCACCACGCTGCGGCAGCGTATTTCGCGGCTGCTGGATACGAATGTGTCACCGCGAAGCTTGCCGCTGAGTCCGGAGCGATTGAGCAGTCAGTTTGTCCGCGCCATGGATGGCTGCCGTCTCGATAGCCAGGCGCGGTTGGTGTTGCTCGGCGAGTATGAAAAGCTGGTGCTGGCGAGCCTGCCGGAACTGCTCGAACAGAGCGATCAGCTACTGGCGAGCCTGGGCATAGCGGCCGTGGACAATCCCCGGCCCCGGTACGAGCCGGAAGCGGCGGCCAGCGCCGTGGGTCCGCGCACTGCTAACGGTGGCGGTTCCGCGCGAGCGGAGCGCTACAGTGAAGCCGATGGCGGCACACCATCCGCGGACACCAGCGCTGAACCCGCGCAGGGATATGTTTCCCGCCTGTCAGCAGCCCGGCGAGAGCGTCCAAGCCCAGGCTATGCAAAGTCAGAGCACGCAAAGCCAGAGCCGGCAAAGCCAGAGCCGGCAAAGCCAGGTACGAGGGAAAGGAAGGCGGATCAGTTCGATAACTCCGGTGGGCCCCTTCTTCTTAGCAGGCCGGCCCTGTGTGAATTGCTGGAGCAGGTCGCCGAGGAGCAGGCCGGTCGCGCGCGAGATACCGGCGGTAGTAGCGATCCCGTGCCTGATACCGATGTGGTAATGGAGCCGGTTGAGCTGATGATTTCCCAGCTCTTGAGCAGGGATGAAGGCGATACGCTTGAACTCGGGGAGAGAGATCAATCGGTCATCCACCTGGTGGATGCGCTGTTCGCATATCTGCTCGACGATATGGCCTTGCCTGCCACGCTGGTGAGGCTGCTGATGCGTACCGCGCTGCCCTTTGCGCGCGCGGCCCTGGCGGATGCCTCGGTGCTTGAGGCGCATCATCACCCGGCGCGTCGCCTGCTCGCGGAAATCGTCCAGTGCGCCGAGGAACTCAGGGAGGTCCAAAATATCGAGGCCGATAACCTGTATCGGTGCCTGGCCACGGCGGTGGCGTGTTTTGAAGACGCGCCCTTGAACGCCAGGGCGCTGAGTGGTGGCCTGTTGCAACTGGTTCGGGAAGTGGAGCGCGAGCGCGAGCTTGCGCGAGCCATGGACGCGACCTTGATGGAAGGGGCCATCGAGAAGGAAAAAGTCGATGCCGCGCGCAGCCAGGTGGAGGAACTGCTCGAATCACGTCTGCTCGGTAAACAATTTGGCTATGCGCTGGTCACCTTCGTGGAGCAGGTGTGGGCCGAGGTCCTGTTTAATACGCTCGCGGGTGATGAGCCCGAATCCGGGCGCTGGCTCGGTGCGGTTGACCTGCTGGATCAGTTGCTTGGTCTGGAGGCCGAAGCCGGGCCGGAGTCGATCGACCGCGTCCTTGGCGCGTTGGCGCAAAGGCTCATGGATGAGGGTTGGGACACGGCTGATATCTTCCGTTGGCGGGAGCGCATCGGTAATTATCTTTTGCGGGGCAAGCTCAGACCGGAAAACATCCATCCCCTGATACTTGAGAAGATCGATGCTTTCGAGGCCAGGGATTACAGCCTGCGGGTGTTGGTTGACACCATTGACACCAATCTGCCCGGCGAATTCGACCAGGAAGCCAGGGAGCTGGCGGCTAGACTCGATGATTCCGTATTGGCTGAAATAGACTCGTTGAAACAGGGCTGTTGGGTAAGGACCGTGGACCCGGATAGTCGCGCGCACCGGTACTGGCGGTTTGTCGGTTTGGTCGGCGCATCGGAAAAGCTTCTTTTCAGCGACCGTCGCGGACAGCGCACCTTCCTGGCCTCGCGCTTTTCGCTGGCGGCGCAATTGAAATACGGCGAGTTACTGGTCTCGGACAACCCGCGCCGTTTCGAGAACTGTTTGTCCCGGGCGGTGCGTGACCACGGTCCGGTGGCTCGGCGCTTGGCCCGCCCCGGCGAATTGGCAAATTCAGGAGGCTTACGGGCCTGAACACTCAAATACCGATTGACGATGACGGCTGGCTGCGGGTCGGGCGGCGGCGGCACTCGCGTCATTGCAACGCCCGTCCTCCGGGTACGGAGATCTCCCTGTTGGTCATCCATAACATCAGCCTGCCGCCCGGCTGCTACGGTGGCGGCTATGTCGAGCGTTTTTTTTGCGGCGAACTCGACTTTGATGAGCATCCTTGTTTCAGCGAGATTGCCGGGCTGGAAGTATCGGCTCACGTACTGATCGACCGGCCGGGCAATGTCACCCAGTTTGTATCCTTTGCCGAGCGCGCCTGGCATGCGGGCGTTTCCAGTTTTCACGGCCGCGATAACTGCAATGATTTCAGTATCGGCATCGAGTTGGAAGGCACGGACCATGCGGCCTATACCGAGCAGCAGTATGGCGCCCTTGTCGAGCTGACCCGGAGCTTGATGGCCGCTTACCCGGCGCTGACCCGTGACCGAATCGTCGGCCACGGCGATATCGCCCCCGGGCGCAAGACCGATCCGGGGCCGGCATTTGACTGGCGGGCCTATTTGGACCAACTTTAGGGTGTGGGCAGCTTTGGACCAACCTTAGGGTGTGGGCAGCCTGGGTATGTGGGCAGCCTGGGCAAGAGCAGCCACCCGGTAAATTAGAGCGAGGAGGCCGAACAGTGAAATTTCTCGTCGTTATCTTCGGGCTGATCCTGCTCTATTGGCCGCGGCTTTTTGCTGTCGTGCAGCAGGACCGCTGGTTTTCGCGCTGGCAGGCCTGGGTCGGCAATCTGGCGATAGGCGCGCGAGCCCCGGTGCTGGATCTCGTTATCACCCTGGCCGTGCCGGTGCTCGCCGTCTGGTGGCTGCTGGCCGGTCTGGAGGGAGAGTTTTTCGGCCTGCCCTATTTTTTCATCAACATTCTGGTCTTGGTTTACGCCTTCGGCAGAGGCGATTCCCGTGAGCAGGTGGAAGAACTGCTTGAGGCGCTCCGGCGTGGAGACATGCAGGCGGCTTTTCACGACCTGGCGTTCTTTACCGCCGGTGGTGACGGGACTGTAGACAGTGACGAGACTGTGGATGGCGACGGGACTGTAGACAGTGACGAGACTGTGAATGGTGGCGAGACTGTCGATGACCAGGACCGGCTCGAGCATCCCGATGCGTTTGTGGAGGAACTGAAAGCGCGGCTGGCCTACAGTTACTTTGAACGTCATCTGGCGGTGGTGTTCTGGTTTCTGGTGGCCGGTGCGCCGCTGGCGCTTTTGTACCGCTTATCGGTGTTGTATCAACAGCGTGTCCGAAGCGGTGAGCGACCCCAACTCCCCGCCAGCGGATGGCTGTGGCTGATGGAATGGTTGCCGCTGCGTATTGTCGGCTTCACGCTGGCGCTGGTGGGACACTTTCAGACCGCCCTGGGCACATGGCGCGAGCTGCTATTGAGCGGGTGGTCGAGCCAGCGGGTGCTGCTGGCGGTGGTCAATGCCGCCATGAGCCCCGCGCGCGTCGATGCGGGTGGCGCGGCGACGGATAGCCCGGACGATGGTGAAACCATCGGTCAGGTGGTCAAGGAAGTGGAGGGCTTGTTTTACAGCGCCATCGTCTGCTGGTTGATATTGATTTCAGTGGTCCTGATTCTTGCCTGAACCCCATTTTCGCCTGAACCCCATTCTTGCCTGAACCCAATTGCCTGCTGAATCGGCGGCCGCGGGAGTGGCTGCCGAGCGCGGGTGATTGGATCCGTGATGGTCATTGGCCGCGCCGCCGCTCCCGGGGTTGCCACAGGGTTTCGCTGCCGCCGGGTCCCTCGCTTCGGTTCAGTGTCCGGGCGAGGACGAACAGGAAGTCCGACAGGCGATTGAGGTAGCGGGGGATCTCCTCCGGCACGGGCTCGGTCTCCCCCAGCCGGAAGACCTGCCGCTCGGCCCGGCGACAGACGGTGCGGGTGATATGGGCCTCGGCGCTGGCGGTAGTGCCCCCCGGCAAAATAAAGCCGGTGAGGGGGGGCAGTTCTGCTTCCAGGGTGTCGATATGCCGCTCCAGCGTCTCGACCGCGCCCGGCGGCAGGGCTCGATGATTCTGATCCGCCGGGGCTTTTGCCAGCGCCGCGCCGAGATCAAACAGTTCGTGCTGGAGATCGCTGACTGTGCCTGACAGGGTCCCGTCCTGCAGTTGAGTGACCAGTAGACCCAGGTGAGCATTGAGTTCGTCGACCGCGCCCAGGGCTTCAATGCGTGCGCTGCTTTTGTTGGCGCGGCTGCCGTCGGCGAGGCCGGTTTGGCCGCGATCGCCGCCGCGGGTGTAGATTCGGGTCATGGTCGGTGAGCTCTCCAGTTCGGCCGCTACCTGTCTGTAACCGGTTTGTCTGTAACCGGTTTGCTGTTAACCGATTCGCGCCAGGGCGCCACTTTGAACAACAACAGCATGCCCGGTATGGCGACCAGGGTGCAGCCGTAAAAAAACAGCTCCCAGCCGATGTGTTCGACGATGAAGCCGGTACTGGCGTTGGCCACGGTCCTCGGCAGGGCCGTCAGCGCGCTCAGTAACGCAAATTGAGTGGCGACGTGGGCGCGACTGGTCGCGCGCGCGATAAACGCCACGAACGCCGCGGTTCCCAGGCCCACGCCCAGATACTCGAAGCCAATCACCAGCGCCAGCAGCGCCAGGCCTTCGCCGATCCGGGCCATCAGGGCAAAACCCAGGATGGAGGCGAGTTGCACGAAGCCGAAAATCCACAGCGCTCGATTGATGCCGGTTTTGAGCATCAAAATGCCACCCAGCAGGCCGCCGATGATCATCGGCCAGAGGGCCGCATGCTTCGCCACCAGGCCAATTTCGGAAAGCTCAAAACCCATGTCGATGTAGAAGGGCGTGGCCAGCGCCGTGGCCATGTTGTCGCCCAGCTTGTACAGAAACATAAACGCCAGGATGTACAGTGCCGGGGCAATGCCATTACGCTGAAAAAACTCCCTGAACGGACTGACGACCGCATCCCGTAAGGAAGCGGGCGCCGGGGGGTGGGTGGGTTCGCCAATCGCCAGGGTCATCGCCACGGCGACCCCCATGAAGGCGGCGGTGATCGGAAATACCTCCTGCCAGGGCAGATGATCGGCCAGGATGAGCGCCAATGAACCGGGAATCAGTCCGGCAATGCGATAGGCATTGATGTGCAGGGCGTTGCCCAGCCCGAGTTCCTCGTCGGGGAGCAGCTCGCGGCGATAGGCATCGATAACGATGTCCTGGGTAGCGCTGAAAAGCGCAATCAGGGCGCACAGGCCGGCGATAAGTAGCAACTCGGAATCGGTGTCGAAGAAAGGCAGGTAAGCGATACAGAAAAACAGAGCCACCTGGGTGAGCAGCATCCAGCCCCGGCGTCGGCCTAAAAAGGGTAGCTGAAATCTTTCCAGCACCGGCGCCCAGAAAAATTTCCATGTGTAGGGTAGCCCTATCAAGGCGAACAGGCCGATGTCCTTGAGGCTGACCCCCTCGGTCCTGAGCCATGCCGGCACCAGGGAGATGAGCAGATAGAGAGGCAGGCCGGAGGCAAAGCCGGTAAACAGGCAGATCAGCATGCGGCGATTGAAAATCGCGCGCCACAGGCGGTTGTTGTCGGCGCGGGTAGGTGGCTTGTCGGACAAAAGTGTTCTGCTTGCTGTTCTGTTTGTTGTTCTGCTTGCCTGGCGGGCTGGATTGCCCGCCTATTTTGCCAGTAATCGACGTCCGCTGCCTTGAATTGCTGATAACCAGCCCAATTGTTTGGAGTTAGGGCCGATTCAATGGTCCCGCGGGGGTGTTTGGTGCGCTTTCTCTTACTGTTGTTCGTGGTGATTCCCATTGTCGAGATGTGGCTGCTGATCAAGGTCGGTGGTTTGATCGGCGCTCTGCCCACCATCGCCCTGGTGTTGCTTACGGCCATGGTCGGTCTGGCGTTATTGCGCCAGCAGGGCTTCAATACCCTGATGCGCGGGCGTGGCAAACTGGCCAGCGGTGAGATCCCGGCCGTGGAGATGATTGAAGGCCTGGTGCTCGCGGTCTCGGGCGCACTGCTGCTAACCCCGGGATTTTTTACCGATGCCCTGGGTTTTGCCGGCCTGCTACCCCTGTCCCGCCGCTGGCTGGTAAACCAGCTACTGGCCAGGGGCCGGATTGTCGACGCCTATTACCAGTCCTCGGTGACTGGCGGCGTGCATCGGGCAGGCAGCGGGCAGCGCGGTACGGAGCGCGGGGAAAAGGATGTCATCGAGGGAGAGTTCCGCCGAGAGGATTGAAGGTGGGGCCCTGAGCGACGGAAATGTGTTGCCTGGCGCGGGGCTAATTTTTTTCCGGCCGGGCCTTGAATTCCATTTTCGTGCCTCCAGATAGGTGGCAGCTTCGGGGTGATCCCCGGGGAGAGGGTTTCAATTTACCTTACCAAAAACAGGTGGAGAAAGTTAAATGAAGATTCGTCCATTAAACGACCGCGTGGTCGTACGCCGCAAGGAAGAAGAGCAAACCAGCGCCGGGGGTATCGTGCTGCCCGGAACAGCCAAGGAAAAGCCCAATGAAGGGGAGGTCGTCGCCGTTGGTGAAGGCAGGTTGTTGAACAATGGTGATGTGCGGCCCTTGACTGTCAAAGTGGGTGATCGGGTCATCTTCGGTGCCTACGCCGGCGGCGCCAACACCATCAAGGACGGCGATGACGAACTCATCATCATGAGTGAGAACGACATCTTCGGCGTCATCGAAGGCTGATTTGGCATCTTCGGATGTTGAATCGGATAACACAGAATCTAGCGATTGTTTATAGAAGGAAAGAATCATGGCTGCAAAAGATGTGAAATTTGGCGATAGCGCCCGTCAGAAAATGTTGGCTGGCGTCAACGTTCTGGCCGACGCTGTAAAAGTGACCCTGGGCCCCAAGGGTCGTAACGTCATTCTCGATAAGACCTTCGGCGCCCCCACCGTCACCAAGGACGGCGTTTCCGTGGCCAAGGAAATCGAGCTGAGCGACAAATTCGAAAACATGGGCGCGCAGATGGTCAAGGAAGTGGCCAGCAAGTCCTCCGACGAGGCCGGGGACGGCACTACCACCGCCACCGTATTGGCCCAGTCTATTCTCAACGAAGGCCTCAAGGCGGTCGCCGCCGGCATGAACCCCATGGATCTCAAGCGCGGCATTGATAAAGCCGTGACCGTGGCGGTCGAGGAAATCAAAAAACTGGCCAAGCCCTGCACCGACAACAAGGAAATCGCCCAGGTGGGTACCATTTCCGCCAACAGCGACTCACAGGTAGGCGCGATCATTGCCGAAGCCATGGATAAAGTCGGCAAGGAGGGCGTGATTACCGTCGAAGAGGGTTCAGGCCTCGAGAATGAGCTGGATCTGGTCGAAGGTATGCAGTTCGACCGCGGTTACCTCTCCCCCTATTTCATTACCAATCAGGACAGCATGAGCGCCGAGCTCGAAGATCCCTACGTGCTGCTGGTTGACAAGAAAATCTCCAACATCCGCGAACTGCTGAGCCTGCTCGAAGGGGTCGCCAAGTCCGGCAAGCCACTGCTGATCGTCGCCGAGGATGTGGAAGGCGAAGCCCTGGCGACGCTGGTCGTCAACAACCTGCGCGGCATCGTCAAGGTAGCTGCCTGCAAGGCGCCGGGGTTCGGTGACCGTCGCAAGGCCATGCTGCAGGACATCGCCGTGCTGACCGGTGGCACCGTCATTTCCGAGGAAGTCGGGCTCGACCTGGAAAGCGCTACCCTGGAGCACCTCGGTACCGCCAAGCGGGTTACCGTATCCAAGGAAAACACGACCATTGTCGATGGTGCCGGCAGCGCCGACGACATCAAGGGCCGCGTCAACCAGATCCGTGCTGAAATCGAGGATACCAGCTCCGACTATGACCGTGAAAAACTGCAAGAGCGACTGGCCAAACTGGCCGGTGGCGTGGCGGTCATCAAGGTGGGCGCGGCCACGGAAGTGGAAATGAAAGAGAAGAAGGCCCGCGTCGAAGATGCCCTGCACTCCACCCGCGCGGCGGTCGAGGAAGGCGTGGTTGCCGGTGGCGGTGTCGCTCTGGTTCGAGTGATGCAGGCGCTGGATGGTGTCAAGGGCGACAACGCCGACCAGGATGTGGGTATTACCATTGCCCGTCGCGCCCTGGAAGCACCGCTACGCCAGATCGTCGAAAATGCCGGCGAGGAAGGCTCCGTCGTGGTCAACGAGGTTAAAGGTAAAAAAGGTAACTTCGGCTACAACGCGGCTACCGGTGAGTATGGCGATATGGTCAAAATGGGTATCCTTGATCCCGCCAAGGTGACGCGTACCGCGCTGCAGGGCGCGGCCTCCATCGCCGGTCTGATGATCACCACCGAAGCCATGGTCAGCGAGAAGCCGGACGACAGCCCGGCCGGGGGCATGCCCGACATGGGTGGCATGGGCGGTATGGGTGGCATGGGCGGCATGGGCGGTATGATGTAAGCCTGTGCAACCTTGCTCGACTCGATATGAGTGCCAAAGGTATGAGTGCCAAAAAGCCCCGCTTAGCGGGGCTCAGACTGCTGACAAAGCCCCTAGCCTAAAGGCGGGGGCTTTTGTTTAATAGGGTGTCGCTTTCAACAGGCAACCCTGATGCTCCGAGCCCCTTCACCCAAGCAGCACGCGCTGGAAATGGT
>JBECKV010000064.1:0-32199 GCA_040235495.1 Porticoccaceae bacterium
ATGCCGGGCAGGGTCCAGGGCATGGCGCTGAAACGTATGCCCTGCAAGTCCTGATTCAGATAGGTGGGCCCGCTGTTGGCATAAATGTGGGAAGTGGCGTAGACGGGCAAATCGTGGGCGTAGAAAAAATCCAGCGTCGGCTTGATGGAGCGTCCCTGGGCTGGCAGGGCCACCAGAAAAATCATGTCGATATCGTGGCGACGCCGGGGTTCGGACTCAATGTTTTTGCCAAGCGTGTGCTGAATTTTTCGTGCCCGCTCGGCGCTTTCGTCAAGCAACATACCCGGCTTAATGATTTTGGTGAAGTCGGTCTGACTGAGTGCGTAGGGTGGTGTGTTGACCACTTTGCCACCGAGGCTGAGCCAGTGCTCGGCAAAGGCCTTCCGCGCCCGTTCACCCCAGCCGGTGTCGGGGGTCATGACGTAGGCGGCCCGGCGCCCTTCCAGCCAGGCGCGTTCGGCCACCTGTTTGGCTTCATCGGCGATGGAAAGCCCAAACTGAAACAGGTTGGCTGGTCTGGGGCTTGCCGATGCACCCGCGCCACCATTTTCTGCCTCGTCCAGATAATTGAGGCCGATAACCGGAATTGGCAGGCCAGGCAACGCGCTCAGCGCGGCAAGGTTTTCCTTGCGCAGTGGGCCAATGGCCACCCGGGCGCCCTCGGCCACAGCCTGTTGATAGAGGTCGGGGGTGCTGCCGGTGGTGGTGTCATAGATCTTGATCAACGGCGTCCCGCCGCTCTGGCTCAGGCTGTCATAGTAGACGGCAAGAAAACCATCGCGAATAACCCTGCCCGCCTCGCCGTAATTCCCGGTCAGAGGTAATAACAGTGCGACCTGGTTGGGTGAGGCGGCACCGACGCTGACGATAATATCCAGATTGGCCGGCGGGTGGATACTGGCGGGGTGCGTCGACCAGCGTTGCCGCCACTGGGCAATTTGATCCTGCTGCTGGCTGACATCGCCCAGACTGCGGGCAGCCAGAGCCAGTTGGTGCCAGCCCTGTATATCCGCGCCCTCCGCGCTCGAATTTTGCGAGCGCAGAGTAAGGCTGGGTGTGTGGCTCAGAATTTTCCAGATCTTGTCATGAATGCCCCTGATGTCAGTGGCATCGCGGGAGAGTCGGGACAACGTTACATATTCGGTGATGGCCGCGCGGTCTTCTCCGAGCAGCGAGAATAGATCGCCTCGTTGGCGGCGCAGCTCAGTGTGCAGTTCGTTGGGTAAGGCCTCCAGCGCGGTTTCCAGGTTTGTTGCCGTAAGCAGATCCCGGGCCTGGAAATGCCTGTGTTGCGCCAGCAGCAACGGCGCGTAAAGGCTTGTGTACTGGCCCAGTGTTGTTCCCGAGAGTAGTCGGGTATCCACTGTTTTCAGAGTTTCCCCAACCTTAGCGGCCTGACCCAGAGCCTGATAGTAAGCGGCGGCATCGAGCAGATGGTGGGCGCGTTCCACGCCCGTGCTGTTGCCAGCGGCCTGCAAAGCGCGTTCAGCCTTTTGCTCTAACGAAGGTTCACTGGTGTATGCTTGGGACGCCGGCCCGGCGGGTCCCTGACATGCTGTCAGGAACAAAATTGCGAACAGCAAAGCGGTCAGAATTAGCGTGGTCGGTGCCTGGTCCGCGATTTTCAACTTCACTTTATCAAGACTCTGTAATTCTATGGCTGGAACACTGTACGTCGTGGCGACACCCATCGGTAACCCGCGGGACATGGTACCCCGCGCCCTGGAGATACTCCAGACGGTCGACCTGATTGCGGCGGAGGATACCCGCCGCAGCGGCCAGTTGCTCAGGCATTTTAATATTTCCCGCCCCCTGATTTCCTATCACGATCACAGTAATGAAAACAAAATTCGCAAGGTGCTGGAGGCTCTGGGCCGTGATGAACAGGTGGCGTTAATCAGCGATGCCGGGACACCTCTGATTTCAGACCCGGGTTATCGCCTGGTTCGCGAAGCTCAGGCGATCGGAGCAACGGTCAGTCCGGTGCCCGGCGCCTGTGCTGCCATGGCCGCCCTCAGTGTTGCCGGCCTGGCCAGCGATCGCTTTGTGTTTGAAGGCTTTTTGCCGGCTAAACAAAACCAGCGCCGCGCCGCGCTTGAAGCTCTGGTCAATGAGCCGCGCACACTGATTTTTTACGAAGCGCCCCACCGCATACAGGCGATGCTGAGTGATCTGTGTGAAATACTGGGCCCGGCGCGGGAAGTGGTGCTGGCGCGGGAGCTGACCAAGACCTACGAAACGGTAATAAAAACCGGCGTCTGTGAATTACTGGAGCGGGTAACTGAAGATGCCGATCAGCAGCGCGGTGAACTGGTGCTGGTGGTGCAGGGTTGCGCCGAGTCCGCCACCAGTGTTGACAGCCAGGAACAGGCTCGTGTTCTGTCGATTCTACTGGAGGACCTGTCGGTCAAGCAGGCGGCGAATCTGGCGGCTAAAATTACCGGCGCTTCCCGCAACCAGCTTTATCAGCAGGCCCTGCAAATTAAAAATGATGCCTGAAGGGTAGTTCGCCAGACTATGACCGAAGCCCTGAACCCTTTAACCCTTTTTCAATCCAGAGTCTCCAGCCAGCTGGCGATGGCCTGGCCGATTTCATCGGGCGAATCCTCCTGAATAAAGTGGGTGCCCGTGACGGTCACTTCCGTTTGCGCCGGCCAGGAGCGGCAAAAATCTCTAGGGGCGCCGCGCAAAATAGCACCGGGGTCGGCGTTGATAAATAATTTTGGTATTTGACTCTGGCCTAACCACTCACCGTAGCTCTTGACGATGGCGACGACATCTTCCGGTTCGCCGTCGATAGGTATCTGCCGCGGCCAGGTCAATGTTGGGCGACGATCCTCGCCGGCATTGATAAAAGGCGCCCGGTAGTGGTTCATTTCCGTTTCATTCAACTTACGGATGATGGCACCGGGCAGTACCTGCTCGATAAAAACATTGTCCTCCAGCACCATTTTTCCACCGGCGGGGGAGCGAAAGCCCTGAAAGACGGGTTTTATCACCGTCGGCCATTCGTCCCAGGTGAGCGGACGCACCACGGCCTCCATATAGGCGATACCTCTGACCGCATCGCGGTGTCGGTTGGCCCAGTCAAAACCCAGCGCCGAGCCCCAGTCGTGGATAACCAGGGTGACATTCCGTTCAACACCAAGGGCTGCCAGCAGGGCGTCGAGAAAGTCTCGGTGTTCGACAAAGCGGTATCTCTCCGGCCCGGAAGGCGATAACTTGTCGGAGTCGCCCATGCCGATCAAATCGGGAGCAATGCAACGCCCCATCTGTTCGCAGTAAGGTATGATATTGCGCCACAGGTAGGATGATGTCGGGTTGCCGTGGAGGAAGACAATGGGCTCGCCTTCACCCTCGTCCACGTAGCTCATGTCGTATCCGTTTACCGCCAGGCTTTTCTTTTGGTAGGACATTGCTTCTGCAATCATCACACCTCTCCAGGTCTGGAGTTATTGTTTGCCGTGTTGAAGTCGTCTGATATCGGGCCGGCGTTCTGTTCGAATGAGTATAGTGAAGCGCGAATAAGGTTGCCTATGACAATTGAAGAACTCATCGCTCTGTTATCTCTTGAGCGTCTGGAAGCGAATCTGTTCCGCGGCCAGAATCAGGATATCGGCTCGCCCAGTATTTTTGGTGGCCAGGTGCTGGCCCAGGCCATGGCGGCGGCCAGTGCAACGGTGGAGGGGCGCGGCGTTCATTCCCTGCACAGCTATTTTCTGCGCGCCGGGGACAAGGCCAAGCCGGTGGTTTACGAGGTCGACCGGATTCGCGATGGTGGCACCTTCGCCACCCGCCGGGTGGTAGCGATTCAAAATGGCAAGGCGATATTTACCGCCGCTATTTCCTATCAGGTTGCCGAGCAGGGCTTTGATCACCAGTGCGCCGCGCCCGAGGCGCCGCCCCCGGAGGAGTTGAAATCCGATCAGGACTATCGGGTGGCGCTGGCTCATCTGCTGCCCGAGGATCAACGGGAGTTTTTTGCCCGCGAGCGCCCGGTCGAATTGCGCCCGGTGGCGCCCGAAGTGTTTTATTCCGACGACAGCGGGCCGCCCGAGCAGATGCTCTGGATGCGAGCGGTGGGAGCAATGCCGGATAACCCCGACTTGCACCAGGCGGTGCTCGCCTACGCCTCGGACTTTTATTTGATCGGTGCGTCCCTGAAACCCCACGGCGTCAAATTTTTTACCGGTGAAGTGCAGTCGGCCAGTCTCGACCACGCCATGTGGTTCCATCGTCCCTTTCGAGCCGACCAGTGGTTGCTCTATGTGATGGATAGCCCCTCGGCCGCACAGGCGCGGGGGCTCAACTCGGGCAGGATTTATAGTCGCGACGGCGCGCTGGTGGCCTCCTGCATGCAGGAAGGTCTGATCCGTTCGATTAATGGCAAATCCGCATAAAAAAACCGGCGTCATTAACAACGCCGGTTTTCTGGTTTTTGCCGGTTCGGGTGAGTGACGCCGGTCAATAACCACCGGAACTTGAGAAGACCCTTTTCGGGTTGGTCACCATCATGGTGTCGATATCCTTCTGGCTGACACCGGCGGCGGCCAGAGCCGGCAGTACGTCGCGGGGCACATGCTCGTAGCACCAGTTGGGCGCGAATTTCTCGATGTATTCGCCGTCGAAGAAATCCTGGAAGCTACAGGAGTCGTGAGAGATCACCATTTGTCCGGCGTAGCCTTTTGCGCACAGCGTAGCGACGGTTTTGACCCGATCATCGGTGGGCAGGAAGGCCTCCAGGCCGAAGCGATCCATACCGATAAAACAACCGCTGGCAAGGATGCCTTGCAGATAATCGATATCGGTGGAGTCGCCGAGATGGCCGATTACCACCCGGCTCATGTCGACGCCGAATTCCTTGAAGGTGCTGACCTGATCCCTGGCCGAGGTATTGGCCACGGTAGTATGCGTGGATATGGGCGTGCCGGTTTCCCGGTGGGCCAGGGCAGCGGCCTTCAGCAGTTTTTTGTTGAAGGTATCGACGCCGGTGTGATCGGTGGCGCACTTGATGATGCCCGCTTTGACGCCGGTATCGAGAATGCCCCGGGTGATGTCGCGAATCATGTATTTGGACAGGTACTCCGCATCCCAGCCGTGCATCCAGGGTTCTTCGGTCCAGTAGAATCCGGTGGGGCATATCACATTGACGCCGGTGGCCTCGGAGACAGCCCGAATCGAGTGTATATCCCGGCCCAGATTGATCGGAGTCAGATCGACAATGGTCTTGACCCCGCGCGCCTTGGCCGCGTTCAGCGACCGGACGGCTTTGGGGACCTCCTTCTCGATATCCACGTAGTCGTCATAATTGGAACGCATGTCCCAGTCGGCGATGATGATGTGTTCGTGCATCAGGCACATGCCGATGTCATCGACATCGATGCGGCCGAGTGCGGTTTCTACTTGTGGCATGGGTACTCCTTCAGTCAATGGTTTAAGTCAACGGTTTTAGTCATGGTTGTGGTTGGTTGTAGCCAATGGAGGTGGCTGGCCATGGTCAGTGGTGGTTTGAGTGATGCCAGGGGCCGGCCCGATGGTGATTCGACTCCTCGTGGCGGCCTTGTTATTTTTTCATGGTGCCGACGCTGTGTCGGTCGATGGTAGTGGATTTTCAGGGGTCGGGAAAGCGTCGGGTGGGTTTGACGCGCTCAGCGAGCCGGGCCGTTCGTGATAAGCTTGGCGCCGGGAGTCGGCTGAACAGTCGCTATCGTCGATACTCGAATTTTCCGTCATGGGTATTCGGGGTCGCGGTAGAGGAAAGTCCGGGCTCCGCAGGGCAGAGTGCCAGGTAACGCCTGGGGGGCGTGAGCCCACGGAAAGTGCCGCAGAAAATATACCGCCTAAGCAGCTCGCTGCCGGTAAGGGTGAAATGGTGCGGTAAGAGCGCACCGCACAGCTGGTAACAGATGTGGCAGGGCAAACCCCACTCGGAGCAAGACCAAATAGGAATCCCATGGTGCGGCCCGTACCGGATTCGGGTAGGTCGCTCGAGGTGTGTGGCGACACGCATCCCAGATGAATGACTGTTCTCGACAGAACCCGGCTTACAGGTCGACTCCCTTTTTTACATATTCCTCCTGTCAACTCCTTGGTGCGCAACCGGGCTGGCTGTAGGTAACAGCCCGGCGACGCAATGACGTCCTCATTTCATTTTGTTGTCCGTGTTTGTCCGGGCCATCACCACTGCCTCGTTTCCGGCTTGTCCGGCCCCGTGATCGCCGCCGCCCGAATCGTGGCGCAATGCCTTGCTCTCGTTAAAGGGTATGCGAACAGGGTATACGCCAGCACTGGCCTGATTGATTAAAAATTGACCAATTAGGCCCAGTTATTCTGATTAGAGCCTAAAAATAATATTTATATTAGAAACTAATCTTCTTTTTAATTTTCTACATTAACTTTCAATGGTATGGCGGCGTAAATTTTAAGGATTCGTGATTCACTCAATCTTGTCATAGGTGTATTTGCCGGCAGATCACTACATTTTAGCGCCATTTCGCTTCAACACGCGCGAGACCCTCCCTTGACTGCCATTGGAATGGCAATATAGTGTCGGTTTGTGGGAAAAAGTGGCATGGAGTGTTGTTTTCGCACTAGAACGCTCCCAAAACAACAATGAGGCGCCAGTGTTCCGAGGCAGCAGCGAGATCAATGTCGATGCCAAAGGCCGTATGGCGATGCCGGCGCGCTACCGCGACTTGCTGGCGGAGCATTGTGGTGGTCAGCTGGTGGTCACGGTTGGCGCCGACCTCAATATGGGGGTCGGCGACAAGTACCTGTTCATCTACCCCGCGCCCCGATGGCAGATAGTCGAAGCCGAGGTGCGCGATCTCGCTTCTTTCGACAGTTTCGCGCAACGCTTGCGGCAGTTTTTTGTCGGTCATGCGCGTGATGTGGAGGTGGACGGTAGCGGACGTATTTTAATTCCACCGGAACTCCGAGACTACGCGCTATTGGATAAGAAAGTCACCCTGGTGGGTCAGATTGACCGGTTTGAATTGTGGGATACGGCTGCCTGGAACCGAAAACGCGAAGAATGGCTGACGACGCCCGTGGACCCGGCGGCGATTTCGGAGCAGGTTCGTGCCTTGCGCCTATGAGCAAAATGTCTGCTTCTCAGGGCCGGGTTCATGACGGGCCTGGCCCATTCGACGGTGCTTTTGCGCGAAGCGGTGGATGCTTTGGTGGGCGATGAGGATGCCTTCTACGTCGACGGTACCTTTGGCCGTGGCGGCCACAGCGGCGAGATATTGCGGCGCCTGAGTGCCAGGGGTGGTCTGCTTGCCATAGACAAGGATCCGCGCGCCTGCGCCGAGGCCCAGACGCGTTTTGGTGACGATAAGCGCTTCTCGATCGTCCAGGCTTCGTTTGCCGAGTTGCCGAGCCTGCTCGCGGCGCGCCGGATATCCCAGGTGGCTGGGGTGCTACTCGATCTGGGAGTTTCCTCGCCCCAGCTGGATGACCCTGAGCGCGGTTTCAGCTTTCAGAAGGATGGTCCGCTGGATATGCGCATGGACCCCGGCCGCGGTCAAAGCGCGGCGCAATGGCTGGCGCAAGCCAACGAGTCGGAAATCACTCAAGTACTCAGGGAGTATGGCGAGGAAAAATACGCTCGGCGTATGGCCGCGGCCATTATCAAGGCCCGCGCGGCCGCGGCGATCACGCGCACCGGGCAACTGGCGGAAATTATCAAAACGGCAAATCCGGCCTGGGAGCAAAACAAACACCCGGCCACACGGGCGTTTCAGGCGATTCGAATTTTCATCAATGAAGAGTTGGGCGATTTGCAAACCTTGCTGGAGCGGGTGCTGGATTTATTGATGGTTGGTGGTCGACTGGTGGTGATCAGCTTTCATTCGCTCGAGGATCGCCTGGTGAAACGGTTCATTCGCAGCCAGGAAAGACCGGTCGTGCCCCGTGGCCTGCCGCTGCGCGATAGCGAGATCCGGAGGCGTCTGCGTTCCGTGGGCCGGGCCGTGCGTGCCAGCAGCGGTGAAGTGGCGGCCAACCCGAGGGCGCGTAGCGCGGTGATGCGCGTTGCCGAGAAAGTGGCGTGAGCGGCATCAGGTTGCGGTACGCGCAAGCGCCGGTACCGGTGAAGTTCGTCGTGTTTCTCTGGTTGGCGCTGTTGGGCAGCGCCTTGGCGGTGGTTTATGTCGCCCATCAATGTCGCCTCCTGTACCACGAACTGGCCTTGCTGGAGCAGGAAAAAAATGCCCTCGAAGTCGATTGGGGCCGATATCTGCTCGAGGAAAGCGCGCTCGCGTCCATGCATCGTTTAGAGGCTGTTGCGCAAAAGGACCTGGCATTGCAGGTGCCCGGCATTGAAAAAATCGTGGTGGTGAAGCCTTGAACGCCAAGCGTCACGAATACAGGACCATGTCATCGCAGCCGCGGCAAGCAAAGCGATCAGGTGCCCGCCAGGCCGGCATTCACCGCTGGCGTCTGCGGGTGGTGGTGGGTGGTCTGGCGCTGTTGCCGGTGGTGGCACTTTGGAAAATCGCCAGTTTACAGGTGCTGCCCGATGTCGATCGCGGGCATGAATTTCTTCGTAGCCAGGGCGATGAGCGCATGGTGCGCGAGGAAGAGATCTCCAGTTACCGCGGCGTGATTACCGACCGGCGCGGAGCACCCATGGCGGTGAGCACCGCCATGGTGTCGATCATTGCCAACCCTAAAATGCTCGGCCTGGGCGAGGCTACGATCACGCCCCTGGCGCGCTCCCTGGGAGTAAGCGCGGCGGAACTGGCCGCACGGCTGGAGCGCTACGCCGGCAAGGAGTTCATGTATCTGGCGCGGCAGGTTTCTCCGGAACAGGCCGAACGGGTGCTGGCGCTCGATATCCCCGGGGTCTACGAGCATCGGGAGTACAAGCGGTTTTACCCGGCCGGCGAGGTTGCCGCGCAACTGGTGGGTTTCACCAATATCGATGACGCGGGCCAGGAGGGTATTGAGCTGGCCTTTGATGCCCAACTCGCGGGGCGGCCCGGTTATCGCCAGGTGTTGAAGGATCGCCGGGGTCGGGTGATCAAGGAGTTACGTCTGATCAGCGCCGAGAAACCGGGCGGCAATCTGGCCTTGAGCATAGACCTGCGCCTTCAGTATGCCGCCTATCGCGAGCTGAAAAGCGCCATCAAGCATTATCGGGCGCGCTCGGGCTCGGTGGTCATCCTCGATGTCGAAAGCGGCGAAGTCCTGGCCATGGTCAACCAGCCATCCTATAACCCCAATGATCGCGGCCGACTCGATAACAGCGCCCTGCGCAACCGCTCGATCACGGACTTGATTGAACCCGGTTCGATTATGAAACCCCTGACCATGGTGGCGGCACTGGAAAGTGGCAAATTTACGCCCGACAGCGTTATCAATACCTCGCCGGGTTACTACCGAGTGAACCGCAAGACCTTCGTCGATCACCGCAACTACGGATCACTGGACATGCGGGGTATTTTGCAAAAATCCAGCCAGGTGGGCACCACCAAGATCGCACTGGAGCTGGAGCCGGAAGCCATTCGCGATGTCTTTGATCGCGTCGGCCTCGGGCAAAGTCCGGGCACCGGTTTCCCCGGCGAGGCCCCGGGGCTGCTGCCTGAGCGAAAAACATGGCGTTCGGTGGAACAGGCGACCATGGCATTTGGCTATGGCCTGTCAGTGACCCCCCTGCAAATTGCCAGTGCCTATTCGGTGCTCGCCAATGACGGCATCAGAGTACCGGTGACCCTGCTGCGCCGGGAGCACGCCGAGGGCCGGGTGGACGGGCAGGGGCACCGGGTGATGACCGCCGAGGTGGCGGGACAGGTGCGGGACATGATGAAAGCGGTACTTGAAGACGGGGGTACCGGTACCCGGGCGAGGATTCCCGGCTACGAGGTTGCCGGTAAAACCGGTACCAGTCACAAGGTCGGTCAGGGCGGCTATCAGCAAGATCAGTATGTCTCCCTGTTTGCGGGCATGGTGCCCGCGGATCGGCCGCGCGTGGTGACCGTGGTGGTCATCGATGATCCGCGCAGCGAGTCTTACTTCGGTGGTCTGGTGGCGGCGCCGGTGTTCTCCAGGGTCACCGCCGAAGCCCTGCGCTATCTCAATATTCCGCCCACGGTACCTTCCAAGTCCGAAAGCCCGGTTGCCAAGTCCGAAAGCCCGGTTGCCGATACGGCCCTTGGCGGTGCGCCGCGCGCGCACTCCTTGGCGGTGCTGGCAGCGGCGGACGTGGACAGGACGGGTACCGGTATGGCGTCGATAGCGGGAGGTGGCAGGTGATGACTGCCCGCCAATCCCGCGGCCCCGCATTAGCCGACTTGCTCCCGGACTGGCGCGCCCATGCCCAGGCTTCCCGACTGCCCGCGGGCTGGGCTGGCGAAGCTCTGGCCGCTCTGGAGATCAAAGGCCTTCAACTCGACAGCCGGAAAATCACGCCTGGGGATTTGTTTATCGCCCTGCCGGGTTTCGATAGACACCGGTCAAGCGATGGCCGCCGTTACCTCGATCAGGCCGTCGCGGCTGGCGCGGTAGCGGTGTTTGCGGAGGCCGAAGGCTGGGCAGCGTTGGCAAAAGCATCCTACCCCGTGCCGGTGATTCCCGTGCCGCAACTGTCTCGCCGCGTTAGCGGCATTGCCGCCACTTTTTATGCTCGTCCCAGCGAGCGGCTGAATGTCATCGGTATTACCGGCACCAACGGCAAGACGACCTGTTCCCACTTGCTGGCCCAGTTGTTCAATCGTCTGGACGTCAGGACCGCGGTGCTGGGCACACTGGGCTATGGCGTGCCTGGATCACCGTCGGGGCTGGTGGATACCGGACTGACGACGCCGGATGCGATTGCCACCCAGGCCATTCTCGCGGAACTGCTCGATGCCGGCGTCAGCACCGTGGCGATGGAAATTTCATCCCACGGTCTGGACCAGGGGCGTATCGAAAGCGTGCGTTTGCGCGGCGGTGTTTTTACCAATCTGAGCCGCGATCATCTCGACTACCACGGTTCCATGTCAGCTTACCGGGCAGCCAAGGCCAGGCTGTTTCAAACCCCAAATCTGGAATTCGCGGTCATCAACCTGGATGACGCCGCCGGCAGGGAAATACTGGCGGGGTTGCGTCAAGGCATCCGTTGCTACGGTTATTCGCTCGGTAATCCACAGGCCGCGCTCTGGCTCAGGACCATCCGCCACACCGAGGAAGGGGTGGAGGCCGAGTTGACGAGCCCCTGGGGCGAGGGGCTGTTACGCAGCGGTCTTATCGCCGATTTTAATCTGAGCAACCTGCTGGCGGTGATCGCGGCGGCCTGCGCCTCCGGGCTGCCCTTTGAGCGGGTCATCAGCGCCGCCGGCACCCTACGGCCAGTGGCCGGCCGGCTTGAAGTCATCAACAGCGATAAGGGCCCGCGGGTAGTGGTCGATTACGCCCACACGCCGGATGCCCTGGAAAAAGTACTCGACGCGCTGCGTTCCGCTTCCCGCCGGGCGTCGCAGCCTGGTCAGCTCTGGTGCGTGTTTGGCTGTGGTGGTGATCGCGATCCCGGCAAGCGCGCGGAAATGGGCGCCGTGGCGGCGCGGCTGGCGGATCGAGTGGTCATCACCAGTGACAATCCGCGCGGTGAATCCCCCGCGGCCATCATGGCGGCCATTGCCCAGGGCGCCGGAACGGCGGCGGTGTGCATCGAGGAGCGCGCCGAGGCGATACGCCATGCCATCACCCGCGCCGCCGAGCATGACATCGTGCTGATTGCCGGCAAGGGCCACGAAAACTACCAAATTACCGGGCAGCGACGGCTACCCTTCAGTGATGCCGCCCAGGCTCGACTGGCACTGGGGAGCAGGCGACGATGACCGTGCGTGAGATGACCCTGTCCCAGGCGGCGGTTGCCTACGGCGGGACGCTGCTGTATCCCGATTGCCGATTCAGCCAGGTGTCGACCGACTCCCGCACCCTTGCCGCGGGCGAGCTGTTCGTGGCGCTGCGCGGGGCCAATCATGACGCCCATCTGTTCCTCAAGGACGCCGCCGACAAGGCCTGTGGTCTGGTGGTCCAGTACCCGGACAAACGGCTGGACAAGCCGCAGTGGGTAGTGCCGGATACCGTGCTTGCCCTCGGCCAATTGGCAACGCTGGCGAGGCAGCAATTCGATGGTCCGCTGATTGCCCTCACCGGCAGTAGCGGCAAGACCACGGTTAAGGAGATGCTGGCTTCGATCCTGGCTTGCGTGGCGCCAGTGCTGGCGACCCGCGGCAATCTCAATAATCACATCGGTGTACCGAAAACCCTGCTCGCCCTGGAAAATGAGCACCGTTACGCGGTCCTGGAAATGGGCGCCAGTGGCCCCGGCGAAATCGCCTACCTGGTGAGCCTGGCCCGTCCCACGATTGCGCTGGTCAACAATGTCATGCCCGCCCACGTGGCGGGCTTTGGTTCGCTCGCCGGTGTCGCTGCCGCCAAGGGAGAAATCTACGCTGGGCTCGGTCCCAACGGCACCGCGGTGATCAACCTCGATGAGCCCTGGGCCGAGGGCTGGCGAGCTCAGCTGCCCTGCATGAACGTGGTGACGTTTAGCCTCGAACAGGAGCACGCCGACGTGCGTGCGAGCGATATCCGTCTGGATTACCGTGGCAATGCCGCGTTTGTTCTTCATGTGCCGGATCGGCAACTACCGGTAAGCCTGCCCGTGCCGGGACACCACAATGTCGCCAACGCTTTGGCCGCCGCGGCTTGCGCTTTGGCGGCCGGAGCGCCGTCAATAACCATTGCCGCCGGACTGGAGGCAACCCGAACCGTTGCCGGACGCATGGAATTCAAGAGCGGCCCGCGTGGCAGTGTCATTATCGATGACAGCTATAACGCCAACCCCGGTTCGATGAAGGCGGCCATCGATGTGCTTGGGGCGCTGGAAGGTCGGCGTCTGCTGGTGCTGGGCGATATGGCGGAACTCGGGCCGGAAGCGCCGGACCTGCACCGGGAAGTGGGTGAATACGCCAGGGACGCCGGGATAGAGCAACTGGCGGCGACCGGGCCGCTGTGCAAGGAGGTCGTGGCGGGCTTCGGTGCGCGGGGTCAGTGGTATCCGGACCGGAGCGCGCTCGTCCGACACCTGCGTGAAACCCTGGATGCAGGCACCACGGCGCTGGTTAAAGGTTCGCGCAGCGCGGCGATGGACGAGGTGGTCAAACAACTTGTCGATAAAGGGAGGGCTGCCTGATGCTCTACTGGCTGGCTGATTACCTGTCTCAGCACATCAGTGCTTTCAACGTATTCAAATACCTGACATTGCGGGCGATTCTGGGGGTGATGACCTCCCTGTTCATTTCCCTGCTCGCGGGGCCGTGGGTGATTCGCCGTCTGCAAAGCATGCAGATCGGGCAAGCGATCAGGGATGACGGGCCCCAGAGCCATCTGGTCAAGGCGGGGACGCCCACCATGGGTGGCGCGCTGATCCTGCTGTCGATTTTCACCAGCACCCTGCTGTGGTCCGATCTCAGCAATCGCTATGTCTGGGTGGTGCTGGCGGTGACTCTCGCCTTCGGAACGGTGGGCTGGGTGGATGACTACCGCAAGGTGGTGGAAAAACATTCCCAGGGCTTGCCGGCGCGATGGAAGTACTTCTGGCAATCGCTGGCCGGCCTCGGAGCGGCGGTCTTTCTCTACACCAGTGCGGCATCCCCGGCGGAAACCCAGTTGATCGTGCCATTCTTCAAACAGGTGGCCTGGGATATGGGGCTCTTTTACGTGCTGCTCACGTACCTGGTGATTGTCGGCGCCAGTAACGCGGTCAATCTCACCGACGGGCTGGATGGTCTGGCGATCATGCCGACGGTGCTGGTGGGCGGTGCTCTGGGAGTGATTGCGTATCTGGCGGGCAACTTCGAATTCGCCAACTACCTGCATATTCCCTTTATTCGCGGCGCCGGCGAACTGGTGATTTTCTGTACCGCCCTGGGTGGCGCGGGTCTGGGCTTTCTGTGGTTTAACACCTACCCGGCGCAGATATTCATGGGCGATGTCGGCGCCCTGGCCCTGGGCGCGGCGCTGGGAGTGATCGCGGTCATCGTTCGCCATGAAATCGTACTGTTCATCATGGGCGGTATTTTCGTCCTGGAGACGGTGTCGGTCATTCTGCAGGTGGCCTCCTTCAAACTGACCGGCAAGCGGATTTTCCGCATGGCGCCCATTCATCATCACTTTGAACTCAAGGGCTGGCCCGAACCCCGGGTCATTGTGCGCTTCTGGATAATCACGGTAATGCTCGTTTTGTTCGGCCTGGCGACGCTGAAGTTGCGATGACCGGACACGGATAACAGACAACGGACGGAATGGCTGAAACGGCAGTGGCTCAATTGATCGCAAGCGACCGGCTGACAATCGTTGTGGGCCTGGGCGCCACCGGCCTGTCCGTGGCCCGCTTTCTGACCGCCCGTGGCGAGCGCTTTATGGTGGTTGACAGCCGGGCAGCACCGCCGGGACTGCCGCAATTGCGCGCCGCCATGCCGGATGTGCCGGTCGAACTCGGGGCATTGAATGCACAGACCCTTGCGGGCGCCGGGCGCCTGGTGGTGAGTCCTGGCTTGAGTCTGGAGGAGCCGGCCCTGGTCGCCGCCCGGGAACAGGGCGTCGAACGGGTGGGCGATATCGCCCTGTTCATGGCCGCGGCCCAGGCCCCGGTGATTGCCATTACCGGTTCCAACGGCAAGAGCACCGTCACCACCCTGGTCGGGGAGATGGCTCGCGCGGCGGGCAGAAACGTCGGCGTTGGCGGCAATCTGGGCACCCCCGCCCTGGAGCTGTTGGATGACCGGCGGCAGCTTTATGTTCTGGAGTTATCGAGCTTTCAACTTGACTTGCTCGACAAGCCATCGGCGTCGGTCGCCACGGTGCTCAATATCAGTCCCGACCATATGGATCGTTACCCCACCCTCGAGGCCTACCACGCTTCCAAACACCGAATTTATCGGGGCGCGAAGCGTGTCGTTATCAATCGCGACGATCTGTTGACCCGGGCCCTGGTGCCACCCGGCGTCATGGTCTACAGCTTTGGCCTTGGCGCGCCGGATTTCAAGGGTTTTGGTATCAGGCGGGAGGATGGCGAGACGTATCTGGCCTATGAATTTGCAAACCTGTTGCCGCTGGCCGAGCTGGCCATGAAGGGTCGCCACAATGTCGCCAATGCCCTCGCGGCCCTGGCCCTTGGCCAGGCGGCGGGCCTGCCAATGCCAGCCATGCTGGACACCCTGCGCGGTTTTCCCGGTCTGCCACACCGGTGTGAAATCGTCGCCGATGAACAGCGTGAGGTTGGCGGAAAGAGCGGTATTACCTGGATCAATGACTCCAAGGCCACTAATTGTGGCGCGGCCATCGCCGCCATCACGGGCTTGGCGGATGCACAGAGTAACCACCTGCTGCTGATTGCCGGCGGCCAGGCCAAGGGTCAGGATTTCACGGCCCTGGCACAAGCGGTCCGGGGCCGGGTGCGCCTGGCCATTTTGCTGGGCCAGGACGCGACCGCCATTGCCGAGGCCCTGGCTCGATATTCGCCAGTCACGGCAGTGATCATGGTTGACGACATGGATGCGGCGGTAAGCGCCGCCGCCAAAGCCGCCCGGCCGGGGGACGCGGTGTTGTTATCGCCGGCCTGCGCCAGCCTCGATATGTTTTCGGGTTTCGCGGAACGCGGCGAGCGCTTCCGGGACGCGATCGAGGCGCTGTCATGATTGCGCTGGTGGAAAGATTCGTGCCGCGTGGCTGGTCCTTGCCCAGCACCGCGTATCTCGATAAACCCCTGCTGCTCTCCGTGCTGGCGCTGATCTCCCTGGGTCTGGTGATGGTGTTTTCGGCCTCCGTCGGCTTCGCCGACTACGGCTACAAGGACGGGTTTTATTTCCTCAAGCGTCACGCGGCTTATCTGTGTATCAGTCTGTGCGTGGCCCTGCCGCTACTTTGGGTTCCCCTGCATCTCTGGTATCGGCATGCCGGCCTGGCATTGCTGGGCAGTATCGTGCTGCTGGTAGCGGTGCTGCTGCCGGGTATCGGTCATGAAGTCAACGGCAGCTCCCGCTGGTTGCGAGCCGGGCCTCTGACCGTGCAGGTGTCGGAGCTGGCCAAGGTGGCGGTGGTGATTTTCATCGCCGCCTATTTGCAGCGGCGTCACCTGATGCTGCGGGAGCAGTGGCAGGATTTCGCCAAACCGCTGGCGATCATGGGGCTGGTGGCGGTTTTGCTGCTGTTGGAGCCGGACTTCGGTTCCACCATGGTGATCGGCGCGACGGTTATGGCCATGCTGTTTCTGGCGGGCGTACGTCTCGGCCAGTTTCTGGCGCTGGTGGTACTGGGCATTGCCGGCGTATTGGTGCTGATCGTCACTTCCCCTTATCGCTTCGAGCGCATGACGGGGTTTCTCGATCCCTGGGCTGACCAGTATCAGAGCGGTTATCAGCTGACTCAGTCCCTGATTGCCTTTGGCCGCGGCGAGTGGTGGGGGGTGGGTTTGGGCAACAGCGTGCAGAAGCTGTTTTATCTGCCGGAAGCGCACACGGATTTCATCTTTGCCATTTTTGCCGAGGAGTTTGGCCTCGGCGGGGTTCTGGTGATGCTGGCGCTATTCATAACATTGATCGCCCGAATACTGATGATCGGCCGCGCCGCGGCGGATCGCCAGCAGTGGTTTGTCGCCTATGCCGTGTTTGGCTTTGCGATCATGCTCGCCGGACAGATCTTTATCAATCTTGGCGTCACCTCGGGATTATTGCCCACCAAGGGCCTGACCCTGCCCTTTGTCAGTTATGGCGGTAGCAGTTTACTGATCAGCAGCGTGATCGTCGCGCTGGTGCTGAGAGCCGGCATGGAAGGCGGCCAGCAGGCACGGGAGCGTCTGCCGCCGCACCCGGGGGACACCGGCGATGGCCTCTAGACGGGTGCTGATCATGGCGGGCGGAACCGGTGGACACGTATTTCCCGGACTGGCGGTGGCTGAGGTGCTGCGCCAGCGCGGTGTCGAAGTGAGTTGGCTGGGGACTCGACGTGGCGTCGAGGCAGAGCTGGTGCCGGCCCGGGGTTTCCCCATTTTTTACATCGACGTGGCGGGTTTGCGGGGCAAAAAAGGCGTTGCCGGAAAACTAATGGCTCCCTTGCGGTTATTGAGGGCGCTCTGGCAGGCGCTGGGCGTGGTGCGCACCTGTCGCCCGGACGTGGTTCTGGGTCTCGGTGGCTTTGTCTCGGGTCCCGGTGGTCTGGCCGCGCGGCTGCTGACCAAGCCGCTGGTGATTCACGAGCAGAACGCTGTCGCCGGCACTACCAACCGAATTCTGAACCGCATCGCCAATCGTGCCCTGGAGGCATTTCCGGGCAGTCTGGCTGGCGCGGAGTACTGTGGCAATCCGGTGCGAGAGCAGATCACCGACCTGCCCGCCCCCGAACCGCGCTTTGCCCAGCGGCCGGCGGGACCGGCGCGCTTGCTGGTGCTCGGCGGCAGCCTCGGCGCCCTGGCGATCAACCAGATGCTGCCCGAGAGTTTGGCGCTCATGAGGGACGAGGAGCGTCCGAAGGTGTGCCACCAGACCGGACGGGACCATCTGCAAACGACCCGCGCCGCTTATGCGGCGCTCGGTGTAACGGCGGACACTCGCGCCTTCATCGATGATATGGCCGAAGCCTATGCCTGGGCCGATCTGGTGCTCTGCAGGGCGGGCGCCCTGACGGTGTCGGAACTGACCGCGGCGGGCTTGGGTGCGGTTTTGATTCCCTACCCCCACGCCATCGATGATCATCAGACGGTCAACGGCCAATGGCTTGTGGCGCACCAGGCGGCTGTTTTGCTGCAACAGTCGGCGTTGAATACGTCGAAACTGCGCGAGGTGCTGAATGACCTGCTCGGCGATCGACCCCGGCTCCTGGCCATGGCCGAGGCGGCTTACGCCCTGCGCCAGCCCCGGGCGGCGCAGCGGGTGGCCGATGTCTGCCAGGAGTTGGCGGCATGAGCGGAGTCTATGAAGTACCGGAAATGCGGCGCATCCGGCGCATCCATTTTATTGGCATCGGCGGGGCTGGCATGTGTGGCATCGCCGAAGTGCTGAACAACCAGGGTTACCGGATATCCGGTTCGGACATCGCCGACAATCACAGCGTCGCCCGGCTGCGTGAACTGGGCGTCGAAATCCATATCGGCCATCGGGCCGAGCAGGTCAGCGGCGCCGACGTGGTCGTGGTGTCCTCCGCGATCGGGGAGGATAACCCGGAGTTGCTGGCTGCCCGGGAGGCGCGCATTCCGACCGTGCCGCGCGCGGAAATGCTGGCCGAGCTGATGCGCTATCGACATGGTATCGCTATCGCCGGCACCCATGGGAAAACCACTACCACCAGTCTGCTGGCGACCATTCTGGCGCGCGGCGGCAAGGCGCCGACCTTCATTGTCGGCGGTCGGGTCAATAGCGCCGGCACCAACGCGCAGCTGGGTGAGAGCCGCTATCTGGTGGCCGAGGCGGATGAAAGCGACGCGTCCTTTTTACACCTGCAACCCATGATTGCCGTGGTCACCAATATCGATGCCGACCACATGGCGACCTACGACTTTGATTTTGAGCGCCTGAAAACCACATTCGTCGAGTTTTTGCACAACCTGCCGTTCTACGGCCTGGCGGTGGTCTGCATCGACGACCCCACCGTGCGCGACATTATTCCCCGTATCGGGCGACCCACGATTACCTACGGTTTCGCTGACGACGCGGATTTTCGAATTGCCGAAGTCAACAGTGTCGAGCGCAGCAGCGAATTCGTGGTTTACCGGCCGGAAGGGCTGGAACCTCTGCGTGTGACGCTCAATATCCCCGGCGTGCACAACGTCCTCAATGCCACGGCGGCCCTTGCGATTGCGGTTGATGAAGGCATCGATGACCGCGACATTCTGGCGGGGCTGGCGGCGTTTGAAGGTGTTGGACGCCGCTTTGAAATCCATGGCGAATATCCCGTCGGGGCAGGCACCGCCATGCTGGTGGATGATTACGGCCATCATCCGCGCGAAGTCGCGGCGACCATCAAGGCGGTGCGCGCCGGCTGGCCCGAGCGCCGGCTGATGCTTGTTTTTCAACCCCACCGATTTACCCGTACCCGGGATTTATTCAGCGACTTCGTCGAGGTGTTATCGACGGTCGATGCCCTCATTCTGGTGCCCGTCTACGCCGCCGGCGAACAGCCCATCGTTGGCGCCGATAGCGAGCAACTGTGCTCGGCCATCAGGCGGCAAGCGAGCGAGCGAGCGGGATGTCCGAGCCGCTCGAGGGCTTTGCCGGCCGATGAGATCAGGTTCGTCGAAGCCATTGAAGCGGTGCCGCCCCTGGTCGCCGAACTGGTGCGTCCCGGGGACATCGTCATTACCCAGGGAGCGGGCAGTGTTAGCACACTGGTGCGCATGTTGGCGGAGACCCGACTGCGATGAGCGGGCAAATATCCGCGGCAGGCAGTCGATTGGGCGATCTCGGCCGGGTAGTGGTGCTCTATGGCGGCTGGTCGGGGGAGCGGGAAGTATCCCTGAAGGGTGGAACCGCGGTCCTCGGCGCCTTGCAAAAGGCGGGTATCGATGCGGTCGGACTGGATGCCGACCGGGGCTGGCTCGGACGCCTCCAGGCCCTGGCGCCGGACCGGGTTTTCGTCATGCTGCACGGCCGTGGCGGCGAGGACGGACAGGTTCAGGGCGCCCTGGAGACTCTCGGTCTGCCCTACACCGGCAGCGGTGTCCTGGCCTCGGCCCTGGCCATGGATAAATTACGCTGCAAACAGCTCTGGCGGGGCATTGGCCTGCCGACCGCCGCGTTTCAGACCCTGACCCGGGACAGTGACTGGCCGGCGATCATCGAGCAACTGGGTGGCAGCGCCATGGTTAAGCCGGCCAGTGAGGGCTCGAGCCTCGGCATGAGCAAGGCGGATAACGCGGCGCAGCTCGAAGCCGGGTGGCGGCTGGCCCGTGAGTATGACGAGTGTGTGTTGGCGGAGCGCTGGTTGAGCGGCGCCGAATACACCGTCGCGGTGGTCAATGGCCGCGCGCTGCCCACCATCAGGCTGGAAACCAAACGGGTTTTTTACGACTACCAGGCGAAATATGTCGATGATGACACCCGTTACATCTGTCCCTGCGGACTGGTCGAGGAGCAGGAAGCACGGCTCCAGGCGCTGGCATTGCGGGCCTACGAAAGCCTCGGTTGCAAGGGCTGGGGGCGAGTCGATTTGATGGCCGGAGGCGAGGACTCGGAGTCGCCCTACTGCGTGCTGGAAGTCAATACCGTGCCCGGAATGACCGACCACAGCCTGGTGCCCATGGCCGCCGCCGCCGCGGGCATTGGATTCGAGCAATTGGTGGTGGAGATCCTGCTAGCCAGTAACAGCGAGGCGCGGGCATGGTGAGGCGTTATGCGCATTACCCCCGTGGCGCGGCGAGAAAGTCGCCGACTCGGGAATCCTACCGGCCCTGGCTGGACCGCTTGCGCCGCGCGCTGGTGATTGTCGCGACCCTCGCCGGCCTGACAGCCGTCACGGCGGCGGGGGCGCTGTTCTACCGCTGGGTTGACGCGCCGGTGCGTTCGGTCGTCATCACCAGCCCGCTGCAACGCCTGGGGCGTGACGAAGTCGAGTCGATGATCACGGCAGCGATCGATGGGGGTTTTTTGAGCCTGGACCTCGATGGCCTGTGCGCGGCGCTTGAAATCCATCCCTGGATCGACCGGGCAACCGTGCGCCGCTACTGGCCGGGCCGAATCGAAGTCGCGATCGTGGAAGAGGTGGCCATTGCTCGCTGGGGCGCCGACGACTATGTCAACCAGCATGGCCGGATATTGCCGCGAGACAAGGTGTCCGGTCTCGAGGATCTGCCCCTGCTTTCCGGTCCCGAGGCCCGGGTCGAGGATGTCATGCGTGAATACCGTGATATCAGTGAATTGCTGTCCACCCAGGGTTTGCGCGTCAGTGAATTCGGTGTCGATGAGTACCAGCGTTGGCGCCTGCGTTTGCGTGGCGGCATTGCCGTGACCCTGGGACGCGAACGGGTGCTGGCCAGGATGCGGCGGTTTATGCGGGTCTGGGAAGCGGAATTGCAAGCGCGCCGGGACGATATTCAGGCCGTTGACGCCCGCTATGAAAACGGCGTGGCGGTGTTGTGGCGATAACGGCAAACGGCGTCAACGATCGACGCCGAAGGGTAACAAAGTCTGAGGTTCTGAATATGGTTAGCGGTAACGAATCGGAAATGATCGTCGGCCTTGATATCGGCACCTCCAAGGTAGTGGCGATCGTCGGCGCCATCAGCCCGGGTGGGCAGATCGAAATCGTCGGCACGGGCATGCATCGCGCCACCGGTATGAAAAAAGGCGTGGTGGTCAATATCGAGTCCACGGTGTCGGCCATCCAGCGGGCCGTTGAGGAAGCCGAGCTGATGGCCGGTTGCCATATTCGATCGGTCTACGCGGGCATCGCCGGGAGTCATATCCGCAGTATGAATTCTCACGGCATCGTCGCGATAAGGGACCGGGAGGTGTTGCCCATGGACGTGGACCGGGTCATCGACGCCGCGCGCGCCGTGGCCATTCCCGCCGATCAGGAGATTCTCCACGTTCTGCCCCAGGAATTCATTATCGATAACCAGGAAGGGGTGCGCGAGCCCCTGGGCATGTCCGGAGTGCGCCTCGAAGCCAAGGTGCATCTGGTGACCTGTGCCGCCAACGCCGCCCAGAACATCAAGAAGTGTATTCGCCGCTGTGGCCTCGAAGTCGATGACATCATTCTGGAGCAACTGGCCTCAAGCTATGCCGTGCTCACGGAAGACGAGAAGCAACTGGGCGTATGCATGATCGACCTGGGCGGCGGTACCACCGATATCGCCGTCTTCACCGATGGCGCCATCCGCCATACCGGCGTGATTCCCATCGCCGGCGATCAGGTCACCAACGACATCGCCATGGCCCTGCGCACGCCCACCGCCCATGCCGAGGAGCTGAAAATCAAATACGCCTGCGCCCTGGCCAATCTGGCCGGGCCCGAGGAAACCATCAAGGTGCCCAGTGTCGGTGACCGTCCGCCCAGGGATCTGTCCCGCCAGGCCCTCGCCGAGGTGGTTGAGCCCCGTTACGAGGAGCTGCTGACGCTGGTGCAGGCGGAGCTGCGCCGCAGCGGTTTCGAGGATCTGATCGCCGCCGGCATCGTCCTCACCGGCGGCACCGGAAAGATGGAAGGCGTGGTGGAGTTAGCCGAAGAGATTTTTCATATGCCAGTGCGGTTGGGTTGTCCGCAAAATATCCGTGGCCTCACGGATATCGTCAACAATCCGATTTATTCGACGGGTGTGGGTTTGTTGCTGTATGGCATGCAGCGGCACCGCGAAGGAGCCAGTACGGGTAAGCGAGCACCTGGCGGCGCCTGGTTCGCAAGGATCAAGCGCTGGTTTCAGGAGCATTTGTAAACACTAACTTGACGGATGAACCGGTATAAACCGAGGGGTAATTGCTATGTTTGAAATAGTCGACAATATTCCCGAAGGCGCGGAAATAAAGGTGATCGGCGTCGGTGGCGGCGGTGGCAACGCCGTCGCCAACATGATCGCCAGCGCGGTGCAGGGCGTGGATTTCATCTGCGCCAACACCGATTCCCAGGCGCTCAAGGACATCAGCGGCGCAACCCTGTTGCAGCTGGGTAACGGCATGACCAAGGGCCTGGGCGCTGGCGCCAATCCGGACATCGGGCGGCAGGCGGCGATGGATGACCGTGATCGTATCGCCGATGTGCTCGATGGCGCCGATATGGTCTTCATCACCGCCGGCATGGGCGGGGGCACCGGCACCGGCGCCGCGCCGGTGGTTGCGGATGTGGCCCGTGAAATGGGCATTCTGACGGTCGCCGTGGTCACCCGGCCGTTTCATTTCGAGGGGCGCAAGCGCATGGCGATAGCCTCGGAAGGTATCGCCATGCTCAAGGAGCGCGTGGATTCGCTGATCACCGTACCCAACGAGCGCCTACTGACGGTGCTGGGCAAGTCGACCTCCCTGCTCCAGGCCTTCAAGGCAGCCAACGATGTGCTGCTGGGCGCGGTTCAGGGCATCGCCGATCTGATCATTCGTCCCGGCATGATCAACGTCGACTTTGCCGACGTGCGCACGGTAATGTCGGAAATGGGCATGGCGATGATGGGGAGTGGTCATGCGCGCGGTGAAAATCGTGCCTCCGAGGCCGCCGAGGCCGCGGTCCATAGCCCCTTGCTGGAGGATATCGATTTGCGTGGCGCCAAGGGCATTCTGGTCAATATCACGGCTGGACCGGATCTCTCCCTTGGCGAATTCGCCGATGTCGGCGACACGGTCGAGCAGTTTGCCTCGGAAAATGCCACGGTGGTGGTGGGCACCGTTATTGACCCGGACATGGACGACCAGCTGCGCGTGACCGTCGTCGCCACGGGTCTGGGGAGTCCGGAGTCGCTAGCGCGTCCGGCGGCGCCTGCCAAGATAGTGGGTAACGCGATCAAGCCGGGTGGCGAGATCGATTTCACCGCCCTCGATCGGCCCACGGTCACCCGCCGACCCGGCCGTTCCAGCGCCGCGTTGGACCGACGCGCTGACGCCCGGCAGGCGGAGCTGGCCATGGAGCCGGCGAGGGAGCCGGTCTCTCGACCCGCGGTTAAAGCCGACGTTGACCTCGACTATCTGGATATTCCCGCCTTTTTACGCCGACAGGCGGACTGATTCCCGGCTCGGGCGGCGCCCTGTGTGAACCCCTCCACAGGGCGCCAAATGTGGGTGGAGGGTGGCGGCGGCTTTTGTTACCATGCCGGCTTTGCTCACTCCTGCCGAAGCCTTGCCTGTGATAAAGCAGCGGACTCTCAACAACACCATTCGCGCCACGGGCGTTGGTCTGCATACCGGCGACAAAGTTTACCTGACGCTCAAACCCGCGCCTGTTGACGCCGGGATTGTTTTCAGGCGGGTCGATCTCGATCCGGTGGTGGACATTCCCGCCCAGGCCATCAACGTCGGTGATACCACCCTCTCGACCTCGCTGGTGCAGGGCGATGTCCGCGTTTCCACGGTGGAGCATCTACTGTCGGCGATGGCGGGCCTCGGCATCGACAATGCCATTGTTGAAGTCAACGCCGGGGAGCTGCCAATCATGGATGGCAGCGCCGGCCCGTTTGTGTTTTTGATTCAGTCGGCGGGCATAGTCGAGCAGGACGCGCCGAAACGGTTTATTCGCGTCAAGCAGGTCGTCGAAGTATCCGACCAGGACAAGCGGGCCCGTTTTGAGCCCTACAACGGATTCCGGGTGAGTTTTACCATCGATTTCGATTATCCGGTTTTCCGCAATCGCAGCCTGTGTGCGTCGGTGGATTTTTCCAGCACCTCTTTTGTCAAGGAGGTCAGCCGCGCCCGCACTTTCGGCTTCATGCACGAAATCGAATACCTGCGGTCGAAGGGCCTGGCTCGCGGCGGCAGCATGGAAAACGCGATTGTCGTCAACGAAGACAGCATTCTCAATGAAGACGGCTTGCGCTACGAGGACGAATTCGTGAAACACAAAGTGCTCGATGCCATTGGTGATCTCTACCTGCTGGGCTACAGCCTTATTGGCGCATTTGATGCATATAAATCAGGCCATGCGCTCAATAATGCCTTGTTGCGCGAACTGCTGTCGCGCCAGGACGCATGGGAGATCGTCACCTTCGAGCAGGACGATCTGGACGCACCCATTTCCTATGTCAAACCCCTGCTGGCCAGTGGCGCGGGGATTTAAAAGCGGTGACCGTCGCGGTTGCGCTGCGCCAAAGGTGAAGAATCAAGCATGCACATAATAATTTTAAACGCCTGGCGCGGCAGGACAGTGACGCTCAAGCTCAACAACGGGGTCCTGGCCTCTTTAGCCATCGTCGCGCTTGGATCCATGGTGGGTATGGGCGCCGCTTTCGGCGCCTTCCAGCTGCGCGAGGATCCGCGTACCGTGAAGCTCGCCACCGCGATAGATACCCTCGGGCGCGAAATCGAACGGCAGGAGGCGGCATTGGCGCGCCGGCAGACCGATACCAGCGCCCAACTCTCCGCTTACGCGGCCGGCCTGGCTGAAATGAAGGCGCGACTGGTGCGTCTGGACGCCCTGGGTGAGCGGATTACGGTAATGGCCGGTCTGGATGAAGGCGAGTTCGATTTTACCCAACCTCCGGCGATGGGTGGCCCGGAGGAGGCTGGGGTCGAGGTGGTTAATCAGAGTGACGTGGAGCAGTTTTATCGTGAAATCGACGCCCAGCTCGTGGACCGGGAACGCCAGCTCGAATTGCTGAAAATAATGATGGCCGATCGCCACTTCAAACAGCAGAGCACGCCCACCGGGATGCCGGTTGCCAAGGGATGGATATCCTCGGGTTATGGCCTCAGGCGCGACCCCTTTCACGGCAAAAAGTCCTGGCACAAGGGTATCGACATTGCCGGCAAGGAAGGTTCGCCCGTGATTGCGGTTGCCGGTGGCCTGGTCACTCGCTCCGAGACCCGGCCGGGTTACGGGGAACTGATTGAAATCGATCACGGCGATGACATGGTTGCCCGTTATGCCCACAACAAGGAAAACCTGGTCAAAGCGGGTGATCTGGTCAAACAGGGCCAGGTCATAGCGCGCATGGGCAGCACCGGCCGCGCCACCGGTTCCCACGTTCATTTCGAGCTCCATAAAAACGGTCGTCATATCGATCCCGCCAGCTATATTCGCCGCACCATTCGTTGATAGGATTACCGCTTGCCACTCGGGCGCGGTGGCAGCAGTGGTTTTGTGGTTTCAATAGGGCAGGGCGAGGACCATCATGGTCGCTAAGGTTTTAAAAAAAGTTTTTGGCTCAAAAAATGAGCGCGAGCTGCGGCGCTTGGGCAAGGTGGTCAATGCGATAAACGCACATGCCGGGGCCATGGCGGCCCTGAGTGCCAGTGACCTGCGCGCCCAAACCGCGCTTTTTCGCCAACGCCTCGAACAGGGCGCCAGCCTGGATGCCCTCATCCCGGAAGCCTTTGCCGCCGTGCGGGAGGCGGCCAGCCGGACGCTTGGCATGCGCCATTTTGATGTCCAGCTGATTGGCGGTCTGGTACTGCACGAGGGCAAAATCGCCGAGATGCGTACCGGCGAGGGCAAAACCCTGGTGGCGACCCTTGCCGCCTATCTCAACGCCCTGCCCGGAACCGGTGTCCACATCATTACCGTCAACGATTATCTGGCCCGGCGTGATGCCGAATGGATGGCGCCCATCTATAACGCCCTGGGCATGGATGTCGGGATCATCAGGTCCTTCGCGGGTCAGGGCGTGCCCAATTCCTTCGTCATTCGCGCCGCCGGCGATTCCCAGGGCGGGGAGAGTGACGGCAAGGCCGGGGAGACGCAGGCCGTGTCCCGCAAGGAAGCCTATGGCGCCGATATCACCTACGGCACCAACAATGAATTTGGCTTCGATTATCTGCGCGACAACATGGTGCTGCGTCTTGAAGACAAGGCCCAGCGAGACTTGAATTTCGCCATCGTCGATGAAGTGGATTCCATTCTCATCGATGAGTCGCGAACCCCCCTGATTATCTCCGGTCAGGCCCAGGACAGTTCAGCGCTCTACAAACGCATGAACGCCCTGGTGCAACTGCTGGAGGCGGGTGAGGTTCTGGGCGCCGCCGAAGCGGTCGCGGTTCCCGCCCTGTTTGAAGCCCCCGAAGTCTCGGGTGATTTTCTCGTCGACGAGAAATCCCGACAGGTGGAGCTGACCGAACAGGGCCACGAGAAAATCGAGTCGCTACTGGTCAGGGAAGGCTTGCTGGCCGAGGACGAAAGCCTCTATCAGCCCGCCCATCTCGGCTTGCTTCACCACGTGCACAATGCCCTGCGCGCCCATCATCTGTTCCACAAAAATGTCGAATACATCGTCCAGCAGGGCGAGGTGGTGCTGATTGACGAGCACACCGGCCGCACCATGGCCGGCCGGCGCCTGTCCGATGGTCTGCACCAGGCCATCGAAGCCAAGGAAGGGGTGCGGATTCAAAGCGAAAGCCAGACCCTGGCTTCAACCACCTTTCAGAATTACTTCCGCCTCTACCGCAAGCTGGCCGGCATGACCGGTACCGCGGATACCGAAGCCTTTGAATTCCATCAGATCTACGGTTTGCAGGTGGTGGTGATTCCGACCAACAAGCCGGTGCGACGAGAGGACTATAACGACCTCATCTTCCTGACCAAGGAGGAGAAATTCGAAGCGGTCATCGAGGACATCCGGTCCTGTGTCGAGCAGGGTGCGCCGGTGCTGGTGGGCACCGCTTCCATCGAGTCCTCGGAGCTGATGTCCGGTCTGCTGACCCGGGCAAAAATCGAGCACCAGGTTCTGAATGCCAAGTTTCACGAGAAAGAGGCGAAGATCATTGCCGAGGCCGGCCGTTCCGGCGTGGTGACCATCGCCACCAATATGGCCGGTCGCGGTACCGATATCGTCCTGGGCGGCAATTGGGAAGCCCAGGTGCACGCGCTGGAGCAGCCTTCGGAGGTCGAAATCGCCAGGATCAAGGCCGCCTGGAAGGACAATCACCAGAAAGTCATCGACGCCGGTGGCCTGCACATTCTCGGTACCGAACGCCACGAGTCACGCCGAATCGATAATCAATTGCGGGGCCGGGCCGGTCGTCAGGGTGATCCGGGGGTCTCGCGCTTCTACCTGTCCATGGAAGATGACCTCATGCGCCTCTTTGCCTCCGACCGGGTCAAGAACATGATGCGCGCCATCGGCATGGAAAAAGGCGAGGCCATCGAGCATCGCATGGTCACCAATGCCATTGAAAAGGCCCAGCGCAAGGTCGAAGGCAGGAACTTCGACATCCGCAAGCAGTTACTTGAGTACGACGACGTGGCCAATGATCAGCGTAAAGTCGTGTACCAGCAGCGCCGGGAGTTGCTCGGCGCGGACGACATCAGCGACATGATCGAGGATGTCCGTCACGACGTCATCAATACGGTCATCGACCATTCCATCCCGCCCCAGTCCCTCCATGAGCAGTGGCGGGTCGAGCAGCTGGAAGCGGATTTAGTTACCGAATTCAATCTCAAGCTGCCGCTGCGCCAGTGGCTCGATGACGACGAGCGTCTGCACGAAGAAGGCTTGCGCGAGCGGATCGTCAGGGAGGCGGATGCCGCCTACGCGCGGCGCGCGAGTCAGATCGGCCCCGATATGAAAATCCTGGAAAAGCAGGTGATGCTGCAAGTGCTGGATAACTTCTGGAAGGAGCATCTGACCCACATGGAGCATTTGCGCCAGGGCATCGGCCTGCGCGCCTACGCCCAGAAGAACCCCAAGCAGGAGTACAAGCGCGAATCCTTCGAGCTGTTTCAGTCCATGCTCGAAAACATAAAGCTCGAAACGGTCCGTTTTCTCAGCCGTGTCGAAGTGCGCCGCGCCGAGGAGGTTGAGGAACTGGAGCGCCAGCGGCTCGAGGAAAGACGTCGGCAGCAGATGGAATTTGAACATGCCGGCGCCAACGCCATGGCCGCGGCCGAGCCAGGCCCGGTCCCCGGCGGCTCCGGTGCCGCGGTGACAGCCGCGCAGCCTTATACCCGAAATGAGGAGAAAATCGGCCGCAACGCGCCGTGCCCCTGCGATTCCGGTAAAAAATACAAACATTGTCACGGCCGGCTCGCCTGAACCCGGGGTCAGCGGTGAAACGTGCCGGAGGGCGGGTATGGCGGTAGGCAGCGGTGCATTGCCCGATATGTTGCCGGTCCCCGGTTTTCGACTGGGGACCACCAGCGCCGGTATTAAAACACCCGGTCGACCCGACCTGGTGGTGATGGAGTTGCGCGCGGGCAGCCGCGTTGCCTGCGTGTTCACCCGCAATGCTTTTTGCGCCGCGCCGGTCCAGGTTGCCCGTCAACATCTAATGGCCGCGCGGGTGGCGGGCAGGGATATCCGCTATCTGCTGGTCAATACCGGCAACGCCAACGCCGGAACCGGTTCCCCCGGCCGGGAGAGTGCGCTTGCCACCTGCCGCTATCTGGCCGAGCAAGCCGGTGTCGAGTCCACTCAGGTGCTGCCGTTTTCCACCGGCGTTATCGGTCAACCCTTGCCGGTCGATAAAATTACCGTCGCCTTGCCGGACGCCTTGCGCAAGCTCAGCGCCACCGGCTGGCTGGACGCGGCGGTGGGGATCATGACCACCGATACCCGGCCCAAGGCCGCCTGTCGTAGGCTGACCATCGGCGGCGACACCATTACCCTCAGCGGCATTGCCAAGGGCGCCGGCATGATTCGGCCCGATATGGCGACCATGCTCGCGTATATCGCCACCGACGCCGGAATCGATGAGGACATCCTGGGGCAGGCCTTGAACCGGGCGGTGGAAGCCTCGTTCAATCGTATTACCATCGATGGCGATACCTCGACCAATGACAGCGTGGTGCTGGTCGCCACTGGCGCGGGCAAGGAGTTATCCACCGGCGCGGAACTGGAGGCCTTTCAGCGGGCGCTGGATGCACTGTGTATCGAATTGGCCCAGGCCATCATCAGGGATGGGGAGGGCGCGACGAAATTTGTCGAAGTCGATGTCAGCGGTGGTGCCAGTGACCGGGAATGCCTGGCGGTGGCTTACACCATCGCCGAATCACCCCTGGTGAAAACCGCGCTTTTTGCCGCCGATCCGAACTGGGGAAGAATACTCGCGGCGGTCGGCCGAGCCGGTATTCAGGGGCTGGATGTCGACAAGGTAAGGATTTGCCTGGATCAGGTGCTGATTGCCGAAAACGGCGGCCTGGCGCCCGGCTACCGGGAAAGTGACGCGCAGGCGGTGATGGATCGGGACGAGTTCACCATCCGCGTCGATCTGGCCCGCGGCGAGTGCCGGCAACGGGTCTGGACCACGGATCTGTCCCACGACTATATTCGCATCAACGCTGAATACCGCTCCTGACCGGTGACCGACAACGCGCTGCACGTGGTGGCCGGGGTGATTTTTTCGCCCGAGCGCGACCGCGTGCTCATCGCCAGACGCCCGCGGGCAAGCCACCAGGGGGGGCTCTGGGAATTTCCCGGCGGCAAACTCGCGCGGCCGGAGTCGCCTTTCGCCGCCCTCCGTCGTGAACTCCGGGAGGAACTGGCGATCGAGGTCATCCGCGCCCAGGCATTTCTGGAGGTCCACCATCGCTATCCCGGCCAGGCGGTTTTTCTGGATATCTGGCGGGTGGATGAGTTCACCGGCGTGGCGCGGGGCAACGAGGGCCAGCAAATCGCCTGGGTGGGCCTGGATGAACTGGAGAATTACCGCTTTCCCGCCGCCAATGACGCCATCATCGATCGGCTCCTGGGCCGGTAATTGACGAGTGCTTGAGGGCCAGCTTCAGAACCAGGTTCAGAAGCAGGTCCAGAAGCACGTCCGGACGCATAAACGAGCTGCACGCGCGTGTCACTGAGTTCGCGTATTAGCGCGTTCGCCGGTTACTGAATTCCTGTAGCGCAAGCCCTAATCCTCACGCTCGCGCTCATCCGCGGAAAAATCATCGCCGGTCGCCTCGCCGGCAATACGGTAGTGTTCATTGGCCCAGTCGCCAAAATCCAGCCGCCGGCAGCGCGCGGAACAAAAGGGCCGGTGGGGATAATCGCTGTTCCAGGGAACGGGTTTTTTGCACTGGGGGCACTGGAGCACGATGTTATCGGTCATGATGCTGTCACCATCGGTCACGATGCCGTCATTGTCGGTCAGAGTGCTGTCATTATCGGTCATCATGACGCTGTCGCGGATTTGGCCTGCGCCAGGGCAAGGTATTTTTCATGCAGGACCCTGACCGGGTCGATCAGCGCCGCCGGCGCGCCACTGTTATCAATCACATCGTCGGCTTTTTCCAGCCGCGCCGCGCGGCTCATCTGCGCGGCGATAATGGCCTTGATCTGTTCGGGGCTATTGCCATCGCGGGCGCCGGCCCGATCGATCTGTATCTGCTCCGGCACGTCGACGACGATAATCCGGTCGGCCATTTCGTGCTGGCTGGTTTCCAGCAGGAGCGGTGATTCGAGGATGGCGTAGGGACTCCGGGCGTTGGCCAGTTGCTCGGCGATCCATTGGCCGATGGCCGGGTGCAGGAGCTGTTCGAGCCACCGGCGTTCCGCGTCATTATCAAACACAATGGCGCGCAAGGCGGCGCGGTCCAGGCAACCGTCGGCCTGCAGAATATTGCCGCCGAAATGCCCGGCGATGGCCTGCAGGGCAGGCGAGCCCGGTTCGACGACCCGGCGCGCCGCGACATCGGCATCGACAACCTCGATACCGTGGTCGATAAAGAGGGCGGCGACGGCGCTTTTACCGCTGCCGATACCACCGGTCAGTCCGACGATGAAGTTCATGGGATTATGGCCGTGGCTGGTTCATGGCAATGGCCTCGCTAACAAGCGGCGCCGGTCGGCTGACGGCATCAGAATGCAGCCAGATATGCGGCGGTCATTTTTTCACCAAAAAGCAGGGCGATCCAGCCAGCGATGGCCAGATAAGGGCCAAAGGCAATCGTGCTTTGACCATCCCTGCCCTGCGCCAGGAGCAGGACGGTACCGATAATCGCGCCCACCAGGGAAGACAAAAGCACGATCAGCGGCAACTGCTGCCAGCCCAGCCAGGCGCCCAGCGCCGCCAGCAGTTTGAAGTCCCCATGTCCCATGCCTTCCTTGCCGGTGAGCAGTTTGAAGGCCCAGTAAATAGTCCAGAGGGAAAGATAGCCGGCGGCGGCGCCGATCACCGCGCTACCCAGATCGGTATACACGCCGCCGATATTGACCAGCAGACCCAGCCATAACAGGGGCAGGGTCAGATTGTCCGGCAATAACTGGTGGCTGAGATCGATGCCGGTCAGGGCGATCAGCACCCAGGTGAAGAGCAGTGCGCACAGCCCCTGCCCGGTGACGCCGAAATGGTGGATAACATAAGCGGATAACAGGCCACACAGCAGCTCCACCGCCGGATAGCGTGGTGAAATCGCTTGCGAACAGGCCCGGCAGCGACCCCGTAGCAGCACGTAGCTGATTACGGGAATGTTCTGCCAGGGCTTGATCAGGGTTTCGCAGTGGGGACAGCGCGAGGGTGGATAGACCAGATTGAATTTGGCGACCGGCTCGAGCTCGGTGTTTTGTCCGAGAAAATCGAGCGCTTCATGCCGCCAGCCCAGTTCCAGTTGTCTGGGCAGGCGGTAGATGACGACATTGAGGAAGCTGCCGACCAGCAG
>JBECKV010000009.1:0-16379 GCA_040235495.1 Porticoccaceae bacterium
AGCGTGGATTTAACTACCTGGCCAAGGTGGTTCAGGGTATCAAGTTCAGGGATGGTGAAGAGGTGGTAACAACTGATCAGAGAGTCGCTTGATCAACCTGCTGAACACCAGATTTGACAATAACTCCCCAGGCCTGGGCTTCCCGCTTGGTGGTGAACGTCGCCGACGTGCGCGTGCCCTTGATGCACACCTCGGCGCGCCAACCTCCACTCCTTTTTCTGAATGTAGCCATCTCCGATCCCCTTCGATTTACGCCAATGGCGTAGATTTGGCGTAAAGGAATCATACAACAAGTGGAAAAATGAGGGGTAACGCGCGGGAATAAAAAGACGGATTACATGCTAACCACTTGTTTTAACGTAAGAAGTGTTAAAAAGTGGCAAGAAGCGTAAATCGTTGATTTTTGATAATGGTGCCCGGAGCCGGGGTCGAACCGGCACGGAAGTTTCCCTCCGAGGGATTTTAAGTCCCTTGCGTCTACCAATTTCGCCATCCGGGCAGGCGTGCAATTTGGTCTGGGTAAAGCGTCCTGAATGAACAAATGGTCTTGAATATGGAGGCGCGGGTCGGAATCGAACCGGCGTACACGGAGTTGCAGTCCGCTGCATGACCACTCTGCCACCGCGCCTGCATATTCAAGACTACTTGTTCCCGGGGTCCAACAACACCCCGAGCCACTATCACCAAAACGGGAATCCCGAACCACGTTCCCTGTTGGCTCGGCTAGCGCCCAGGCCAGGCTCAAGGCGGCGAGATTGTACCGAAGCGAGGCATGAAATAACAGGGACGGCAGCCCGTTAGTCGGGGTTGCGCGCCCTGTTGAGTCTGAACTCCGGCCAGGCGGCCTTCAGATATACGAACATGGACCAGATCGTCAGCGCAGCCGCGATGTACAACAAGCCCAGTCCCAGCCCGTGGAAAATCGGGTAAGTACGGGGGTTAAACATGAGCAGCACGATGATGGAGATCATCTGCATGGTGGTTTTGATTTTGCCGATGTAGGAAACGGCGACACTGGTGCGCTGTCCCAACTCGGCCATCCATTCCCTCAGGGCGGATACGACGATCTCGCGTCCGATAATGATCATGGCCGGAATCGCGAACTGCGGCGAGGAATCACGCTCGAGCAACAAGACCAGGGCCACGGCCACGATCAGTTTGTCCGCCACCGGGTCGAGAAAGGCGCCAAAGGGCGTTTCCATATCCAGGCGTCGGGCCAGATAGCCATCGAGCAGGTCGGTCAGGGCGGCGATGCTGAAAATCGCGGCGCTGGCGAAATAGCGCCATTCCCAGGGCAGATAAAACACTACCACCAGAAGAGGAATGAAAAGCACCCGTAGCAGGGTGAGTTGATTGGGCAGATTGAACATAGACTGGCTTGACTACCGCAGGCTGCAAACTACCCCTTGTGAAAGGAGCTGTAAATAGCTTCAGCGACTTTCCTGTTGATGGATGGGACTTTCATCAAATCCGTGGTGCTGGCTTTTTCAACGGCGGCCATGCCACCAAAATAGCGCAGTAGTTCGCGGCGCCGTTTTGGCCCGACGCCGGCGACCTGTTCGAGCGGCGAGGTTTTACGCTTGCGATCCCGACGCTGCCGGTGCCCGGTGATCGCGAAGCGATGCGCCTCGTCCCGTATCTGCTGAATCAACAATAGGCCGGCCTGTTCGGGAATGACTTCCTGCTCACCCTCGTCGGTGGTCAGTATCAGGGTTTCGAGACCGGGTTTGCGGCTGGTGCCCTTGGCAACACCAACCAGTTTCACTCCAATCACATTCAACTCTTGCAACACCCTTTGGGCGATTCTTAATTGCCCCTTGCCGCCATCGATAAATAGAATATCGGGCAACCTGCCCTCGCCTTTTTGCAAACGCTGATAACGGCGCTTGATGGCCTGCTCCATGGCTGCGTAGTCGTCGCCAGCGGTAATATTTTCGATATTGAAGCGACGGTAGTCTGATTTCACGGGCCCTTCGCGGTTGAACACCACGCAGGAGGCGACCGTCGCTTCACCGCTACTGTGGCTGATATCGAAACATTCGAGGCGTTCCGGCAGCTCGGCGAGCGCCAGCGTTTTCTGAAGTTTTTCATAGCGCTTCAGGGTGTTGGCCGAAGCCGCCATGCGTCCGCTCAAATTCTGTTCAGCGGTGCGGGTAGCCAGTTCGAGCCATTTTCTACGCGTCCCGCGGCTGACGTTTCTGATATTCACCCTGTGCCCCGCCGCCGCGGCGAGGGCTTCTTCCAGTACCGATTTATCGGGCAGGTCGACACTAAGTGCGATTTCCCGGGGAATATCCAGACCGACACTGCTCTTGAGGTAGTGACGGGGGATAAACTCACCGATGATCTCTTCCACGCCGCTGGCCAGCGGCACCCTGGGGTAGAAGCTGCGGCTGCCGAGAATACGCCCATGGCGGATATAGAGTAAATGGACACAGACTTCGTCTCCTTCCTGCGCGGCGGCGATGACATCGAGGTGACCGTTGCCGGATTCGATAATCTGCTCGGCCTGGACCTGGCGCATGGCATTGATCTGATCGCGAATCCGGGCCGCATCCTCAAAGGCCAGTGCGGCGCTGGCGCTGTCCATATCGGCGCCCAGCTCCTTCATCAACGGCTGGTTACGACCTTCGAGAAACATGCGGGTATGGCGAACATCGCGCTGGTAATTTTCCTCGGTTATCAGACCCACGCAGGGCGCGTTGCAGCGCTCTATCTGGTATTGCAGGCAGGGACGGGAGCGATTCCTGAAAAAGCTGTCCTCGCATTGACGCACGCGGAAAGTCTTTTGCAAAAAATTCATGCTCTCCCTGACCGAATTGACACTGGGAAACGGCCCGAAGTAGGCGCCCTTTTTTCGTTTGGCGCCTCGATGGAAGGCCAGGCGCGGCCAGGTGTCGCTGCTGGAAAGAAAAATATAGGGGTAGGATTTATCGTCGCGCAGAAGAATATTGAAGGGCGGGCGATATTCCTTGATCAGGTTTTGCTCCAGCAGCAGGGCTTCGAGTTCGGTCTCCGTGACGGTGACATCGACCCGGCTGATCCGTTTTACCAGGGCCGCCGTTTTCGGCGCCAGGCCGGTAGCCCGAAAATAGCTGCCCACACGTTTGCGCAGGTTTTTGGCCTTGCCCACGTAGAGTACTTCGCCGCCGGCGCCGACCATCTGGTAGATCCCCGGACGGGAAGTCAGCGTCTTGAGGAATACCTTCGAATCAAAAGACATGGGGTCTACTGGTCGCGGGCGAAGGAAAATGAGCGAGAAGGGAACACCAGCTCAAATTATATCATTGGGATCGACCAGGCCATATTTGACCGCCGCCAGGGTCAGCTCGACATCGTTACTCACGCCCAGCTTCTCGAATATCCGGTATTTATAGGTGTTGATGGTTTTCGGACTGATATTGAGCACACCGGCCACTTCACCGACGCGGTGGCCGTTGGTGATCATTTCGGCAATCTGCAACTCCCGTTCGGACAACGTGGCGAGGGGCGACTCCTCCTGCCCCGAAGCCAGGCCCTTGATAACCAGGTCCTGCGCCAGCGCGGGACTGACATAAATGCGATTCTGCATCACCGTGCGCAGGGCAGTTTCTATCTCCTCCCGGTCGGCCTTCTTGGTCACATACCCGGCGGCTCCGGCTTTTAGGAGATGGCGGGGGAACAGATCGCCCTCCACCGCGGTGATGATTATCACCTTTAGCTCGGGATGAGCCACTAACAGACGCCGTGTCGTCTCCAGGCCACCAATACCGGGCATCTTCAGGTCCATAAAGACAATCGCCGGCTGGTAGTCGCGGACGGCGCGCAAGGCCTCCTCGCCGCTACTGCACTGAGCGACCACGGTGACGCCATCCACTTCTTCGATGAGGCTGCTCAGCCCCATTCGAATCAGATCGTGATCATCGACTACCAGTACGTTATACACCGCGTTTTCTCCCGTTACGCTCACCGGCCTTTGTTAACCGCCGCAAGCCTACCATCGGGTATCCGTCGCCGCCATGATCCCGGCCAGCATCGCTAGAAATAAATATCGCGGATCGCTGCTAGCCAGGGGTACCCAGGATTCGCGGCTCCATCTCCAGATGGATGCCGAAACGTCGCTCGATATCGGCAACGATTGCAGCAGCCAGATCGAGTACATCCCCGCCCCTGGCCGCGCCATACTGGGTCAGCACCAGGGCGTGACCAGGATGCACACCACAGCGCCTGCCCCGGTACCCCTTCCAGCCCGCGCGCTCGATCAGCCAGGCCGCCGGAATCTTCACCTGACCATCGGACTGGGAATAGTGCGCCAGGTCAGGAAAACGTTTGTTGAGATCACGGGCGAGCTGCTCATCGACCACGGGATTTTTAAAAAAACTCCCGACGTTCGGTTCGCTGGCCGGGTCGGGCAATTTTTGGCGCCTAATCCGGCTGACCTCCTCGGCCACGAGTTCAGGACAAATCCTGTCTTCAGGGTATTGCGCCAGAGCCGCTTTCAGCACCGGATAGCGGGTATTTACCCGGGGTTCGAGATGGAGGCTCAGCGTCACCGAAGTGATGATGTACAGGTCCCGCAAAGCGCCCTTGAAAATACTGTCCCGGTAACCGAGACCGCATTCATCCCGTGCAAAACGCCGCGACTCGCCACTGGCAATTTCGACGGCTTCGAGGTGATCCAGCAAATCCGCCAGTTCGACACCGTAGGCACCGATGTTTTGAATCGGCGCGGCCCCCACCAGGCCCGGAATCAAAGACAGATTCTCCAGGCCATAGTAGCCCTGAGCGAGCATATCGTTGACCAGGTCGCGCCAGCGCTCGCCCGCGGCGGCCGTCACCAGCACGCGACCCGCATCTTGTTCGACCACCTCAATGCCGCGCAGCCCGACCTGGATCACGAGACCCTTGACGTCTCCAGCCAGGACGATATTGCTGCCCTCGCCCAGCACGCTCACCGGCAAGCCGCGTTGCCGCGCGAAGGTCAGGGCAAGACTCAGATCCTCAACGCTTTTCACCTCGTGGAAATATTCCGCCCGGCCCGGCAGGGCCAGGGTGTTATAGGCTTGCAATGGCTGGTTGGCGATGGGTCTCAAATCGGCTGACTCGGCGAAGCATTCGATGGCTGGCTCAGCCCGTGGCGCCTGCTGATGGACAGCAGCAGTGCATCGGAGGTCGTCTCAACCATATCGAGCACGCGATCAAAGTCGGCCGCGCCACCGCCGTAGGGGTCCGGAACTTCCATCAGATTGACGTCGTGATGATAATCGAGAAAGAGTCCGATCCGGCTGGTTGCCCCCGATGGCGCCAGTCGCTGCAAATCAGCCAGATTGCTCCGATCCATGGCCAGCATGTAGTCAAAGGCGCGGAAATCTGCAACGCACACCTGGCGGGCGCGATGATGTTTCAGTTCATAGCCCCGCCGCCGCGCCGCGACCAGCGTGCTTTTGTGGGGCGGCCGGCCGACGTGCCAGTCACCGGTGCCGGCGGAGTCGACACTGATCTGGCCGGCCAGCCCGGCGCGTCGAACCCGCGCTTCAAACACGCCATGCGCGGTCGGCGAGCGGCAAATATTGCCCAGACACACGAACAGCACCCGCACCGGCACTGACTTCTCCTTTTGCCGTGGCGCACTCACTATCCAGACTTCCCGCCAGTGGCAAGGCGTGCCTGGATGATGGCGAGGGTAGCCGCGAGATCGGCCTCGGTATCCACCCCTGACGGCACCAGCGCCACGGCTTCTTCTACATGGATGACCACGCCCTGGCACATGAAACGCAGTTGCTCCAGGGCCTCGGTGCGTTCGAGATCCGCCACCGGCCAGTCGATAAATTGCCTCAGCAAGCCTGCCCGATAGGCATACAGGCCGATATGACGGCGGTAAGCACAGGTCTGGGGCAGGCCTTCCGCGTCCTTGGCAAAATGATCCCGCGCCCACGGAATCGGCGCGCGGCTGAAATACAGCGCCCGACCCCTTGCATCGCTCACCACTTTAACCACGTTGGGGTCTCGCAGCGTCGCAAGCTCCAATATCGGTTCACAGAGCGTCGCCACGCCGGCTTCGATGTGGGCGGCCAGATTAGCCGCCACCTGATCTATCACCACGGCTGGAAGCAGGGGTTCATCACCCTGGACATTGACGATAATTTCATCGTCGTCGACGCCCAGCCGTGCGACCACCTCGGCGAGGCGATCGGTACCCGATGCATGGTCTGCCCGGGTCATGAGCACTTCGCCGCCGAACTGTTTCACCGCCGCCTCGATGCGCCGATCATCCGTGGCCACCAGCACTCGCCGCGCGCCACTGTCTATGGCCTGCTCATAGACGCGTTGCACCAGGGTCTTACCCAGCAGATCCCGCAAGGGCTTTCCAGGCAGGCGCGTGGACCCGTAACGGGCAGGGATGACTACTAAATAACTCATATAAATAATCAGTTATATATATTTTTTAATGTAATTTATTAATAACGAAGCGAACCAGTTCAACAGGGATTTCCGCTTCCACCTCCAGATACCAGCAGCGCTCGGAGGCAAAGGCTTCGCACTTTACCGCATCCTTGGCAGTCATAACGATGGGCAGGTCATCATTGAATTCGAGGTCCGCGGCGCTGAATTTGTAGTGATCGGGAAAGGCATGGAAGCGCGGTTCCAGCCCCAGTTCTCCGAGCGTGGCTCTAAAGCGCTCGGGATTGCCGATTCCGGCGACAGCGTGCACCTCCCGGCGAGCCCAGACCCCCGGGTCCTGCCTGAGCCCGGATTGCAGATTCACCAGCACGCCCGGCCTTAACACCATGCCGTAGACTTGCGCCGCGGTATCGGACAGTTCCGCCAGGCAAACAGACGCGGAAGCCTGGTCCAGGCCGTTAATCACCACCGCATCAACGCTACGCAGACGTCCGGGCGCTTCCCGCAAGGGTCCGACCGGCAGGCAACAGCCATTACCCAACCGTCGCTGACCATCGATCACCACCACTTCGATATCGCGGTGCATGCGATAGTGTTGCAAGCCATCGTCACTGAGAATGACATCGATCTGGTGTTCATCGAGGAGTTTGGCAACTGCCGTCCGGCGATCGCTGCAAACCACCACGGGAGCGGCAGTACGGCGAGCGATCAACAGGGCTTCATCCCCGGACTGCGCCACCGGGGTGCCAGCATCCACCGCCAAGGGCGCGCGTCCCGCGCTGCCACCGTAACCCCGACTGACAATACCCGACCTGATGCCCTGTACGGCGAGGGCCTTGGCCAGCGCGATCAGCAGGGGGGTCTTGCCAGTACCGCCGACATTGATGTTGCCGATCACCACCACCGGTACGGGCCAGGCCTGGCCCTGGTAACGCGCCTGCAACAGGGCTTTGCGAATGGCGACCCACGATCGGTATAACCAGCTCAGCGGCAACAACAGGGAAAAGCCGCCCGGCTTGTCGTACCAGGCCTTTTCAACAGCGCTCATGCCGCTTCGTCATCGTCCTCGGCAAGCTGCTGGCGATAGAGCATGGCATAGCGCCCACCGGCCGCCAGCAATTGCGCGTGGGCTCCGCGCTCGATGATTTCACCATTTTCCATGACCAGAATATTGTCGGCGTTTTCGACGGTGCTCAGCCGATGGGCGATAACAAAAGTGGTGCGCCCCGCCATGGCGACATCAAACGCCTCCTGAATATAGCGCTCGGATTCGGTATCCAGCGCCGAAGTGGCTTCATCGAGAATCAGTATCGGCGCGTCCTTGAGCAGGGCGCGGGCAATGGCAAGGCGCTGACGTTGGCCGCCGGACAACATCACGCCATCGTCGCCAATCACGGTATCAAAACCGTCGGGCAAGGCCTGAATGAACTCCAGCGCATGCGCCATGCGCGCCGCTTCAAGGACGGCCTCCCTGCTTTTGGAAGTAAGCTGGCCGTAGGCGATATTGTTGTAGACCGTATCGTTAAACAAAGTCACCTGCTGACTGACCAGGGCGATGTGCTGACGCAAATTGGCGAGGGAATACTCGGTAATTTCCCGGCCATCGAGGGTGATGCGCCCGGAGTGGTAATTGTAAAAACGGGGTATCAGACTCACCAGCGAGGTTTTGCCGCTGCCGGACGAACCGACCAGGGCGACGGTTTTCCCCGGCCGTGCTTCAAGACTGATATTTTTCAGCACATCCTCGCCGCTGCGGGAGTAAGCAAAGGAAACCTGATCAAAAACCACCTGCCCCTCGACTCTCTCCGTTTCGTAACGACCGTGATCAGATTCCTCTTCCGCATCCAGGGTGGTGAATAACGTCGTGGCCGCGGCAACACCCTGTTGAATGGTGCTGTTGACCTGGGTGATCTGTCGCACCGGCTTGGCCAGCAACGACGCAGTGAAAATAAATTTGGTGAAACCACCGGTCGACATTGAAGTCAGGATTTCCGGTGTCAGCGCCAGCCAGATCAGCAATCCGAGTGCACCAGCCAGCAATAACTGCACCAGCGGTGTGCTCAAACCCTCGGTGATGGCCAGTTTCAGGTTCTGCCGCCGATTCGCCTGGCTGGCCTTGAACAGGCGCCCGCGTTCGTAGTCCTTGCCGCCGTACAGGTGCATTTCCCGATAGCCGGTGACGGCTTCCTGGGAAACATGGGTAACGTCGCCAATGGCCGACTGGATACGTTTGCTCAGGGCTCGAAACCGCTTGCTGACCAGCCCGACGATTACAGCGATTATCGGCATGATCACCAAAAAGATAATCGCCAGCCGCCAGTTCAGGTAAACCAGATAGACCAGCAACCCGATGGTCAGCGCACCTTCCCGCAGCACCACGGTCAGAGCCTTTGTGGTCGCTCCCATTACCTGCTGAACATGAAAGGTCAACTGGGCCACCATGTGGCCGGCCATCTGGGCGTCGAAATAGGCACTCGGCATACGCGTGTACTTATCAAACACCTGATTTCTGAGCGTGTGCACGACCGACTGGGAAACGTAGGTCATGCCGTAATTGCCGAGCAAAAACCCGAAGCCTCTGAAAAACGCCAGCAGGAACAGCATGGTCGGCAGGGCAACCCGGCTTTGTTCCAGGACATCGCCACCAGCCATCAGACGTTCCGCGAGTCGCGAGGTTATACCCTTGTCGATCTGTACCATGTTCATGTCGGCGGGTACCTGCCCGTCACCGGTAACCACGGTCAGCACGTTGATCAGATAACCGAGCAGGTCGACAAAGGCGATCTGCATCGCTGAAAACAGCCACAGGCCCAGAACCGCCAGAACAAATACTTTCCAGTAAGCCTTCAGATAACCCAGCAGCCTCAGATAAATCTGGAGGGCAGACAGCTCACGCTCACCAACTCTTGGCATGATGTTTATTTATTCACCCTCGCGGGGCTCCTGGGTAATGATGCTGAGGTTGACGAAACCGAGGCGACCGGCGGCATCCATGGCCCTGACTACCGCCTGGTGAGGAGTTTGAGCATCGGCGGTGATGGTCAGAGCGGTATCCCTGTCGCCATTTGACAACTGTTTCAAGGCTTCCATCAGGGTCTTTAGCTGTTGGTTGACCAGGGAGACACCGTTGAGCGCGTAATGGCCATCGGCGGTGATCAGAATATCGATGGCGGCACTGGGTGTTTCGACAGCGTCGCTGTCGGCTTCCGGCAAATTGACCGCGAGATGGGTCTCCCGGGTAAATGTGGTCGACACCATAAAAAAAATCAGCAGCAGAAAAACCACGTCGATCAACGGCGTCAGATTTACGCCGTGATCCATTCGGGATTTGCGGCGAAACTTCACTGCCTGGCACGCCCTCGAGCAGTGACAGGCGCCGGGCGATCGCCATGAATTGCATCGACCAGGGTCACGGCCTGGCCTTCCATATCGATCACCAGTGAGTCGATACGACGCTCAAAATAGCGGTGAAAAACCAATGCCGGGATCGCTACCGTAAGGCCCGCCGCGGTTGTTATCAGGGCCTCGGATATGCCTCCGGCCAGAATGCCGGCGTTACCGGTGCCCTCCAGCATGATCGCGGTAAACACCTTGATCATGCCAACCACTGTGCCGAGCAAGCCGAGCAGGGGAGCAATAGCGGCGATGGTCCCGAGAATGGAAACGTAGCGTTCCAATTCATGAATCACCTGATTGGCAGCCTCTTCGATACTGTCCTTCATCACCTCGCGACCGTGACCGGAGTTACTCAGCCCGGCCGATAATATGCGGCCCAGCGGCGATGAATCACGCAGCTCACTCATGTGCTCGGCGGTGATTTCCTCTTCCTGCAGCCAGCGCCAGACCCGGCCCAGCAAATTGTCCGGCACCACTCTGGCTGGGCGTAAAGAGATGTAACGCTCCACGGTTATTACCGCAACCGCCCCCGAACATAATACCAGCGGCACCATCAACCAGCCGCCCGCAAGCAAAAGTTCAAACAAGGCCCGCTCCCTTCAATGCTGTAACTTTGGTCCAGAAATAATCACGGCCTATCATATCAAAGCGGTGACCTGATTGGCGCGTGCCAATAACCCCGAAGCTCGTCGCGGGTGTGAACAATGCCCACACTTTGCAGGTCCTGCCACACAAAAATCAGCGCGCCCGATGTTGCCGTCGACCACTGCGTGGCGCCATGCGTTGAATATCGCTCCACGATACGGCCATGCGGGTGGCCAAAATGGTGATTAAAACCAGCCGAATAGACCACGTATTCAGGACTGACGCGGCGCACAAACTCGGGACTGGAAGAGGTTTGGCTGCCGTGATGGGGCGCCAGCAGCAGGGAAACCCCGGCTGGTAATACGCCACTGCGGAGCAATCTGCTTTCGACTTCGGCTTCGATATCCCCGACCAGCAGGATTTTAATGCCGGCCAGGTCAATGGCGAGGACGCAGGAAAAGTTATTGTCGGATTGCTTCGCCAGTTTTTCGGCTGCGCCGATGGGAGGATGTAAGATGGCGAATTCCAGGTCGCGCCATTGCCAGTTCATACCCGCCTGGCATTGCCGCGCCCCCGTTACAGGCAGCTGCTCCGGCTGCCCGGCCAGAATCTGATCGACAGTGACGCTGTCAAGCAAGCCTTCAAGGCCGCCAGCGTGATCAATATCGCCATGGCTGATGATGAGAGTGTCTACGCGGTCGATACCCCGATATCGAAGGTATGGCGCCAGCACCGCCGAACCGATATCAAAACGTTCGCTGAATTTGGCACCGGCATCGTAAACCAGTACCTTGTCGCGGCTGGAAACGACCACGCTCAACCCCTGCCCTACATCCAGCACCGCCACTTCCAGCAGTGGCCCTTGCGGGCGCTGATTGAACATCAAAGCAATCATCAGGAGCGGCGCAAATACCCTGACCCCCAGACCCCTGGGCGCCAGCAACAGGCAACCGGCGCTCAGAACCATCAAGCCGATCAACAAAGGTTGGTCAGTGACCATTCGCCACTGCCATTGTTCGGCGTAAGGTTGGATCTTATTCAGCAGGGCGGCAAAGACCTCCAGTTGCCAGGCGGCGCCCTGCCAGAAAAAGACCGCCAGGGTTTCGCTGAACACGGTCGCCAATACACCGAGCAGTATCAGGGGCACCACCCCGAGGCTGAACCATGGGATGGCCACAAGGTTGATAAGTGGCGCCAATAGCGAGACCTCGCCATGAAAATAAATCAGCGCCCCCGATAATGTCAGAAACACGACCCACTGGGCTCTGAGTAATTCCACCACCCGGCGCACGACCCGCGTCCGCAACCAGACTCTCCGCGCCGATAGCCCGTGCTCCTGTCCCTGAACGTTTCCCGATCCAGGCCTGGCCATGGCTCCGAAGGGTGGATAGCCGGAAAAATAGGCAATGAAGGCCGCGACAACGCCATAGGACAACCAGAAACCGGTCGACAATACGGCCAGCGGGTCGATCAGCGCCTGTATCGCCAGCGCCCAGCTAAAGGCCAGCCACGGACGCAAGGCACGCTTGATCAGCATCGCCAGTAAAAACACCCCCACCATTACCGTCGCGCGCTGGGTGGGCAGGGTGAAACCCGCCATCGCGCCGTATATCAGGGCAAGCAGCAACGCCAATACCGCACCGGTCTGGCGCGCGGGGACGGGACTCCCGAGCGCGGCGAGCCCCCGTCCCAGCAGCGTGCCCAGGGCCATGCCAAAGAGCGCGGCCATCCCCAGGTGCAGGCCAGAGATAATCATCAGATGAATGGTGCCGGTTTGCCGCAGCGTCGCCCAGGCTTGCCGTGACAGATCACGGCTGTCACCAATGGCAAGCGCGGTCAGCAAGGCCCGGGGGGATAAATTCCCCACCGCGTCGGCGGCCTGATTAAAATCCGCTGTGCTGATCAGCTGCCCGAGGCGCTCGCGGTAGCGACTGATCCCGTATCCAGGAGGCTTGCCAAGCAACTCGGCCTGATTCCCGTTACGAACATAGCCGGTAGCGGACACGCCTTCCCGTAACAGCCACAGCCGGTAGTCAAAGCCTCCCGGGTTGGCAAAACCCATTGGCGCGCGCAGGCGCACCGACAACTCCCAACGCTGCCCAACCTCCAGGGGCGGAGCGCCGTACCAGCTCAGCCGCAGACGCTTCAGCGGTGGCGCCTGGTCCCGAGAAGCTTTGGGGCTCAGTGTTTCGAGGCCATGCACATCGAATTCGAAGCGCGTACTTCTCTCGCCCCGTTCGGGGAGTCCCGTGATCTCGCCCCTGACGCGGTAATCACTTTTATCCAGCGCCATGGGCAAGGCATGGGCAAGCAAGCACCAGCCCCAGACACCGGCCCAGGCTCCTCCCGCGACCAGCGCCATGAGGGTCTGCAAGCCGCCGGACAGGCGGGTGTTGCGAAATACCAGGGCACAAGCAGTGACCACCAGCAAAACGCCGAGCAGGGCCGTAATATCGGGCAGCGCCGGCCACCAGGCGGAAGAAAAGGCCGAAGCGGAAAAAAGCAGAAGATAGCGCTGCAAACCACATCCCTGTTGTTGCAGTGACTTTGCCGGCGAGTCTAGACTGCTTTGCCTTTGACGACAATTTTCCTTAGCCTTGCACCATGTCGAAGCTCCTGATCGTCTACCACAGTCAGTCTGATCGAACCGAGCGTCTGGCCCAGGCGGTTTATCAAGGCGCGCTACAGGAAACGGGTGTGGAAAGCCGATTGATGCGGGCTTTTGACGCGACACTCCAGGACCTGCTGTGGTGCAAGGGTTTGATTTTTGGCACTCCCGAGAATTTTGGTTATATGAGCGGCGCCTTGAAGGATTTTTTTGACCGGACTTTTTACCCGGCCGAGCCCTATCAACTAAACCTGCCCTACGGAGTTTTTATCAGTGCCGGCAATGATGGCACCGGAGCGCTGCGCGAGATCGACCGTATCGCTTTGGGCTACCCTCTGCGCAAGGTGGCCGATGCGGTCATTGTCAGGGGAGAACCCGGCAAGGCGGACATCAGCAGGTGCTCGGATTTGGGACTGGCGCTGGCGGCTGGCTTGAATATGGGCATCTTCTGAACGTTCTCCGACCCCTGAACCTTCGTCAATCAAAACGGAACCCCGACGACCAATGAGCACAGCCCTGATTTTGTCTGGCGGCGGCGCCAGAGCGGCCTACCAGGTAGGCGTTTTGAAAGCCGTCTCCGAAATTCTGCCCCGGCGCACCCACAACCCCTTCCCCATCATCTGCGGGACCTCGGCCGGCGCCATTAACGCCTTGGCCCTGGCCGGCCGACCTGGCTATCTGCGATTACGTGTGCGCAAACTCGAAGCCATTTGGGCAAGTCTGCGAGCGGAAGATATTTATCGCACAGACACGCTTGGAGTTATTAAAAACACCGCTCGCATCGTCTTGTCACTGTTGCATAGCGGCTATAGCCGTAACCGGCCCCTGGCGCTGCTGGATAACACACCGCTGCGCGATTTTCTGGAGCAACTGGTGCGCTTTCGCTACATAGACGAAGCCATCGCCAGTGGCGAACTATCCGCCGTAAGCACCACCGCCATGGACTATGGAACCGGACGTTCAGTGACTTTTTTCCAGGGCAACCACAACAACTGGGAACGCACCCGGCGCCTTGGTGTACGCACCGGCCTGGGCCTCGATCATTTGATTGCCTCTTCGGCGATACCGACGATTTTTCCACCCGCGGCCATCGAGGGCAGCTATTACGGCGACGGCGCGGTGCGGCAACTCAAGCCCCTCAGTCCGGCAATACGGCTCGGCGCGGAAAAGCTTTTTATTATTGGCGTCAGCGATAATCCGAGCCATATCGATACGCTGCATAAAGCAGAGCATCCGCCATCGGCCGCGCAAATGATTGCCCAGCTTCTCAACAGCGCCTTTATCGATGCTATCGAAAGCGATCTGGAGACTCTGGAATCCATCAACAGGCTGGCCCTGCATATGCCGGAAAAAGCCCGGGAAGCAAACCTGCGATACATCGACTATATCTGCGTCTCGCCATCAGCACCGATCGATGAGATAGCGCAAAAATACATCAGCGAATTGCCACGCAACGTGCGCCTGTTTCTGCGCGGGACCGGGGCCACCGCCAGGGGCGGCGGCGCCAGTGCCGCCAGCTATCTGCTCTTCGAGCCGGGGTTTTGCCGCGACCTGCTAAGTCTCGGCTATCGGGATGCATTACGGCAGGAAGAAAAAATACTGGATTTCTTCCTCGTCAACCCGCTTTTATCCGCCCCTGCCAGCAGTAATCAGTGACAAAACCACGACGAGCAAATAACACCGGGGGCAATCAAAACAAGAGCTTTTGAAATTTGGTCTGACGACGCTAAGATAAACATCAAACGATAACGACGGGGTTTTTTAACATGTCAGACACTACCAGCAGTCTCAACCATTATGACGCCATTGTCGTCGGCGCGGGCGTCGCCGGGCTCTATCAGCTACACACCTTGCGCGAATCGGGCTACCGCGTACGCCTGCTCGAAGCCGGCGGTGGCATCGGTGGCACCTGGTACTGGAATCGCTATCCGGGCTGTCGCTTTGATTCCGAGAGCTACACCTACCAATACAACTTCTCCCGGGAGTTGTTGGATGAGTGGAACTGGACGGAACATTTTTCACCCCAACCGGAAACACTCCGCTATCTCAACTTTGCCGCCGAAAAATTCGACTGGCACAAGGACATTCAGCTCAACGCCCGGGTCAAATCCGCGATTTTCGATCAGGCTGACTACCGCTGGGATCTGGAAACCGAAACCGGTGAGCGTTTTAACTGCCAGTTTCTGATCATGGCGACCGGCATCCTCTCGGCCACGCAAATGCCAAACATCGAAGGCATGGACAGCTTTGAGGGCATGTCCTTCCACACCTCCCGCTGGCCCCACGATCCCAACGGGCTCGGCGCCGACACTTCCGTATACGAGGGCAAGCGTGTCGCGGTCATCGGCACCGGCGCCACCGGTGTGCAACTCATCCCCCACGTCGCCGAGGGCGCCAAACAGCTATACGTCATGCAGCGCACCGCCAACTGGGCTTCGCCGCTGTTCAATGCAAGGATTACCGACGCCGAACAACCGGCACTGAAGGCCCGTTATCCGGAAATCTTTGCCGCCTGCGACAAGTCCACGGGCGCCTTTCTGCACGTGGTCGATGAGCGCTCGATTTTTGACGTCACCGAGGCAGAGCGGGAGGCGCGGTTTGAAGAGCTCTACCAACAGCCCGGCTTTGCGATCTGGCTATCCAATTTCAGAGACATCATGACCGACATGCGGGCCAATGACCTGATCTCGGAATTCATGGCCAGGAAAATTCGCGCCCGGCTCAAGGACCCGGCGGTAGCCGACAAGCTGGTACCCAGTGACCACGGCTTTGGTCAACGCCGCGTGCCAATGGAAACCAATTATTACGAGACCTATAACCGTGACAACGTCGAACTCATCGACCTGAGGGAGACGCCCATCGAACGCATCACGCCAAAGGGCATCAAGACCATCGACCGGGAATATGAAGTCGACCTGATCGTTTACGCCACCGGCTTCGATGCCGGCACCGGCGCAATGCGCCGGATCGACATCCGTGGTCTCGACGGGCTTACCATTCAGGATAAGTGGGCCAGGGGTTTAAGAACCAATATGAGCGTCCAGATCGCCGGCTTTCCCAACATGTTCACTCATGACGGTCCCCACGCGGCGTTCTGTAATATTCCCCGTTGCGCCCAGGTCACCGTCGACTGGGTAACGGATTTGATCAGCCATATGCGTGAAAAAGGCTATCAGAGCGTCGTCACTTCCGAAGCAGCGGAACAGTCTTGGACCGAACACGCCACCGAACAGGCCAATAAAACCCTGCTCAGCAAAACCCGATCCTGGATCATGGGTGACAATATCGAAGGTAAACCCAGGGACCTGCTGCTCTATTCCGGACCGGCACCGCTATTCCGGCAAAAGCTGGCGGATTGCGCCGCCAATAATTACAAGGGTTTTATTTTTCAATAAGCGCAGTGCTCCCA
>JBECKV010000068.1:0-3563 GCA_040235495.1 Porticoccaceae bacterium
CTGCAGCATCTGGCGGGAAATGCGGTTGAGCTTGTTGATGGTCTCGATCATGTGCACGGGGATACGGATCGTCCGCGCCTGATCGGCAATGGCTCGGGTGATGGCCTGACGAATCCACCACGTGGCATAGGTGGAAAATTTATAGCCCCGGCGGTACTCGAACTTGTCCACCGCCTTCATCAACCCAATGTTGCCCTCCTGGATAAGATCCAGAAACTGCAGCCCGCGGTTGGTGTACTTTTTGGCGATGGAAATCACCAGGCGCAGGTTGGCTTCCACCATTTCTTTTTTCGCGCGCCGAGACTTGGCTTCACCGATGGACATGCGCCGGTTGATGTCCTTGATTTCGGCAATGGTAAGGCCGCAGGCTTCCTCGAGGGACAGTAATTTTTGTTGCTCGCTGGCTATGGCTTCCTGGTGGTCGCGAATCGCCGCCGCGTAGGGTTGTTTGCGACGTCCGAGGTTGCCGGCCCAGCGAAGGTTGCTCTCGTTGCCGGGAAAGTTCTCGATAAAGTCATTGCGGGTCATGCCACACCGGCGTACGCAGATGGTCATGATATTACGCTCATGGTCACGAATGGCGCCCAGGGTTTGCCTGACCGACTCGATCAGCGGATCGTACTGTCGCGGCGTCAGCTTGAGGTATTTAAACAGCTCGCCCAGCTCCTCCAGGTTTTTCCGGGCGGCGGAGTGAGTGCGGCCATTGCGTGCGATCGAGCGTTTGGTTTTGTCGTTTTGCTTGCGCAGTGCCTTGAAGCGGGCCAGGGCTTCCACGGGGTCAAGGCCGCCTTCACTGTCCTCCTCGCCGTCTTCTTCCATTTCGGCTTTTTTGTTGGCCTGTTCCAGCGCCGATGGGACGTGTTCGACGGGATCGAGGTAGCCCGCTATGACATCACTGAGTTTGCGTTCGCCGGTGTCGATGAGGTCGTATTCATTGAGTACCAGGTCGACGTTGCCCGGCCATGCCGAAACCGCGGCCATGACTTCCCGAATACCTTCTTCGATCCGCTTGGCGATGGCGATTTCGCCCTCTCGGGTGAGCAGTTCGACCGTGCCCATTTCACGCATGTACATACGCACCGGGTCGGTGGTGCGGTGTTGCTCGGTTTCCACCGCCGCTAGCGCCGCCGCCGCCTCCGCCGAGGCGATTTCATCGGCCGTGTTGTCCCCGGTGGTAATCAGCAGGGTGTCGGCATCGGGAGCTGATTCGAACACGCTGATGCCCATGTCGTTGATCATCTGGATGATGTCTTCGACCTGGTCCGGATCGGAGATGTCCTCGGGTAGGTGGTCGTTTACCTCGGCATAGGTGAGAAAGCCCTGCTCGCGCCCCTTGGCAATGAGTTCCTTGATTCGGGATTGTTCGTTAGCAGCTTGGGTCATAGCGTGTCCGTAGTCAGATGGTCGCTGAGTGGGGGCGGCGGATAAAGCGCGCAATTGTATAGGAATAATGGGGTTATGTCTCGCGTTTACAAGTGTAGACCAGTCTCAGGGTTTCACTTCATCTCTTTTGCTAAGTATCTGTTTTATTTCGTTAATCAGTGCTTCTGGAGCGTCCGTGGCGCGCAGTTTATGCCACAGGTCTATGGCCATCTTGCGATCCTCGTCACCAAGGCTGGATTTGGCGGCCAAATGGGCGATCAGGCGCTCCGCGGGCAGGCGTTGGCGGGCGTCGCTCAATAACCGTTCCAGAACATCCCTGAACAGGGTTTCGACGGCACCACGGGCGTCGTCAATGGCGGTAATCAGCTCATTGTTGACCACCGCGTTAAGACGGTCGTGTTGCGCCTGTCCCTGCGTGCCCCGCCAATGTCCCAAGAGCAGGTAGAGCGGTATGTCGGCTTGATCCCGGACCAACTCGATCAGGGTCAGCAGCAGATCCATGTCCGGGGCGTCGAGCACTCTCAACTGCTCGATCTGCTCGGGGTCTATGAGCTGCGCCAGCCGCGGATGGTGGGCGAGGAGACCGGTGAGCCAGAGCACGGGCGGCAGTTTGACTCTTTTGCCTCGATAAGCGGCATCGGTCGCCGCATGGCCGGCCCCGGTGACTATCTGAAAGGATTGTTCACGGGCGTAGAAAGCGTCGCTATCGTCGTAGCCGCCATCGCGATCAACCGAACCATTGTCGAGCGCGGTTGGTATCGCCGTGTCTGGAGGGCTCGGGTCGGAGTTGCGGGCGCTGCCCCGTGTGGCAATAAACTGCCTGAGCGTATCGGTAGCAAGACCGGTTTCCAGGGCCAGCTGATCGAGTAACAACTGCCGGAACACGCCTTCCGGTAACTGGTTGATCAGCGGCGCCGCCCGCTGGCTGAGCCTGGCCCGGTCGTCAGGCAGGCTCCGGTCGAGTCCGGCTCCGGCGAGGTCGAACAGGAATGCCGAGAGGGGTTGGGCTTCCGTCAGTTGCCGGCGGAATGCATCGGCGCCAATCTGGCGAACCAGGGTATCGGGATCCTCGCCCTCGGGCATAAACAGGAATTTGGCGCTGCGCCCGTCAGTCATCGCCGGCAGCGCGGTTTCCAGGGCTCGCTGGGCGGCTTTACGCCCTGCCTCGTCACCGTCGAAGCAGAATACGACTTCACTGGTGTGGCGGAAGATTTTTTCCAGATGCTCAAGAGTGGTGGCGGTACCGAGGGTGGCGACGGCATTGTCGATACCAAATTGCGCCAGGGCCAGAACATCCATATAGCCTTCAACCACCAACAGCCGATCGAGGTTTTTACGCTTGCGGCTGGCTTCATAGAGGCCGTATAACTCGCGACGTTTCTGAAAGACCGGGGTTTCCGGTGAATTCAGGTATTTGGGCTTGTCGTCACCCAGTACCCGGCCGCCAAAGGCGATGGTCCTGCCGCGATTGTCGCGAATCGGAAACATGACGCGGTCGCGAAAGCGATCATAAATACGCCGCTCGTCCTCCCGCTCTACCGCCAGCCCGGCTTCGATCAGCAACCGGATTTTGGTTTCGTCCCTGTCCATCAGCTGAATCAGATTTTCCCATCCCGCCGGCGCATAACCGATGCCAAAATCCCGGGCGATCTCTCCACTCAGGCCCCTTTGACGCAGGTAGGCTATGGCCTTGGCCGCCACCGGCTCGCGCAGTTGTTCACGGTAATAGCGGTCGGCGGTTTCGAGGATGTCGTAAAGCGCCCGGCGCTGTTTGCTGCGCGGGTCATCGCTGTTGGCTTCGGTGGGCACCGTCATGCCCACGGTAGCGGCCAGCACTGCCACCGCGCGCGGGAAGTCGATGCGGTCGTAATCCATCACAAAGCCAATGGCGTTACCGCCGGCGCCACAACCAAAGCAATAGAAAAACTGTTTCTCCGGGCTGACCGAGAAGGACGGTGTTTTCTCGTCGTGGAAGGGACAGCGGGCGGAGTGGTTTTTACCGGTCCGGCGCAAATCGATGCGCGCGCCGATGATGTCAACAATGTCGACGCGATCGAGCAGATCGTCTATGAACCGTTGTGGAATTTTTCCTGGCATGGGGCCACTCGCTGGCTACAGCCTTATTGAAGCACGGTGTGGGCTCGATGTTTAGCGTCAGCGGATGAATCGTTTGCGCGGCG
>JBECKV010000070.1:0-3336 GCA_040235495.1 Porticoccaceae bacterium
GGCCAGGCGATCGGCCAGGGCCTTGACCATGATGGCGTTGTAATCGTCGCCCTGGGCCTCGTAGGCCGCCGCCAGCTCATCCGCGCCGATACCGGCGGTAACAGCGAAGCCGCCGATGTAGTCGACAAGACCGCTGTCCCTGGGCGCGATGAAATCGGCCAGCGACAGGAGTGGGTCTGAATCACCGGCTTTTCTGACTTGCTGGCGCAAATGGTGGAGGGTGGCGATGACCTCGTCGCGGGATTCATCGGCGTAGACCTCGATGTCGTCGCCATCGACACGATTTGCCGGCCACAGGCCAATGACGCCGCTGGCCCGGAGGCGTCCGTGGTCGATCAGTTGCGCCAATAGTGTCTGGGCATCCTGAAACAGGTTGCGGGCGGCTTCACCCACCGTTTTGTCCTCGAGAATGGCGGGGTATTTGCCCACCAGGCTCCAGGTGATGAAAAAGGGGGTCCAGTCGATGGTTGCCACCAGCTCCGCCAGGGGGTAGTCACGGAATACGCGCACGCCGGTCAGCCGTGGCCGGGGCGGAGTATAGTTTTGCCAGTCCAGCTGCAGGCCTTCGCCCACGGCCCGGGCGTAGGGCACCACGCTGGAACGGGATTGGCGATTGGCCCGGCGCTCCCGAATGTTCGCGTATTCCGCGGCGATGTCGGCGTAATAGGGGATTCGCTGCTCCCGGTTGACGAGCTTGCTGGCCACTCCCACCGCTCTGGATGCATCGGGTACATAAACCGCCTGGGCGCGCTTGTACTGGGGATCTATTTTCACCGCCGTGTGGGCCTTCGAGGTGGTCGCGCCGCCTATCATCAGCGGCAGTTCGAAGCCCTGCCGCTGCATCTCGGCGGCAACATGGACCATCTCATCCAGCGAGGGGGTGATCAGCCCAGACAGGCCGATAATATCGACATGCTCCTCCCGGGCTGTCTGGAGAATGCGCTCGGCGGGCACCATGACGCCGAGGTCGATCACCTCGAAGTTATTGCACTGGAGCACCACGCCGACGATGTTCTTGCCGATGTCGTGGACATCGCCTTTGACCGTAGCCATCAGGATTCTGCCGTTGCTGGAGACATCGCCCTGCTTTTCAGCCTCGATAAACGGTTGCAGGTAAGCTACCGCCTGCTTCATGACCCGCGCCGATTTAACCACCTGGGGCAAAAACATCTTGCCCTCGCCGAACAGATCGCCGACCACATTCATGCCGTCCATCAGCGGTCCTTCGATGACATCGAGGGGCCGCGCGGCCTCCTGGCGGGCACCTTCGGTGTCTTCGACGATATACGTGGTGATACCCTTGACCAGGGCGTGCTCCAGTCGTTTGGCCACCGGCCACTGCCGCCAGGCGAGATCTTCCTGTTGCTTGCGGGCGCCATCACCCCGGTAGTTTTCGGCGATTTCCAGCAGGGCTTCGGTACCGTTCGGGGAGGTGTTCAGAATCACGGCTTCCACGGCCTCGCGCAGTGCCGCCGGTAACTCGTCATACACCGCCAGTTGCCCGGCGTTGACGATGCCCATGCTCAGGCCGGCGCGGATAGCGTGGTAGAGAAACACCGAATGAATCGCCTCACGGACGGTGTTATTGCCCCGAAACGAGAAGGACACGTTGCTGATGCCGCCCGAAATCAGCGCACCGGGCAGGGACTGCTTGATCCAGCGGGTGCATTCGATAAAGTCCACCGCGTAGTTATTGTGCTCTTCGATACCGGTGGCGACGGCAAAGACATTGGGGTCGAAAATAATGTCATTGGCCGGGAAGCCGATGCGATTGACCAGTAGCTCGTAGCTGCGCCGGCAGATGTCGATGCGACGTTGCAGGTTGTCGGCCTGGCCCTCGGTGTCGAATGCCATCACCACCACGGCGGCGCCATAGCGCCGGCACAGCCGGGCCTGGGCCAGAAAGGCTTCCTCGCCTTCCTTCAAGCTGATCGAGTTGACGATGGGTTTGCCCTGAATGCATTTGAGGCCCGCCTCGATGACCGCCCAGTTCGAGGAATCCACCATCACGGGGATGCGGCTGATATCCGGTTCCGAGGCCACCAGCTTGAGAAAAGTGGTCATGGCCTTTTTGCCATCGAGCATGCCTTCGTCGACATTGACGTCGATCACCTGGGCGCCGTTTTCCACCTGTTCGCGGGCGACATCGAGGGCCGTGCCGTAGTCCTCTTCAAGGACCAGACGCTTGAAACGCGCCGAGCCGGTGACGTTGCAACGTTCGCCGACATTGACGAACAGGGAGTCGCTGTTGATGGTGAAAGGCTCCAGGCCCGCCAGCCGGCAGGCAGGTTTGATCTCCGGTAGGCGCCGCGGTTCATGGACGGAGACCGCCTTGCGGATGGCGGCGATATGGGCGGGCGTGGTGCCGCAGCAGCCGCCGACGATATTGACCAGACCGTCGCCCGCGAACTCGGCCACTAAAGCCGCGGTTTCCTCCGCCTCCTCGTCGTACTCGCCGAATTCGTTGGGCAGGCCGGCGTTCGGGTGGGCGCTGACGGCAACCGGACAGACCCGCGCCAGTTCCTCGATGTGGGGCCGTAGCTGGCGCGCGCCCAGGGCGCAGTTGAAACCGACGGACAGCGGTTTGGCGTGGGCCAGGCTGTTCCAGAAGGCTTCCGGTGTCTGCCCCGAGAGGGTCCGACCACTGGCGTCGGTGATGGTGCCGGAAATCATGATCGGCAGCTCGAAACCCAGTTCATCAAATATCTCCTGCACCGCAAATACCGCCGCCTTGGCGTTCAGGGTGTCGAAGATGGTTTCGATCAGAATGATGTCGGCGCCACCCTCGATCAGGCCCCGGGTGGCCGTCCGGTAATCCTCGGCCAGCTCGTCAAAACTGGTATTGCGCGCTCCCGGATCGTTGACGTCCGGCGAAATTGACGCGGTGCGGCTGGTCGGGCCGAGTACCCCGGCCACCCAACGGGGTCGGTCCGGATTTTTGGCGGTGAACTCATCGGCGACCTCGCGGGCAAGCCGCGCGCCGGCCAGATTGAGCTCAGGCACCAGTGCCTCGGTGCCGAAATCCGCCTGGGAAATGCCGGTTGAATTGAAGGTATTGGTTTCGACGATGTCGGCGCCGGCGGCCAGGTAGTCGCGGTGGATGGCGCGAATGATATCCGCTTGGGTCAGCGACAGGAGATCGTTGTTGCCGGCCTGATCGCGCGCCGCGGCGGCCAGACGCTCGCCACGATAATCCGCTTCGCTCAGTTTATGTTGTTGGATGAGCGTGCCCATGCCGCCATCGAGAAACAAAATACGTTGCTCCAGGGCCGCGTGCAGGGCGGCGATGCGATGCTGACGATCTTTCAAAACAAATGCCTGTTGGTTTACTTACGT
>JBECKV010000113.1:0-5478 GCA_040235495.1 Porticoccaceae bacterium
CACCAAGGGACAGGCGCAAACCGGTAAAAATCAGTGGCAGGGAAGAGGGCAGGATGATCTTGGCGATCTGGGTACTTTTTTTCAGTTTCAACACCTTGCCGACATTGATCAGATCCTTGTCGATGGAGGACACGCCGACGGAGGTGTTGATCAGGGTCGGCCACAGGGAACACAGCGTTACCGTGATTGCCGAGTTGAGAAATGATTTTTCAAACCAGCTGTCATCGCTGGTGATATATACAGCACTTACCACCATGGTAACGATTGGCAGCCAGGCAAGGGGTGAAACCGGTTTGAATATCTGTATCAGTGGGTTGATGGCGGTATTGATGGTTGAACTCATGCCACAAATGATGCCCACCGGCACCGCCACGAAGGTGGCCAGAATAAAGCCGGTAAATACCGTGTAAAGGCTGGTCACTATCTGATCCAGGTAGGTCGGCTTGCCGGTATAGGGCCGAATTCTTACCTCGGCACTTGGGTTTTGCTCTAGCATCTTGGCATTGCGCGCCTCCTGGCGCTCTTGAAAGGCAAGTTCCTTTTCCCGTTCCCGACGGTGTTCGTCCATCAGGCCCTGGGCTTCATTCCAGACGGCGCTGGGGCCGGGCACGGCGCCGAGGCTGGTTTCAATTTTCGCGGCGCCCCAATCCCAAAAGGCCAGAAACGCCAGGAAAAATAGCACTGGCACACCCATGATGCGAAACAGTTCGCGGAACTGGGCTTGCGGATTTCCGCCACCGGCCAGACTCACGAGCGGCACAAACCAGGTCAAGCCCAAGAGCGACAGGAATTTATTAATGCGCACATGGAGTGGCACGCCCGAAGGCTCCTGGGTTTTACTGGTCAAGGTATTTTTCATCGCTGTGCTATCCGATGCTTCATTGGTCATAGGCACCACATTTCCATGCTTGCCTGGTTTTGGCGACGCTTCGCTTTCTTTTGATCGATCGCCTCGTGCGCCATTTGTGGTCGTGCTTTTATCATCGGGGCCGACCGCGCTACCAACCGCCTGACTCATAATTCTCCCTCCCGGAATTCCGGCCCGCGCCTGAGCACGGGCGTCGATGTTGGCTGTTTAGACGGTATTTTTAATTGACTGTATTTGCCCCCTTCAGGCCGATGGGAAATTGCTCCAGATAGGCGTTTGGTTTGCTGCCGTCGTAGCTGATGCCATCGATAAACTCCGCATTCGGCGGTTTGAAGCCGGTTTCGGTGGCAAAGTCCGGAAAGTCGGATGCCTTGAAAGTGCCGTCGGCAATCAGTGATTTGGCGGCGATGGCGTAAATGTCCGGTCGGTAGACTGATTTTGCCGTGTCCACATACCACTGGTCGCTCTGCTGGTCGGCGATCTGGCCCCAGCGGCGCATTTGTGTCAGGTACCAGATGGCGTCGCTGTAGTAGGGGTAGGTGGCGTGGTAGCGGAAAAACACGTTGAAATCGGGCACCGCGCGCTTGTCGCCCTTTTCGTATTCGAAGGTGCCGGTCATGCTATTGGCGATGACCTTGTAGTCGGCGCCCACATAGTTGGGTTGACTCAGGTATTTCACCGCTTCCGCGCGGTTGGCGTTGTTATTTTCATCCAGCCAGTAGGCGGCGCGAATCAGGGCCCTGACCACTCGGGCGGTGGTGTTGGGATATTTTTCCGAAAACTCCCGGGTAATACCGAAGACTTTTTCAGGGTTGTCCTTCCAGATTTCATAGTCGGTTATCACCGGCACGCCGATACCTTTGAATACCGCCTGCTGGTTCCATGGCTCGCCGACGCAATAGCCGTAAATGGTGCCGGCTTCCATGGTGGCGGGCATTTGTGGTGGTGGCGTTACCGACAGCAGTACATCGGCTTCCAGTTGGCCACTGATATCACCCTTGGCGGGTGCATAGTAGCCCGGGTGGATGCCGCCGGCGGCGAGCCAGTAACGCAACTCGTAATTATGAGTCGAAACCGGAAACACCATACCCATCTTGAAGGGCTTGCCCTCACTTCTGTACTTATCGACCACCGGCTTCAGGAAGTCAGCCTTGATCGGGTGCACGGGTTTGCCGTCGCTTTGCTTGGGCACATGGGCTTTCATCTGCTCCCAGATATCGTTGGAGACGGTGATGCCATTACCGTTCAGGTCCATACTAAAGGGCGTGATGATGTGGGCCTTGGTGCCAAAGCCGATGGTTGCGGCAAGAGGCTGACCAGCGAGCATATGGGCGCCATCCAGTTGGCCGTCGATAACGCCGTCCAGAAGGACTTTCCAGTTGGCCTGGGCTTCCAGCGTGACGTACAGCCCCTCGTCCTCGAAATAGCCTCTTTCATAGGCGATGGCCAGGGGCGCCATGTCGGTGAGCTTGATAAAACCGAATTTCAGATCTTCTTTTTCAGGTTCGCCCACATCGGCCAGGGTCGCGTTCGAAAACAAGACAAAAAAGGTAATGGCGCCAGCGGTGCGCCAGCCCCCGAAGCCGGTGGTTTTGCTTCCCGGTCGCACTCGATTAGCGGTTCTCGCGTAGACGGAAAAAAGATGTTTGATCATGAACACTACTCCTGCTTGAAGATGAACGCTAAGGGCAGAGTGTTCGAGTGCAAGGCTGGTGCGGACTTGGCCTTTGCAGGTGGAAAACTCACCACCGTAGCGTAAAAAGGCATCGTTGCCCGGCACCTGATTCTGGTGCGAATGAATTAAGGCGTATCAGCCAAAGCTAAAGCCTTACTCGTGTTGTTACATTCAAATTGCGTACCAACAACAATGTCCGGGTCGTTGGCTTGCTTTTGGCGTCAAATCGGCGGCAAAACCGGCTGATAAATGAAATCGCACGCCCCAGGTTGGGGCAGGGTTTGATTGCGCACCAAATCGATGATCCCATGATCACGCTGTCCTGCTTCCCTGGTGTGCAGCGAGTAGCCATTCTGGTCACGTTCAGGTGAGGATCCAGGCAGGGATTAGTAGGCGCAGACAGGGTCAAACTGGCGATTATCCAGAATCAGATCCGGACCCAGTTCAATATTTTTTTCCAGGCGGTGAACAGTCCCTTGCGTGCCTTCACTTTTGCTGTCCACGCTGGGACTTTTCAAGCCCAGATGTTGGGCCGCCTGACGATAGAGATCCGTGCGAAAAACATCTTTTATCAATGGGCACACCCGTGAATGATCGAGAGGTTTTTTGAGCATTTCATGGATTCTGAGCAATAACCACTCCGCCCGAGAGCGCCAGGGAAAGCCGGCATGGTAGCGATGAAAAACGTGGAAATCCGGTTTCGGGATGCATGGGCCGTTTTTCCGGTACTGGAAATGTCCGAGCAAGGATGGCGTGATAGCCTGTGCCGGAAGATCCAGATAACAGGGGCTGGCGAGCAGCTTCACTACCTCTTCTCGATGACCCGGTTCGCTCAGCCAGGCCTGTGCTTCCATGATGGCCATGCGCATGGCCAGGTGCGTGCTCGGGTGAGTCTCGTGCCAGGGCTCCAGGACGGCTAATACTTTCTCTGGGGCATTGTTCCAGATGTCATACCCGGTGGCCATGACCTCACCCACGCCTGCCTGCACGGCCAGGGTATTCCAGGGCTCGCCGACACAAAATCCGTCAATGGCGCCGCGCGCCAGATGTTCCACCATTTGTTCCGGTGGCAGAACGATGAACTTTACATCTTCGCTGGGCTGGATGCCCCCGGATTCAAGCCACTGTCGCAGCTGGAAAGTATGCATTGAAAAGGGATAAACCGTGGCAAAGGTGAGCGTCCGCGCGGTCTTGTCAAGCAGTTGTTTCAGCGCCCACGCGGTGGCCTGGGGTTGGTGAGCTGTTGCAGGGTTGAGTGCCATGCGCCGGGATAAGCCACTGGCCAGGGTGATGCCATTGCCATTGAGGCTCAACATCAGCCCGGTAATAAAAGGGCTATTCAGGTTTTCAAGGCCGAGCTTCGCGGCCAGGGGCATGGGCGCGAGCATTTGCGCGGCATCCAGTAGGCCGGTAGCCAGTTTGTCGCGAATGCTGGCCCATGAACTCTCTCGTTTCAGTTCCACATCCAGGCCGTGGTTTCGGAAAAATTTTTTTTCCCTGGCAACGATTAGCGGCGCGCTGTCAGTGAGTCTGACAAAGCCGATATTCAGCTGCCGGAGTTCGGGTATCGGTTTCTTGATCATGGACATATCAGCTGGCATCCCGTTGAGCGTGGGCCAAAATGGCAATAATGTTTTCCGCCACGCGCACCAGTGGCTGGCTGTTGTTCATCGCCAGTGAACGCATGTTTTTGTAGGCTTCGTCCTCCGACAGGCGTTGCTGCTTCATCAACAGACGTTTGGCTTTTTCAATGGTGTCACGGGCATCGAGTTTTTGTTGGGTAGAGTTCAATTCCCGCCTCAGCGCCTGGAAGCGCTCAAACTGGGCAATGGCGATTTCCAGTATCGGGCGGACTTTCGCCGGATTGAGGTTTTCCATCATGTAGGCGGATACGCCCGAGCGAACCGCCTGTTGAATAAAATCCGGATCTTCATGGGGCGAGAACATCACCACCGGCAGTGGGTGATGTTCATTGATAAGCGCCAGGCTTTCCAGAATGTCGCGGTCGGGTGAATCGACGTCAATCATGATGATGTGGGGTTCGAGCTGTTGCATCTGATAGAGCAGGCCGGAAGCGCTGGCCAGGACGGAAACAACCTCAAAACCCATGGCTTTGAGGTTGCATTCGAGCATGGCCGCGCGATCCGCCTGATCATCCACCAGCATGATGCGGGTTTCGTCAACGCCAGGTTCGGTCAAATTCCGTGGCGCCATGCCAGCCGACTCAATGGGGATTTTTTTCACCTGGCAATTTTTCGCCGGATAAATAGCCCGCGGGTTTTGGCGCCGGCATCAGAACGATGCCGAGACCATCAACCAGGCCTTGTCGGTGTCGGTGGCCCACTCATCAGCGTCATAGGCGGCGTATTTGAACATCAGGCTGTAGGTGTCGTTGATTTTATAGGTGGCGATAAAATCGATTTCGTCCCCGTATTCCATGCCGCCGGTTTCCGCTTCGAAATCATGATAGAAAACGACCAGGTTTACCGGGCCGATCGTGGTGGCGACCTTCAGGTAGGTGTCTTCAATACCATTGGCCGGAGTGACCAGGAATATGTCCGCAAAGCCCTGGAATTTGTGCAGGGTCGCCAGCGGCGTTTTGAACGATACGCCATCGTCGCTTTCGAGCACTTCGTGACCGATGGCGAGGGTCAGCGGCTTGAACACTGCCGAGAATTCGCCAAAGTAATAGCCCGCGTCGAACTCGGCCGGGTTGTCCTGGTAGTCGCTTTGCTCGGCAAAGGCGAGATTGACACCTAACTTGATGGCATCGCTGAGCACGAAGCTCCCCAGGTAGTCGATACCATAGGTTTCACTCGACAGGGCGGGAGCCTCGTTGAAGTCGAGTAAGTAAGCATAGGCGGAGAGGGTATGCCCCGGAGCTATCTGGTAGCTGGCCAGAAATGCGTGCGTATCGCCTTCAAACTCGGCGTCG
>JBECKV010000174.1:0-25426 GCA_040235495.1 Porticoccaceae bacterium
AAAGTACATGCCCTCCGCCAGGCGGGTCGGCAGGCCGCCATCACGAGGGGTGAAATAGGCGAACTGGCTGGCGCCGTCGGCAATGATGGCGGAAAGCTCCCAGCGGCTGTCGATCTCGCTGGTTTCGCCCTGGGGCTCGCCGGGGTCAGTGGGCACGGGCTTGCGGTTCCAGGTGAAGATGGGCCTGGCGGCGACTTCCTCAAAATCCTGCTCCAGACCGATGTTTCTGATATTCAGGCCGGTGATCGGCGCGGCACCGAGCTCGTCCGCGGGCTCATCCGGCCCTGCAAAACGCGGGCCCAGCGCCAGCAGCACCAGCTCCAGGACGATAAGCAGGGCCAGCGCGCCGATGCCGCCGAGCAAGGCCGTGGTCAGCAGGCGGGCCTTGCTAGCGGCCATGGCTTGCTCCCGCGGCGGCCGGCGCACCGGCGCCATGCTCGGCTGTCTGCTCGGCTGTCTGCTCGGCTGTCCTGCTCATGCACCCTCCTCCGCCACCATGTAGCCGAACAGGTTGACGCTGACCGAAAGGCTGACGCGCCTGGCCCTGGCCCGGGCAGCGGAAACGGTCCGTACCCGGGCACCGCCGCGCGCGTGGCGCTGCACGCTGGTGACCGACAAGTCCTCGACAAAGATCAGCGGGCGGGCGTTTTCGAGGCGAAAAAGAAAATCCGCCAGGTGGTCGGTATCGCCATTAAATTGCAGGCGCAGACCAATGGCGCTGGCGGTGTTGAGCGACTCGGTTTCGTATTCCTGGCTGCTGACCAGCTCGCCGCCGCTGGCCTTGACCATGTCGCTCACCAGTTCGCGCAAGCGTGCCGAGGCAATGGCGGGCTTGGCGCCCCTGAAGAAGATCTCGCCCTCGTTGTTGAGGGTCTCCAGACGCTTGAGTTCCTCCTCCACCTCGCCTCGATGGGCGAGCAGGTTGCGCATGGTCGCCAGACTCCGGGTCTGCATCGACACCTGATCGGCGCGCTCCACATAGGCATTGACCAGCGGCACGAGCGCGTAAAACACCAGCCCGAGGGCCAGCAGCAGCACCAGGCCGATGGCGGCGAAACGGCTGATGCCGGGCGATAACCGCTCCATTATTGACCGCCCTCCAGCCCGACCAGTTGCATGCGAATCTGGTATTGCTCCTTGTCGGAGGTGCGGCCGCGGGTCACCGGCGAGGCGAACTCGACGTTACGAAAATATTCGCTCTGCTCGAGAATGGCGATCAGATCGGAGGACTTGCTCGACTCGCCCTGCAGGGATACCTGGCTGCGATCGATCTCCAGCTTCGAAACCCAGGTGGTGCCGGGCAGCAGCTCGGTCAGGGCGCGAAGGGTTTCGAGCTTGGCGAGCTGGGTGTTTTTCTTTTCCGTCAGTATCCGCTGCCCTTCGAGGTGGGCGGCCAGCAGGCGCTGTCGCTCCGCCGCGCGCGTGGCATCGGCACTGATGGCGGCGATTTCGGTCTCCAGTTGCCCGAGCTGGCGGTTCTGCCAGTAGGCGGGCAGGCCGATCGCCAGCACCAGCAGGGCCAGCAGGCCGGCCAGCAGCTTGCGGTTTTTGCCGTTCCACAGCGCTTCGGGCGGGGCTTGCAGGTCCGCCGGCAGGACATTGAAGGATGGTTTGTTGCCGTGACTATCCGTGCCCTCGTCCGCGCCCTCGGCAAGAGCATCGGCGATATAGACACCGCTGACGGTCAGGCCCAGGGGTGCCAGCTGTTCCAGCAGACCCAGGAGGTAGTCTCGCGGCACCACTTCCAGGCGCACCTTGATCCGGTCCCGCTCCGGCAGGCGCGCCAGAATCCGATAGCTGAAACCCACCTGGTCGCCGGTGAAGGGTGTCAGGCGATCCATTTCAAAGCGGATCACCTGGGCCAGGTTGTGTTCGGTGGCCAGGGGCAGGAACACGTCGCGGCCGAGCACCTGCCCGCCATCGAGTTCGATACGCAGACCGGTTCCCCCGGCAACGCGTTTGTCGATCACTTCCCGCAGGGCCGTTGTCCTTACCGCCCGCAAGTCGTCAGCCAGGTCCAGCTCGCCCAGGGGCGCGGACCCGCCGTCCTGGTTGAGTGTCAGAATGACACGCCGGTCCAGCACCCTGGCGCGCACCTCGGTTTCCTCGCCCGAGAGCCGGCGCTCCAGCCAGGCGGGCACCAGGGCGCGGAGTTCGCCCCCCCACCAGGCCAGAAAACGGCCTAGCTTCGGCCCCATGCCGAAGTGATCGCCGTTTAACAGATTGCCTATGTTCATTCACTGCTCCGGGCCTTGACCGGCTCCCTGGCTCCCGGCCCGAAGGCTACCATGTTCACCCCCCTCTTCGACAGTCTGGCGCCGATAAGGTAGCCAATCCAGGGTCTCGATGGTCTCCCGATTGCGGCCCCGGCGAATGCGCACGGTGGTGGCAATGGCCGCCTGCTTGCCCGAGGGACTGGTGCCGGTGGCGTCTATGCTCAGGATGATGCCCCGGACGCGGGTAACGAAGGCCGCGTCCATGCCCGGTGGCGCGGGCATGGGCAGACGCGCCAGGTGGTTGTCGCGCCGGTCGCGAATATAGTTTTCCAGGCTGGCAGGCGAGTCGTCGGAGAGCGCGAACAGCACTTGCAGGGGCGCCACCTCGGGATTGACGCCCCGGGCCTGGCTGTAAATGGTGACGTAGGGCAACACCGCCCGGTACAGCCAGGGAGGCATGCCGAACACCCGCTGTAATTCCTCGATATCGGTAAAGGCGCTGTCCTTGGCCTCCCAGGGCAGGCCGGCGGCCTCATAGTCGGGATCTTCCGCGCCATTGAGTCCTTTCAGATCATCCTCGTCCCGGTAGTCGACCAGGGCGTCGGCGAGGGCGTCAGCGTCCGCGGGAGCCAGGTCGAAACTGACAAACAGGCGGGACATCATTTCAGCACTGGCGGTATTGAGATCGATCTTACCGGCCTCGTCGGTAACCGTCAGCGCCACGGCCCCGCCGGGGAGGTTTATGTCCAGGGTCTCGCCGTCGCCGAGCAGGCGATCCTGGGGCTCGCGGGCGAGCAGGTTCATGAGCGCCAGTTGCACGCCGCCCTCGGCCAGGTAGCGGGCCTGCACCGCCCCGGTGATGCCGCTGGCGCCCTGCACGGCCTGGCGACTGTTGTAGGCCAGTCCCAGGGCGATGATGGTGAGCAGGGCGATCAGCCAGAGCACCATCACCAGCACGAAGCCCGCGGGCGCGAAGGCAGAGGGCCCGGATTTACCGGCGGCCGTCAAAGACATCGGCATGGAGTTTCTGATCGGCAAACCGGGGCGTGACGATGATTTCGGTCAGGGGTGCGTAGTATTTGCCGCCGTCGGCCCCGGGCGCGGTTTCGGCGACATCGAGATTGACGCGGATCACCAGTGGCGTGTTGTTGCCCGGCTCCCAGTCCCGCAGCCAATCCTGGACACCTTCCTCGTCGCGATAAAAATATTCAAATTCAAGCGCTTGCACGTCGCGGGCCAGGACCAGGGTCGAGGGCTCGATATCGCCGAGGCGCAAACGGCCATCATTATCAAGTGTCAGCAGGGCCTGTTCCGCGAAGGGGTCGATGAAGTTCACCGCCCGGCCGCTGCTGGCGCCGAATTCCTCCCCTGTATCGTCTTCATCGTCCCGGCCGCTGCTGTCGGTGCGGGGCCGGCGGCTGCCGTCATCGTAGGGAAAATAACTGGCGAGCAGGTCGTACTGCCGGCGCTCCTCATCCCATTGCAGGGCCAGGTTCCACCAGTACAACTCGCCATCGTTATGAAAGGCCGGCCAGGGCGCGACGAAATTGATGGTTTCGCCGTTGCCAAAAAAGCCGATCACGGTGCCCTCATCCGCCGTCGTCACGCGCATGAAACGCGCGTTGCTCAGGTGGCGCCTGAGGTATTGGGCGAGGAAGTAGCGGTGCTCGACCTGGTCCTGTTGCTGGTGGACGCTGGCCCAGGTCTTCGAGGACAGACGCAGGGCGCCACTCATCAGCGCCGCCATCACCGCGACGATAAGCAGGGCGATCTGCAACTCCACCAGGGTGAAGCCAGGCGCCGGAAGCCTCGGTCGGGGCGTCATTCCTTCAGGCCGATGCGCACGGTGGACAGCTCCAGATGATAGCCGCGGGGTTCGCCCCACTCCACCTCGACGTGGTAGTGATAGGGCACGAAGCGCCGCTCGGTATCGACAAAAACGTCCTGGACGAACAGGGGGTTGTCGTTATCCGGTTGATATTCGCGCACCGTGGTCCGCCAGCGATAGCCTGCCTCGCTTTCGCCGGAGTCCAGGCCCACCGGGTTGCGTTCGGCGGCGGCGGCGGCAAGCCGGGATTCCGCCACTTCAAGCGCGCCGTAGTAGCCGTTGCTGGTTCGCGTCGCCGCCACCGAGCCGCTGAAAATATGCATCAGCGTACTGACACAGATGGTCAACACAGACAGCGCCACAATCACTTCGAGCAGGGAAAAGCCGCGCGCCAGGGACGGGGACGCAGCCGATGGGGACGCGAACGATCGGCGCCCACGTGCTGATCGCCCGGTTCGCAAATTGCCGGCCCTGGTTTCGCTAACCTTGTATCCGGACATTAAATCAAATCCCGCCTGCATCCCGTCACTTTCGCTTGCCCGGCGCCTAGCCCGAGGAGGCATCGAATTTCACCTCGCCAGTCAGCCAGTCGACGTCGATGATCAGCCGATCCTCTCCGGCCTGAACCTCCAGACGGCCACCGCTGGAACTGCCGTCGGGGTAGAACATGAGGCTCCCCGGTGGCACCAGCGCCCCCTGCGCGGCGCCACCACCGCCACCACCGCCGGGAGACACCGACAGACTCATGCCGCCCGGCAGCGTGACCCATTCCCCGGCCGGCAATATGGTATAGCTGCGCCGCGCTCCGATCGCATCCCTCGCCGCCATGGCAAAGTCGCCGTATTCCAGGTTCGCGTCCTCGGGGACCTGGCGACCCAGCACGATGCCCGCTTCGAGGCCGCTGCCCAGGGCCTCGGCGCGGGCAGCGCGCAAGACCGTGGCCAACTGCCGCGCCGAGGTTTTGACGCGCGAGCTGTCGAGGCCGGCGACAATGTTGACGCTGACCACCGAGACCACCGCCACCATCAGCACGATCACCACCAGCAGTTCCAGCAGGGTGAAGCCCCGGGCGCTTTTTTTTACGGCGGACATACTAGGCTGGACATATCAGGGTGGGCTTCTTACGGCGGACATAGGCTCAGCGACCGGCGGCGGCAAGGAGTGCTGGCTCGCCATGAGCGCGCGGCCTACTCCCAGCTGACGACATCGGCGTCCTCGCCGTCACCGCCGTCACGGTTGTCCGCGCCCAGGGAGATCAGATCGTAGGCGCCGTGGTCGCCCGGCGAGCGGTAGATATAGTCGTTGCCCCAGGGGTCGAGACGCACCACCTTTTTCTTGAGGTAGGGGCCGTTCCAGAAGCGCGCGCCCGAGGGCTTTTCAATCAGGGCTTCCAGACCCTCGCTGGTAGTGGGATAACGGCCCACCTCCAGATTGAAGAGATCCAGAGCGGTGCCGTATTCCTTGATTTGCAGGGCCGCGGTTTTGGTCTTGGAACCGCCGATCTGCTTGATCACCTGGGGCCCGACCAGACTGGCGAGCAAGCCCAGTATCACCAGCACCACCAGCAGTTCCAGCAGGGTAAAACCCCGATGCTTTCGATTAGTCTTTGTCCGATTAGTCTTTGTCCGATTAATATTTGTCTGATTAGTCTTTGTCCGATTAGTGTTTGTCATTTGCTGTTTCCTTATGCGCTTCTCTTGTCGTCGCTTGCCTTCTCTTGTCGGCGCTTGCCGTCGCTTGCCATCGAGAGACGGTTTATCGGGGTGGATCGTTACTTTAGTGGCTCGTTATCCGGGCGAACCGTTACCGGGGCCAACCTTACATCGGCAAATCGTTGATGCCGAGGATGGCCACCAGAATGGACATGATAATGCCACCGATCACCACCCCCAGACCGATGATCATCACCGGCTCCAGCACCGACAGCACCCGCTCGGTGGCGGTGGACACTTCCCGGTCATAGATGTCCGCCACCCGAATCAGCATGTCATCGAGCTGGCCGGTTTCCTCGCCCACCTGAATCATTTGCAGGGCGAAATCCGGGAACACCCGGGTTTCGATCAGCGGCCCCGCCAGACCACTGCCGTCCTTCAGGCTGGCGGTGACACTGCCCAGTTTTTCCTTGAGCACGCGGTTGCGCAGGCTCTCCCTGGCGATGCCCAGGGCCGACAGCAGCGGCACGCCCCCGGACAGCAGGGTGCCCAGGGTCCGGCTGAAATAGGCCATGTTGATCTTTTTCACCAGATCGCTGGTAAGCGCGCTATCGAGCAGGCGCTGGTCGCGCTTGTACAACCAGGCGGGGTCCTTGCTACGGCGCTGGTAGTACACCGCGACCAGGCCGATCAAAGCGAGCATCAGCAGCCAGTAGGCACGGACAAAGTCGGTGACACCCAGCACAAACGCCGTCGAGGCCGGTAGCGGCGCGTTCATATCGGCAAACAGTTCGGAAAATTCCGGCAGCACAAAAACCATGATCACCGCCAGGGATATCAGCGTGACGATCACCAGTATCGCCGGGTAGACCATGGCGGAGACCAGCTTTTCCCGCAGGGCCTGGGATTTTTCGATGAACAGGGAGATTTCCTCCAGGCTGCGGGCCAGCTTGCCCGACATCTCCGCCGCCCGCACCAGGTTGATGTAAAAGTCCGGGAACAGCTCGGGATGCCGCAGCAGGGCCGAGGACAGGGTCGCGCCGCCGCGCACCTCGCTTTGCAGGTTTTCCACCAGCTGGCGTAGCAGCGGCTCCGAGGACACCTGCAGAATGACCGCCAGCGCCCGATCGAGAGGCAGGCCGGCGCCCACCAGAATCGACAGTTGGCGGGTGAAATCAGCAATGTCTCGCCGCCCCAGCCGCCGCTTGCTCAACTTCAACCGGCCCGTGGCCACGGCGCCGGCCGAGGCCCGGGCCGGTTCCACGGACATGGGGATCAAGCCGATCTTCTGCAGGCTGGCGGCGACGTCCTCCCTGACGGCGCCGGACATCTGCCCGGTCCTGACTTCGCCCTGGGGGGTTACCGCCCGATAATCAAACGCCGGCATGCAGCCCTCCCGGGTGTCGGCGGCACCCGCGGATCGCGGCCGCGGCTGGGTCTGGCATGGCTAGGGATATCACTTCGGACAACTCAGGTTTCCTGACTGACGCGCACCACCTCTTCCAGGGTGGTGAGGCCTCGCAGGGCCTTGATACAGCCGTCCTCGAACATGGTTTTCATGCCTTCGGCGCGCGCCGCCCGCTCGATCTCGATGGCGGCGGCATGTTGGAGGATCAGCTCCCTGATCCGGTCGCTGACCCGCAACAATTCCATGATGTTGAGCCGACCCCGGTAACCGGTGCCACCGCAGTTGGCACAGCCTTTGGCGCGGTACAGCCGGGGGGCTGCCTCGGCGCCCAGCTCACGCAGGCGAAATTCACGCATCTGACCATCGTTGGCGGTATAGGGTTCCCGGCAGTCGAGGCACAGGCGCCGCACCAGGCGCTGGGCGACCACCAGGTTCAGGGTCGAGTTGAGCAGGTAGTCCTCGATGCCCATCTCCATCAGCCGCGTGACACTGCCGGCGGCTTCGTTGGTGTGCAGGGTGGACAGCACCAGGTGTCCGGTGAGGGCCGACTGGACGCAGATTTTCGCGGTCTCCAGGTCGCGCATCTCGCCGACCATGATCACGTCCGGGTCCTGACGGACGATGGAGCGCAGGGCGCCGGCGAAATTCAGGCCGATGGCCGCATTGACCTGGATCTGGTTGATGCCTTCGAGGTTGTACTCGACCGGGTCTTCAACCGTAATCACCTTGCGCTGCTCGGTATTGAGGCTGTTGAGCGCGGTGTAGAGGGTGGTGGTTTTACCGCTGCCGGTCGGCCCGGTGACGATGATCATGCCGTAGGGCAGGGCGAGGGCGCGTTCGAGTATTTTCTGCGCTTCACTGTCAACGCCCAGGCTGTCGAAGTCCAGGGTGACGCTTTCGCGCTGCAGCAGCCGCATCACCAGGCTCTCGCCGTACATGGTCGGCACCGTCGATACCCGAATGTCGAACTCCTGCCCCTGCATGCGCACGTTGATGCGCCCGTCCTGGGGCAGACGGCGCTCGGCGATATCGAGGTTGGCCATGATTTTGATCCGGGAAATCACCGCCGCCGCCATGCCCTGGGCCAGCGGGGGTTCGTCCCGCAGCACGCCGTCGATGCGATAGCGTATTTTCAGGATGTTCTCGAAGGGTTCGACATGGATGTCCGAGGCCCGGCCTTCCACCGCCCGCTGAATGATCTGATTGACCAGGCGAATCACCGGCGCCTCGCTGGCCATGTCACGCAACTGCTGGACATCCAGGTCGGCCATCACCTCGCTGTCGGCGGGCTCACCAGCCGCCGCCAGGGTGCCGTCGTAGAGCTTTTCCAGCGCCGCCTGAATCTCCGACTGGGCGCCGATGCAGCGGCTCACCGGTTTGCCACGGGCCAGCTCCAGGGCCCGCACCGGGTAATCGAGACTGGGATCAACCATGGCGAGTTCGATCCGGTCATCGGTCTCGGCCACCGGAATTACCTTCTGATCCTTGAGAAAGCGCGCCGGTAGTGACTCAGCACCCAGAGGCTCCAGGGGATAGTCTTCAGGCTTCAGCAGACGCAGCGACTCAACCCGCGCCAGGGCCTGAGCCATGGCCCGATCGGAAACCATGCCCAGGCGGATCAGCAGTGACACCAGGGATTCCTCCCCGGCGGTGTCGCGCGCGACGCGCAGGGCGCGGGCGTAATCCATTTCCTTGATGCCGCTGCTGGCCAGCAACTCGGCTTTCAGGCGCGCTTCAAAACCCTGATCCGGCTGGCTCTGCTTCGGGTTGATCTGATCGACAACGTCCACTGCCCTTGAATCCTTTATTAAGCTGACATTCAGCTGACGAATCCTTGACTAACCTTATCACGCTGACTATTAACCTGATTACACGACCACCGGCGGGTCGCGACGTTCAGATTATACGCTGGCGACCGGGTCACACAAATGACCGCGCGGCATTTGCTAAGATGCAGCGGAGAAACCACCGCCATCTCAGCTCAGATGAAATTTTCCCTCGTCATTCTCGGTGCACCCTATACCGACCAGGCCGCCGAAACCGCCTACCGCTTTGCCGTCGCGACGCTGGCCAGGGGTCACACTATCCAGCGCCTGTTTTTTTATCACGATGGCGTCCATAACGCCTCCGACCTGCTGACCCTGCCCCAGGACGAACTACAGCCGGCGCAACGCTGGCGGGATCTGATCGAACGACATCATCTCGATGCCGTGGTCTGCATCGCCGCCGCCCTGCGCCGCGGCGTGCTCGACGACCGCGAGGCCCGTCGCTTCGGCAAAACCGCCCACAATCTGGGAAACGGCATACGGCTCGCCGGGCTCGGCGAGTTACTGGACGCCGCCAGCGCCTCGGATCGCCTGGTCACCTTCGGCCCGACCTCATGACCGATACCGATCACAGTGGCGGACCGAAACCCGGGGATGCGAATCAGCGACCGAGCCTGTTATTGCTGTGCCGCGCCGCGCCCTATGGCGGGGCCCTGGCCAGGGAAGCGCTGGAAGCCGCCCTCGCCGGCGGCGCCATGGGGTTTTCGATCAGCCTGCTGTTTCTGGACGAGGGCGTCTGGCAGCTGCTCGACCACCAGGATTCGAACATGATCCATGCGAAAAATCACCGCGCCATGCTTGGCGCCCTGCCCCTTTATGAGGTGGATGAGCTGTTCGTCGACCGTGCCTCGCTGACGGCGCGGCGGCTGAGCGAGAATGACATCAGCCCGGGCATCAGGGTGATCGACACGACCGAGGTCAAACAACTGCTCCGCGCCATGACCCGTATCCTGAGCTTCTGATGATTCTGCACACGGTCAACAAATCCCCCTACCGCAATCCGCAATTGCTGAATTGCCTGGCGCGGGTGCGGTCCGGCGACCGGATTCTGCTGCTCGAAGACGGCGTTTACGGCCTCAACTGGAGTGAGGGCAGCAGCGCTATAAGCGCTATGGAAGACGCGCTGGCGCTGCCGGTACGGTTTTACGTGCTCTGGCCCGATGTCCTGGCTCGGGGGCTGCAAGAGTCCGTGGCAATGCCTGAGCCCTTCCAGGCGGTGAGCGATGAGCAGTTTGTCGACCTGGTGGTCGAGGCCGACACGGTCATCAGCTGGTATTGAGGCGCCAATGTCGACACCCGCCAACAAACCCGAGATCGACGACGATGGTCACCTGCGCTGCCTCGATGACTGGAGTGAAACCGTCGCGGCATGGCTGGCGGGCGAGGAAAACCTCGTACTCGACGAGCGGCACTGGGAAATCATTTACCTGCTGCGGGAATTCCACCACAGTTTCGGGCTGTCACCGGCCATGCGTCCGCTGGTCAACTACGTCAAAACCCGTCTCGGCCAGGACAAGGGCCGCAGCATTTACCTGCTGCAATTATTCCCGCCCAGTCCCGCCCGGGTGGCCAGCAAGATCGCCGGTTTACCGAAGCCGGAAAACTGTCTTTGAACACCATCGCCGGGGCTACCGACATGCACGACAAGGCATCGAAAACATCGCAACCATCGGTCAAAAACCTGGCGGCGGAGCCATCCCTCGCGCCCCTGAACACGGCCGAGGAAGCCAGGCTGCTGGCCTCCCTGCCCGGCTGGCAAATCCGTCGCCACGCGGGCGGGTCCTACCTGCGCCGTAATTTCTCCTTTGCACGCTACACGGATGCCCTTCGCTTTACCGCCGACATCGGCGCGCTGGCCGATGCCTGGGGTCACTATCCGACCCTGATCACGGCCCACCTCCGGGTCACGGTGATCTGGCAGGCTCCCGACAAGGGCCTGTTGAGCCCGCGGCTTTTCGCGCTGGCGGCAAAAACCAGCGACCTGGCCTGAGCGCGAAAAAACAGCCCGCAAGTCGTTGCCTGGGAAGTCGCCCTGGACAAACGAATAGCGCGCGGAAAATCACCCGGGCGCCGGGCTTCAAGCGGCACTGACCGGCCTGACCCGGGCCAGTTCATCATCGCCATAAAGGCGCGAGCTGGTAATGAAACGCAGTCCCAGCGGAATTTCCAGGGAAAAACTCGCGCCCCGACCGGGTGTCACGTCAACAATGGTTTCGCAGTTTTTATAGTATTCAAACTGATCGACGCCCATGTAGAACTTGCAACCGTGAATTTCGCCCAGGCAGACATCGCGGGCGCCAACCCGAAAATCACCCACGGCAAAGCACATCGGCGCCGAGCCATCACAGCAACCGCCACTCTGGTGGAACAGCAGCTCACCGTGTTGGGCCCGCAGGCGATCGATGACTTCGGCGGCGGCCGGGGTGACACTGACCCGCTCGATGCAGTCTGTCTCCTGGTTCACGTCACTCATCGATCGCCCCCGCCGTCAGCCCTTGTCCACCTTCACAATCACGCGGCTCAGAAAAAGCCCAGCTTGTTTTTGTTATAGGACAGCAGCACATTTTTGGTGTTGCGGTAGTGATCCAGCATCATGTGGTGGTTCTCGCGCCCGATGCCGGAGTTTTTATAACCGCCAAAGGAAGCACCGGCGGGATACACATGGTAGCAGTTGACCCAGACCCGGCCCGCCTCAATGCCTTCGACAAATTGCTGGGCCTGATGCATGTCGCGCGTCCATACCGCCGAACCGAGGCCATAGAGGGTGTCGTTGGCGATCGCGAGGGCCTCGGCCTCGTCCCTGAAAGTGGTGACGCCGAGCACGGGACCGAAAATTTCCTCCTGGAAGATGCGCATTTTGTTATGACCCTTGAAGATGGTCGGCTCGATGTAATAACCGTTCGGGTATTTGGCGTTTTTATAGGCATTGCCCCCGCACAGCAGCTCCGCGCCCTCCTGTTTACCGACGTCCAGATAACTCATGATCTTCTGGTACTGGTCATTGGAGGCCTGGGCGCCCATCATGGTGGTGAGCTCATAGGGGTCGCCCATCTGGATGGCCGCCACCCGGGGCAGGCATTTTTCCATGAATTTATCGTAGATGCTTTCCTGGATCAGGGCGCGGGACGGACAGGTGCAGACCTGGCCCTGGTTGAGGGCGAACATGACCAGACCCTCGATCGCTTTATCAAGAAACTCGTCGTCCCTGGCCATGACGCTTTCCAGGAAGATATTGGGAGACTTGCCGCCCAGTTCCAGGGATACGGGAATGATATTGTCGGCGGCATACTGGCTGATCAGGCGGCCGGTGGTGGTCTCTCCGGTAAAGGCAATTTTCCTGATGCCCGGATGACTGGCGAGGGGCTTGCCCGCCTCGGCGCCAAAGCCGTTGACCACGTTCAGTACCCCGGGGGGTAGCAGATCACCGATGATTTCCAGCAGGATCAGAATTGACACCGGCGTCTGCTCGGCCGGCTTGAGGACGATGCAGTTGCCGGTCGCCAGGGCCGGAACAATTTTCCAGGCAGCCATCAGCAGTGGGAAATTCCAGGGGATGATCGCGCCCACCACGCCCAGGGGTTCGTGGACTTCCATGCTCACCAGGTCCGGGGCCAGGTGTGTAACCGCCCCGGCCTCGGTGCGGATACAGCCGGCAAAATAACGGAACTCGTCGATCACCAGGGGCAGGTCGGCGCCCAGGGCTTCGCGGATACCCTTGCCGTTATCGCAGGTTTCCACCACCGCCAGTTGCTCGATATTTTCCTCGATGCGATCGGCGATGCGAAACAGCAATACGCTGCGCTCGGCGGCCGTGGTTTTGCTCCAGGTCGCCGCCGCTTCCCAGGCCGCGGCCACCGCCAGGTCGATGTCCCTGGCGTTTGACTGGGGCACACGCGTCACCAACTGGCCATCGATGGGCGAGGTGTCCTCGAAATATTTGCCGTCGGCCGGTGCTACCCATTTGCCGCCGATGTAGTTTTCATATTGCTCTTTAAACACGGGTCGTTGGTATGACATGGTTTTCCTCGTTATGGCTGCCACTCACCAGGGCCTGGGGATAGCACGATCGGACAGCCCGGTGTGTGTTACTCAGTAATGCCCGGATGATTATTATGCAGCGATTTGCCAGCAGCTCTGGCCGCCGAACGGATAACCCGGCGTCAGCCGGGATATTGCCAGGGATTATGTAACCAGTCCGCCGTGAACACAAGGCGAGGGGCTGGCCGTCAGGCCCCCAGGTGCAGCAGGACCTTGCGCTGGCCCCGATGTCGGCGGTGCTCCCAGAGGAACACGCCCTGCCAGGCGCCCAGGGCCAGCCGATGTTCGATGACCGGAATCGCCAGGCTACTGGCGGTCAGTGCCGCCTTGATGTGGGCGGGCATATCGTCGGCGCCTTCCAGGGTGTGGGTGTACAGGGGATCGTGTTCCGGCACCAGGCGGTTGAGCCAGGCCTCCAGATCGCGCCGCGCCGAGGGGTCATGATTTTCCTGCACCAGCAAGCTGGCGGAGGTGTGCTGAATGTAAAGCGTGCACAGGCCTTCCCGCCATCCGGCGCTGTTCACCACCGCCGTCACCCGCGGGGTAATATCGTGCAGGCCCTGGCCCTTGACACTGACTTCGATGGTGTGGATCACGGCAATTTAGTCTTTCCGATGCGGGGCGTTTTATAGATGCGGGGCGTTTTATAATAGCAGGCCCCTTATGGCCCCTGAACCGACACCGGCCGCGCCGCGCGGCCGCCGTCCCTGATCGACCAGGCCCGAAACGTGACCGAAGCGCATGCCCCCTCCACACCCGATCCGGCCAATTACCACACCCGGTTAGGGGAAAAAATCAGTGCCCTGCATGCCAGCTTCGCCGATTTCGAGTTCCCCCCCATCGAGGTTTTCGAGTCGCCACCCCTGCATTACCGGCTGCGCTGTGAATTCAGGGTGTGGCACCTGGCCGGTCAGGCTCATTACGCCATGTATCACCCCGGCGAGTACAAAAAGCCTTATGTGATTGAACGGTTTCCGGTGGCCGCCACCGCTATTACCCGACTCATGCAGCCCCTGATGACGGCGATCAACGCCAGTGACAATCTGTGCCGGCGGCTCTTCGGCGTCGAGTTTTTGAGCGGCCTGCGCGGCGAAGTGCTGATCACCCTGCTCTACCACCGCCCCCTGGATGAGGTTTGGGAAGGGGAAGCGCGCGCACTGGCGGCGGCGCTGGGGGTCAGCATTGTCGGCCGCAGCCGCAAGCAGAAACGGGTCGTGGGCCGGGACTATATCCGCGACACCCTGCGGGTAAACCAGCGCGACTATCACTACCGGCAAATGGAAACCGCCTTTACCCAGCCCAATGGCCGGGTCAATGAACAAATGCTCGGCTGGGCCCAGGATAAAAGCCGGGGGTTTGGCGGCGACCTGCTTGAGCTGTACTGTGGCAACGGCAATTTCACCCTGCCGCTGGCGCAAAACTTCGACCGGGTACTGGCCACGGAAATCGCCAAGCTGTCGGTACGCTCGGCCCGGCATAATCTGGCGGAAAATGGTATCGATAATGTCCGCTTGGTGCGCATGTCCAGCGCCGAGATCAGTCAGGCCCTGGCCGGGGTTCGACCTTTTCGACGCCTGAGCGACATCGACCTCGACGGTTACCGGTTTTCAACGGTGTTTGTCGACCCACCCCGGGCCGGACTGGACGCGCAGACCCTGGTGCTGTTAAGGCAATTCGACCATATCATCTATATTTCCTGTAATCCCCGAACGCTGCGGGAAAACCTGGCGGAGTTGATCGACGATTACCGGATCGAGCACTTCGCGGCCTTTGATCAGTTCCCCTACACACCTCACCTGGAATGTGGCGCGATTCTCAAAAAAATCAGCTCCGCGAGTCGCGCATAGGCAGGAATCAGGGTTTTACCTCATCGGCGGGCCGAGGGGACATCTCGTCCAGCAGAACCCGTGTCGCCGCCAGTACAAAGGGCTTGAAGTTCTCTTCATGGGTCTCCCGCTCAAGGGTAAAGGCATGCTGCTGTTTGCGCGGCAGGGCCTGCCACTGATCGAGAATGGGGATATGAGCGGTGGCCTCGGCGAGCTGAAAAAAGGCGCTGTACTGCTGTTTTTCCGTGGCCTGCCCGTCAATTTGGCTTAACAGATAGGAAATCCGCATACTCCCCTCGGTAAGCGTCAATTCCTCCCGCAGTAGCGCTGTTGCGAGAATGCGCAAGCCCTTCTCCGTCTGCTGTTTCTGCTCCTCCTGACGCAATTGCGCCGCCCGCTCGCTGGCCTGCTGACTGGCCTTCATGTCTCGCAGGCGTCGCCACAGACGCCAGGCATAGGCAGCCAGCGGCACAACCACAAGTAGCCCGATCAATAATCCAAGTCGCCAGTCAAATAGCCCGTCAGTCATCAAATCGCCCGTTAGCCAAAAGATCCACTAAATCATGCCCCTGGTCTGCAAGAAGACGAGTCCCGCCGCCACCGTCACCATCGACAGCAGGCTGCTGATCAGCACCATGTTTGCCGCCAGGCCCACGCGCCCCCCGAACATCTGGGCGAAGACCACGCTGATCGAGGAGGTCGGCGACGACAGCAACAGAAAAATAATACCCAGCTCCATGCCCTTGAGACCCATGACCCAGGCTATACCGACACCGATAATCGGCATCAGCACGCATTTGAACAGGGTCGCCGACCAGACCACCACATTGGGGCCGCGCAGCAGTTTGAAATCAAAGGACGCGCCGACATTGAACAGTATCAGCGGCACGGTCAGGCGGCCCAGCAATTCCCCGGTGTTTTTTAGGCTTACGGGAATATCGACGGCCAGCCAACCGGCCAGGGCGCCGGCGAGGACGGCGACAATGACCGGATTTTTGAATACCTCGCGCCAATATTGGCGCAACGATCGATTGCCATCCTCGGCATAGCGTTTCAGGATCGCCACCGAATAAACATTATTGAAAATGATGTACAGCCCGAGCGGTAACGAGGCCAGGGCGATGCCCTCCATGCCGTAGACCCCGTGAGTAAAGGCCAGACCGGAGACCAGCAGATTGCCGCGCGATGCGCCCTGTACAAAAACGCCGCGCTCGGCCCGCTCACGCACCAGCAGGGGCGCCAGCGCCCACGAGAGCAGCGTGAGGCCGACCAGCAGGCCCATGCTGATGAACAGGAAAGCCGGCGCGATCACCTCGCTTCTGGCGGCGCCCGCGAGAGCGAAAAACAAAGTCGCGGGAGCGGCAAAATTAAACACCAATCGGGCGCTGTCACGCAGAAACTCCGCGCTCAGCGCGCCGCTCACGCGCAGCACATAACCCAGGCCCATCACCAGGTAGATGGGCAACAGCGTCGCCAGTACAAAGTCAAGGACTACCGATTGCATCGCCGCGCAAGTTCTTGCCTGCCGTCAGTCGTTGATTTAAAAGGACGCGAATTCTACCAGCTCCCGTCCCGGCCTTCGGGTAAAATCGCGGCGATGACACGATCCAGCCGCATTCTCATTTTCGACTCTGGCGTCGGGGGCCTGAGCATCCTCCGGGCCATCCGCCAACGGCTGCCGGAGCAGGATTATATTTATGCCTCCGACAACGGCGCCTTTCCCTACGGACTGAAAAGCCAGAATTTTCTCGTCCAGCGGGTCGACACGGTACTGCGCGCGCTGATCAGGACCGAGCAGCCGGATATCATTGTCATCGCCTGCAATACCGCCAGCACCGTGGCGCTGCCTGTTATCCGCGGCCACTTCGGCGCGCCGGTAGTGGGCGTGGTACCGGCCATCAAGCCGGCGGCAGCCATTTCCCGCACCGGAGTGATCGGTCTCCTGGGTACACCGGCGACGGTGGAGCGGGCGTACACCCAGCAGTTGATCGATGACTTCGCCAGCCATTGCACGGTGCTAAAACTCGGCTCCTCCCGGCTGGTTGATATCGCCGAGCAGGCCCTGCGTGGCCAGGCCGTCAGTCCCGAAGAGCTGAAGGAAATTCTCGCGCCCCTGCTTCAGGTCGAACAACTGGATACCATCGTCCTGGCCTGCACTCACTTTCCGCTGCTTGGCGAGGACCTGGCAGCGGTCGCGCCACGCCCGCTTTGCTGGGTGGACTCAGGGGATGCCATAGCCCGGCGTGTCGCTTCCTTGCTGGGCAGGGATGCACCGGAGCCGGCCCGGACTGCCGGCGTCGGCACCGTACGAGCGATATTCACCTGCTCGAATCCGGCGCTGGCGGCCTTGCGACCGGCGCTCGAACACTTTGCTTGCGAGGCGGTGTCGGTGCTGGAAATAGGTGCTGGAAATACCAGCCGCGATGACCAGGGATGACAGCCCGGAGACGCCATGCTAAAACCCCTGTTCGATCTCGACCCGCTGCGTGAGCCGCTGACCGCGGGAACGGCAATACTCACTCCCAACCGGCGCCTGGCGCGGCAGATTGTCAGCGCCTGGGGACAGCACTGCACGGAACAGGGCCAGCGGGTCTGGCGCCAGCCGCCGGTGCAGGCCCTGGATGACTGGCTCGACGAACGCTGGCGGGAATTGCAGGATCGGGCCCACCCGGATTGTGCCGGCTACCGGCTTGTCACCGCCGAGGCCGAGCACCTTCTGTGGCAAAAGCTCATCGATGCCGATGACCAAAAACCACCCCTCATCGATGGCGCGGCCTTTGCCCGCCTGGCTCGAACCGCCTTACACGCGGTCGAACATTGGCGGGTTGCGACGCCGGAACTGGCCGGCAGCGGCCACGAGCCCTGCGCCCACTGGCTACGCTGGCGCAAGCTGTTTTATCAGGCCCTGGCGGCAAAAAATCTGCTGACCACCGGCCAGGCACACATGCAAGTCCTGGAGGCCTTCAAGCAGGGATTTCTCGCCCGCCGCCCGCGTCTGCTGTTGGTTGCCTTCAGCAATCGCCTGCCAACACTGACGCAAAACATTATCTCCGAGGCTTTCGAGAAACACGATCAGGCGCCGGACGGAAAAGCCAAAGCCCGGCTGTTCGTTCACCGGGCCAGCAACGATGACGAGGAAATCATTGCCGCCGCCCACTGGGCCAGGCGGCAAATGGCGGCCGAGCCCGACACTCGAATCGGTCTGATCTTTCCCAACCTGGGCAACCAGCGTGAGCGCATCGAGCGAATGCTGCGCGAGGTATTCAGCCCCGCTTACACACTGCCGGACTCGCCCCACTCCGTGCCGCCGGTCAATATTTCCGCCGGCCAGTCCCTGGCGAAAACCCCGCTGGTCAATGCCGCCCTTAAACTACTGGCACTGCAACGCTCGCCTCAGCCCCTGTCCTACTACTGTGAATTGCTCAACAACCCCTTCTGGGGTGATGCCGACAATGAACAGATCGCGCGCGCCCAGTGCCAGCTACTGCTGCGCCGGGGTAGCAGGCCCCTGCCCAATAGCGGCGACCTGCGCGCCGCCATGGCGCGTGCCGCCGAAGCCCTGCCCGAGGATGAGGCCGGCGGTCGGCGGCTGTCGAAGGCCCTGCAAGCTTTCGCCCAGCGCTGCCGAGCGACAGCGGTCACGCCCCGCAACGGCTACACCCAAGCCTCCAGCCATCGCGGCGAGCGGCGCTCCTTCGGCGCCTGGGCCGAGGAATTTTCCACGCGTCTGGAAATTCTCGGCTGGCCCGGCAGCCGCGTCCTGGACAGCATCGAATACCAACAACGGCAATCGTGGCTCGAAGTGCTCGATGAATTCGCGGCGCTGGACCGGGCGGCTGATCCGGTCGATGACGCGACCGCGCTCGGAGCCCTCTCCCGCCTGTGTCGGGACCGGATATTTCAGCCGGAAAGCGACGATTCGGCGATTCAGGTGCTGGGCGTGCTCGAAGCCGGCGGCCTCCATTTCGATAAGATCTGGCTGGCGGAAATGCATGACGCCCAGTGGCCTCAGCCTCCCGATTACCACCCCCTGCTGCCGGTAGCTCTGCAACGACGCTATCAGATGCCGCGCAGCAGCGCCGACGAAGAACTGCGAATCGCCGGCAAACTGATACAGGATTTTCAAAGCCACTGCCGGGAGCTGGTATTCAGCCATGGACGCCATGATGGCGATACCGAGCGACAGATCAGCCGCTTGATCGATGCAAATCTCGCCAGCCCGTTTAGCGACGAAACGACCTCAACACCATTCGAGGCAATCAATAGCCGGCAAACGGATCTGGAAAAAATACCCGTCCATCAGGCGCCAGCACTGCTGGAGGAAGAATTGCCACCGAGCGGTGGCAGCGCCCTGTTACGGGACCAGGCCAGCTGCCCCTTCAACGCCTTCGCCATCTGGCGGCTTGGCGCCGAACCACTGCCCGAGCCCGGTTTCGGTCTCAACGCCATGGAAAGAGGCAACCTGGTGCACCGGGCGCTGGAGCTGTTCTGGGCCGAATGTCGCGACTTTGAGACCCTCGTCGGCCAGAGTTCCCGAACACGGCAGGCGCTGCTGAGGCGCTGTATCGACGGCGCCATCAAAAATCTGCAACGCCGCAGGCAGGAGCGGCTGGGGTCCCGGTTTGTCGGCCTGGAAAGTCAACGCCTGCAGGACTTGCTGACCGCCTGGCTGGAGCTGGAAAGCCGGCGCGCGCCCTTTACCGTAGTGGCCCGGGAGGAAAAACTCGAGCTGCGCCTGGCGGACTTGCCCTTCGCCCTGCGCGTCGACCGCATCGATCGACTCGATGATGGCGCCGCCGTGCTGATCGATTACAAAACCGGTCTGGCCAATATCAGATCGCTGCGCGGGGAACGACCCGAGGAGGTCCAGCTGATGCTCTATGCCCTCGCCATCGACGCACCGCTCGGGGCCCTGGGGTTCGCCCAGCTATCAGCTGGCAAAGGCATCGTTTTCAAAGGCATCAGCGAGCGCGATAACGTCATCCCCGGCGCCAGCGGCCTGGATGCCGTGGCGGAGCAAACCAGCTGGCCTGAACTCCTGGCCCTGTGGCGCCAACGCCTGGACCGTCTGGCACGCGAATTCCATGACGGCGCCGCCGAAGCACGGTTTCATACCAGGGCCGCACTGCGCTATCAGAACCACCTGCTGCCACTCAACCGCGTCCTCGACACCCTGGGCGCTGCCGAGGAGGATGGCGACGATGCCCAGACCGGCTGATCACGGGGCGCGCGCCGAAGCGCTGGATACCCGGCGCTCGTTCGCCGTGGCCGCGCCGGCGGGCTCGGGCAAAACCGGGCTGCTGACCCAGCGCATCCTGTGTCTGCTGGCGGAGGTGGAGGAACCGGAACAGATCCTGTGCATGACCTTTACCCGCAAGGCGGCCGGGGAGATGCGCCAACGGCTGATTCAGACCTTGACCGAGGCCCTGGACTCCGAGCGTCCGGGGGCCTCGCCGCCCGGCGATGACTACCAGCGGACCAACCTGGAACTGGCCCGACGGGTGCTGGCGCGGGATCGCCGACAAAACTGGCAGCTTATCGCCGCGCCCCGACGCTTGCGGATTCTTACCATCGACAGCTTCTGCCGCCAGTTGGCCGCCCAGTTGGCGGTGGAATCGGGTTTTGGCGAACTGCCGGAGCCAGTGGAAAACCCGCAACGCCATTATCAGCTGGCCATCCACGAATTGCTGGAGGAACTCGAAACCGACACCGCCCTCGGCGAGGCCCTGGGCCAACTGCTGAGCCACGTCGACAACGATACCGGTCGCCTTGAAGCCCTGCTGAGCGCGCTGGCCGAAAAACGCGAGCAGTGGCTGCCCCATATCCTGGCCGGCGACAACACCAGGGCCGGCCTTGAACAGGCGGCGCGCCATCTGATCGCGGAAACCCTGGAGGCTGGCGCAACGGTGCTTGCACCCCAGGCCAGTGATATCGCCCTGCTGGCCGATTATGCCGCGCAAAATCTGGTGGCCGCGAATAACCGGGATACCCCCTTGGCAAATTGTCTGGGCCTGGACGCCCTGCCCGACGGGGACTCGGGCGATCTGCCCGCCTGGCTCGGTCTGTGCGATTTATTCCTGACCCGGGCAGGCGAATGGCGCAAGTCGATCAACAAAAACACCGGCTTCCCGAGCAAAAAGGACAGTGTTGATCCGGATCGCGCCGAGGCCTTGAAAAAACACTGGCAGGCATTGAATCAGTGGTGCCAGGAACAGGCGGGGCTGCTGGAACTGCTCAACGATATTCGCTATTTGCCTGCTGCCGCCTTCGAGCCGGCCCAGTGGCGGGCCCTGGAAGCACTGACCCTGGTGCTGCCCCAACTGAGCGCCCGCCTGAAGCTGGTGTTTGGCAGGGAAAACGCCTGCGATTACACCGAAATCACCCTCGCTGCCCTCACCGCGCTGGGGTCGGAGGATGCACCCACCGATCTGACCCTGCGTCTGGATCATCAGATTCGGCATATTCTGGTGGATGAATTCCAGGACACCTCAACGGTACATTTTGAAATCCTGCGTCGCCTCACCGGCGGTTGGCAGGAAGGTGACGGACGCACGCTGTTTCTGGTCGGCGATGCCATGCAATCTCTCTACGGCTTTCGCAACGCCAACGTCGGCCTGTTCATGGATGTGCGTCGCCACGCACTGGGCCAGGTGTACACCAGGGCCCTGGATCTGACCGTCAATTTCCGTTCCCAGGCGGGGATCATTGACTGGGTCAACCGCCTGTTCAGCGACGTTTTTCCCGCCCGCGCCAATACCAGCCGGGGTGCCGTGCCCTATGCCAGTTCCGAACCGTTCAAGCCGCCCCTGGACGGCCCGGCGGTTTGTATCGATGTGTTCGACGGTGACCACGGCAGGCTGCTGGAAGCCGAATGCGTGGCGGCTAAAGTCCTGGCCGCCAGAGCACTCAACCCGACAGCCAGCATCGCCATTCTCGTGCGCGGACGCGCTCATTTGCGGGACATTCTCCCGGCACTGCGCGCGCGCGATATCCGCTGGCAGGCCACCGATATCGATCCCCTGGCCAACACCATGGCGGTGATGGATCTGGTATCGCTGACGCGGGCCATGACCAACCCCGCTGACCGCATCGCCTGGCTCGCCCTCCTGCGGGCGCCCTGGTGCGGTCTCGACCTGGAGGACCTGCTTTATCTGACGATCTCGCCAGTGGCGACAAACCCGGTGCCCAGCGGCGAGCGCTACGCCTTGCTGCCGCGGCAGGTGCTGGCCTACCGGGAGGTCGATCGCCTGAGCGAGGCCGGTCGACTGATACTCGCGCGGGTGGCGCCCCTGCTGGCCACAGCCTGGCGGCAGCGCTTTCGCAAACCCCTGCGCAGCTGGCTGGAAGGCCTGTGGCTGGCGCTTGGGGGCCCTGAAACACTGGAAGACGGACAAAGCCTGAGGCAATGCCGCCAGTACTGGGATCTTCTGGAAGCCCACGATGAAGCCGGCACTATTGCCGACTGGCCGACTTTCACCAACGCGGTTGAACAGCTGTATGCCAAGCCGGAAGTCGTCAGCCCGGGAAACGAGCCCGACCAGCCACCCCCCATCCAGATCATGACCATCCATAAGGCCAAGGGCCTGGAATTCGACACCGTGATCCTGCCGGGTCTGGAGCGCCGGACACGCAACAACGATCCCCAACTGCTGCTCTGGCGTGAACGGGTCGCCGCCCATGGCCGCACCGAACTGCTGCTATCGCCACCCCAGCGCGCCGGCGGCGAACGCGACGCCACCTACGAACACCTGAGGCGCGAGGAAAGCCTGAAAAACCGCCTGGAAAGCACCCGCGTCCTTTATGTCGCCTGCACACGCGCAGTCAATCACCTGCACCTGCTGTTTACCCGTACCAGTGACAAAGACCCTTCCGGCGACAGCCTGCTGGCGACACTGTGGCCGGCGCTGAAACCGGAGCTGGAGCATCCGCAGCCGGACTGTCGTGTGACCTGCCACGACGCCGGAGTTTCGGACTCCAGGCAGGATGCGGAAGTGGGAGCGGGACTAGCAGTGGAAAACGATGACTACCGCTACCAATGGCGCCTGCCACCGGACTGGCGCGGCGATCATCCTCGGCGAGCGGCTGAATCCCTCGATCCGTCGCCGACCGGTGACGGCAACAGGAGCAGCGACTCTGTTGGTTCCGACGACTCATTCGAGGATTCAATCGAGGACTCAATCGAGGACTCATTCCAGGACAGCGATGACGATGCCCGCAAGACCGGTATTGTTTTTCATCGCACCCTGCAATACCTGGTTCTTGACGGCCTGGCGGCCTGGGACGATCAACGCATGGCCCGTCAGCACCTGGTCTGGCGCGAGCACATCGACGCGCTGGCGATCACCGACCCCGAACAGGCGCTGACCACCCTGAAACAGGCCCTGCAAAGCTGCCTGAATGACTTCGAACATCAATGGATTTTCGACCACCGGCTGGAAGACAGCGCCTGCGAACTGCCACTCACCTATCTCGATGCCAGCGGCAAGGCGCGGCTGGCGATCATCGATCGCAGCTTTATCCATCGCGGCCAACGCTGGATCATCGATTACAAACTCGCCGCGACCGGGGCAATGCAAAACCTGTCGAACGGGCGGTTTATCGAGCAACAGATAGCCAGGTATCGGCCACAACTGCAACACTACGCCAGCCTGTTTCGGGCGCTGGAATCACTGCCCGTGACAACCGCGCTTTATTTTCCACTCCAGGGACGCCTGGAGGTGCTTACGCCCTGAGGGCCCGGGCAGTGGCCGGCTTGGGGCTTGGTATAAAAAGCAGCCAATCTGCGTTTAATTACAGTAGAATAGCCGCCCTTTTCTCGGTACACCCCTAATATCGGGTTCCTTACCTATGATTGAACGCGCGCTGGAAAACCTCAACATTCAGTCCCAGGAAGTCCTGCTCACGCCCGAACAGCTCAAGCGTGACATCCCCATGACCGAACTCGCGGCCAAAACCATCCTCGAGGGCCGCGAGAGCATTCAGAAAATTCTGGACCGGGAAGATCACCGGCTGTTTGTGGTGGTCGGCCCCTGTTCGATTCACGATGTCGACGCCGCCATGGATTACGCCCGGCGGCTCCGCGCGCTGGCCGAGGAAGTCAAGGACACCCTGCTGATCGTGATGCGCGTGTATTTCGAAAAGCCCCGCACCACGGTCGGCTGGAAGGGTCTGATCAATGATCCCCATCTGGACGATTCCTTTAAAATCGCCGAAGGGCTGCATATCGGTCGCAAATTGCTGATCGATATCGCCGAGTTGGGCCTGCCCGCCTCCACCGAGGCCCTGGATCCCATTTCGCCGCAATATTTACAGGATCTGATTACCTGGTCGGCGATCGGCGCCCGTACCACGGAATCCCAGACCCACCGGGAGATGGCCAGTGGCCTGACCTCCGCCGTGGGCTTCAAAAACGGCACCGACGGCGGCCTGGACGTGGCCATCAACGCACTCAAATCCGTCAGTAATCCCCACCGGTTTCTGGGTATCAACAGCGAGGGCAAGGTGGCGGTGATCAGCACCAATGGCAATCCCTACGCGCACATCGTTTTACGCGGCGGCAACAGCAAGCCCAATTACGATTCGGTCAGTGTATCCGTGTGCGAGCAGGAGATGCGCAAGGCCGGCGTCAGCACCAACATCATGGTTGATTGCAGCCACGCCAACTCCAACAAAAACCATGAACTGCAACCCCTGGTAATGGAAAACATCACCAACCAGATCATCGAGGGCAATCAGTCCATCGTCGGCATCATGGTGGAGAGCAACCTGGTGGCTGGCAACCAGAAACTGTCGTCCAACCGGGCGGAAATGGAATATGGCAAGTCGGTCACCGACGCCTGCATCGACTGGCAGACCACGGAAAAAGCCCTGCGCGCCATGCACGACAAGCTGCAATCCGTTCTGCCGGCACGCAAGGGTAAATAAGTTCGCGGTTCGCCCGCTCGGACGATAGCAGGAAAAAGCCCGCCGGACGGCGGGCTTTTGCATTACAGACGGGATTACTTGTAAAACGCCTGGGAGGTATCCGAATGGTCGGTCACGTCCCGCACGCCACCCAACTCCGGAATACGCTCCATCAGCGTTTTTTCCACCCCTTCCCTGAGCGTGACATCGACCATGCCGCAGCCCTGGCAACCACCCCCGAACTGAAGCACCGCGATATCCCCGTCCATCTCTTCCAGCGTGACCTGGCCACCGTGGGCCGCCAGGCCCGGATTGATTTCGTCGTAGAGCACGTAATTGACCTTGTCCTCGATCGGGCTGTCGTCGCGCACCCGCGGCAGGCGGGAGTTGGGGGCGCGAATACTGAGTTGGCCGCCGAACTTGTCCGCCGAGTAATCGACTTTCGCGTCCTCCAGAAAATTGACGCTGCGTTTTTCCACGTAGGCGTCAAAGCCCTTCAGCTCCAGCCGGATATCGTCATCTTTCTGCTCGCCGGGTTTGCAGTAAGCGATACAGGTTTCGGCCTTGGGGGTACCGGGATCGGTGATAAATAAACGCACCGCCATGTCCTGGGTCTCCTGCTTTGCCAGCAGGCCGGCCAGGTAGTCCTGGGCGGATTCGGTAATTTCCAGGTCAGCCATAATATTTAACCTTTATATATTTAACCGTTAACGGCCAGATGTAACGACC
>JBECKV010000109.1:0-6128 GCA_040235495.1 Porticoccaceae bacterium
TTGGTCATCAGCCGCACCGCGCCCTTGGCGCCGTGGTAGGCCACCATGCTGGGGGTGCCAATGATCCCGTACAGGGACGAGATATTGACGATGGCGCCATTGCCCGACTTCCTTAGCGCCGGCATGCAAGCCTTCATACCCAGCCAGACGCCAGTCTGGCAGATGGACACCACCCGGTTGAAGCCCTCCAGGGTTTCCTCTTCAACACCGGTGAAATTAGCCACCCCCGCGTTGTTGACCAGCGTGGTGATGGCGCCGTACTTATCGACGGTCGTTTTCACCGCGTTGGCCCAGTCCGCTTCGCTGGTGACGTCATGGCGCACGAACAGGGCAGTGCCACCTTCGCCCTCGATGGCCTTGACCACGTTTTTGCCGAGCTCTTCCTGGATATCGGCAACCACCACTTTGGCGCCTTCGCGCGAGAATAGGTGCGCATGCGCCTCGCCGATACCGCTGGCGCCACCAGTGATAATGGCGACTTTGCCTTCGAGTCTGTTAGCCATGGTTGTTCTCCTGATTTAATCGACCTGACAGGCTTCGCCCCGGAACCTGATACCAAGCGCGCTGCCGTGATCGGGCAAGTTAGAAAATTGGGCGGGCAGTATGCGTTACCGGGCGGGCGGTATTCAACCGTGGGCAAAGGGGTTAGCGCGGGTTGGTCACCTGCCCGCTGACCCGGTAATAAGCCGCCACCGGGCACTTCGCCGCACAGGAACCCAGGCACCAGGCCACGGGGCCGGCACCTTCTCAGCCGGGGATATACAATCCGCCATTGACATGAAATGTCTGCCCGGTGATGTAGGAAGCATCATCGGACAACAAAAACTCTACCGTGGCTGCGATCTCATGGGGCTTGCCCGCCCGCCCCATGGGCACCTGTTTAATCAGAGTCTCGTATACATGGTCGGGCATCACGCCGTGCAGACCTTCATGCATAATCAACCCGGGCGCCATGGCATTCACCGTGACGCCGTATTGGGCCAGATCAAGGGCAACCGAGTGGGTATAGCCCAGTACGCCGGCCTTGGCGGCCGAGTAACAGGCTTGCCCGGCGGGCGGATTGTACGCCGCCAGGGATGCGAAATTGACGATCCGGCCAAAGCCGGCATCGACCATGGCCTTGGAAAAAGCCCGCGTGCAGAAAAAGGTGCCGTTGATATTGACCTGGATCACCCGGTTGTGGGTTTTGGTATCCAGTTCCCAGGGTTTGCCATAACCCTGAATACCGGCGTTGTTGACCAGATAGGCGACATGCATACCGCGACCGGCAATTTCAGCGGCCAGGTCGTTGACATGCTCGTCCTTGGTGACATCGAGGGGGAACAGGGTGACCAGTTCGGCTTCCTCTGGGGTTAAAGCGCTTTGCCGCCACTGCTCGAGCTCATCCGGTGTTTTCCGGTCGCAACCGATGACCGGAATGCCCTTGCCGACCAGTCGTTTGGTCATGGCCGTACCCAGACCACCGATAGCACCTGTGATTAGCGCATGGTTTTTGTTCATTGATTTACCCCTGACACTAGAAAATGATGGATTGAATTAATTTTTTTCGCTAGCCTTGAGGCTCCCAGGCAAGGGAGCCATGCAAGGGCGACCGCAATCGCTTATCCGTGCTCGAGCAGCCCGGTCGCTCGAATTCCTGTCGCTCGATCCTGTCGCTCGAATTAAGGTCCGAAGGCTACCGGAGTCGCAGTGCTCCGCGCCTGTAGCGGAAATATCCCCCGGGCATGGTCAAAGGCGTGGAGAACCGCTTATTCGAGGTTAAAAATTATTTTCAGTTCGACTTCATACTCCCTGATCTTGCCCTTCTCAACATTGGCCCGTTCACCCACCACTTCGATCCTGGTGATGCCACGCAGGGTTTTTTGCGCACGTTCAAAACCCCGTTCCACGGCATCCTGAAAGCTCACGGATGAAGTGGCCGTGACGGTAGATACACTGGATACGCCCATTGTCCCCTCCTTACTACAAATGCAATTGATCCGGCGCGGTCATATCGAAATGCAGATAGGCCCGCACCCGGTAATCGAGCCCGCCGTCGTTTGAAACCGCTATTTCCTTGTCGATCACCTCGAGTGCCCGTATCCCGCGCAGGGTTCGATTGGCCCGCGCCAATATCTGGGCCAGGGCGTCCTCAAAAGAATGACTGGACGAGCCGACCAACTCACTTAACTTGCCATGGGACATAATGGTTCCTCCACCCGTTGTTGCGCTGGCTTGCCATTCCCCCGGTTTACGCTGCTTTATCCTGTCGATTCCCCACTCAGGCCGTCGAAAACCGCTCCCGGCCCGGGTTCCCCAAGGGAAGCATAATGGAGAACGCCTTGGCGTTCGCTGATCGTCGCATAACCGGCATCGGCCAGCATGTCGAGATGCCCCATGACCTCGGAGACCACCGCGTAGAGCATGCCTTCCCAGGCTTTGGGGAACAGCTGCTGACCCACTTCCAGCGGTGTAAGTGAACCATGTTTTTGCAGAATCTTCGAGATTTTTAACAGCCGTTTTTCGGTGGCGAGCTTGTAACCGTCAATGAGGGCGCGGTGATCGTGGATGACATCGCCATGGGCGGGATAAACCGCGTCGATTTCATAAGGATAAACCTTGTCCGTGGACTGATAATATTCGGTGAGCGCGTGAATCCGCCCATGCCCCGGTGAAGATGGAATATGCAGCAGACACACCGGGGTGATGTCGGTGAGCAGATGATCGCCGGAAAACATCTGCCGGGTTTCGGCCTGCCAGAATACCAACTCCTCGGGGCAATGGCCGGGAGTGTGGATGGCCTCCAGTTCGAACCCGTCTATGGCAATGATATCGCCATCCCGCAGGTGGCGATCGAGGGGACAGGGCTTGAATACCTTTTTCACCTGCTCACGATAGTTATAGGCCCGGTCGTACATGTCATCATTCAGGCCCAGGGTTCTGAAGAACGATTTCTCGTGCTCGATCTGCTCCTCGCTGGGCAGATAGCGGGTGACCGAGGCGCCAATGGCCTCGTGACCCCAGACCTCGCAGCCGGACACCGCCTTGATCCGCGCACCCTGGCCGAAATGATCGGTGTGCCCATGGGTCAGCAACAGTAGATCGACGTCCTCGACACCGTAGCCAAACCGGGCCAACCCCGCGTTCAGCTGCTGCCAGCACTGCTCCCGACCAACACCGGTATCAATCAGCACCAGTTGGTCGGAGCCCGCCTCCGGCAGGATGGCGTAGCTATTGATATCACCGAAATCGTAACCGGTCGGCGTGGGCAGGCGCACGATGCGCCCAAATTGTTTGATCCCGGGGGATTCCCTCATTCCAATCCGTGCCTCAAAGTCCGGTAGGGCGAAAAACCGACCCCGGCTCGGGGATCGACAGGAGTGTGTAACGCAGCCGGCCCGCGTCTTCGCCGGCACTGACAAAACCCTCGTCAATGAGCATTATCAAGGTGGCCCATGACTTCCGAACACACCGCGTAAAGTTGATCCCGCCACGCCTTCGGAAACAGGTGCTGGCCGACTTCCAGCGGTGTAAGCGGCCCTTGCTCCCTTAAAATCCTGCATATTTTCAACAAGCGTCTCTCGGTTGCCAGTTTGTAGCCGGCGATAAGTTCCCGATGATCCGTAAACACATCGCCATGACTGGGGTATACATAATCCACATCGTAAGGCAGAAGTTTGTCGGCGGACTGGTAATACTGCGTGAGCGCGTGGACGCGCTCGCCCCCTGGCCGGTCGGGAATGTCCAGTAGACAGACGGGGGTGATATCGGGAAGCAGGTGGTCACCGGAAAACATCTGGCGCGATTCAGGTTGCCAGTACACTACCTCCTCGGCGCAATGACCGGGCGTGTGGATGGTGTGCAGTTGAAAGCCATCGATCTCGATCACATCGCCATCCACCAGGGCGCGATCCAACTCACAAGGCTCGAATATTTCACCGACATAATCCCGGTACTCGAATATCTTGTCGTACATGGCGTCGGTAAAGCCCAAGCGGCGGAAAAACTGCTTCTCCATTTCGACCCGCGATGGTGGCGGCAGGTAATCGGCGACAGAAGCCTGGATCGCCTCATGTCCCCATATTTCACAACCCGAAGCTCGCCGGATTCGCGGCGCCTGCCCAAAGTGATCGGTATGCGCATGGGTTAGCAGGATCAGGCTTATATCCTCCATGCGGTAACCAAACCGGGCCAGACCCGCGCCCAACGCCTGCCAGGCCTCTTCCCTTCCGACACCGGTATCGATCAGCACCAGCTCTCTGGAACCCTCTTCGGGCAGGATCAGGTAGCTATTAATGTCACCGACATCAAACCCGGTCGGGCTGGGAATCCGGACGATACGCCCAAACTGTTTTACGCCCAGTGCTTCTTTCATACGGCATGGTTCATATGACATGGCTCCGGTTGGCCCGCCTGACAATCCGCGTGCAATCCAGTCCTGGAGACATCCATATTCGCTCGGGCAAATCCATTCGCGAAATCGCACTCGCTCCACCAATTATTGCAAGGCACGGTAATCCGCTCTAATCCTCATTCCGCTTCCACGATCCTGACCGCCCGTGGCTCACGAAAATAGTCCGGATAATCCTCCTTCACGAGCTGACCGCTGTCACTCCAGGCATAGCAGCCATTGAGCATGAAAGGCATCATATCGTCAGGGTCGGTGATCGCCTCCTCGCCGGCATGCTCAGCGATCAATCGCTGGGGATACTCACCGGACATGGCCTGAAATGCAACCGTGGCAATGGGTCCGAGTAACTCGCCAATATGAGTGCAGCCCAACACTCCGCCGATGACCTGGCGTGCGCGTTTATTCCAGCCAGCACCAATCTGTAATCCAACCAGGTTCTGAAAATTATCCAGAACATCGGAACAGACCCCATAGGGCTGGACATCCATGACCGCTTCGACTTCACGCACCGTCAAGGTGTGATCGATACCGAGGCGGATGGACATATCGTGCACCGGATAGCCCGCCGCCACCGTCCCGGTTCGCGGTGCGTCGTAGGTGTAGGTCTTCCTGTCGACGATGCGGGCGTCTATATCAAACAGGCCGTCATCACGAAAATAACCACGCAGGTCGATGTCCCGCGTATGCAAGTGCTGGCGGGCTTTGGGGGGTGAGAGAGGCATAACTGCTTTGCTCCATTGCGTAAATCTGGTTTTTAAATCATGAACAAGCCGGCACAGCCGGGCCAGTGCCGACCCGGTTGCAAAGAATGAATTACTGATCGGGACTGGCTGCGATCCTGGCTCAGGGCGTCAAGACCACCCTGCCCTGAACCTTGCCCTCATGCAGGCGGGTCAGCACCTCGTTGATCGCTTCCAGGGGCTGGGTTTCTATGTGCGGAGTAATCAGGCCCAGGCGCGCCAGTTCCAGCACCTCCTGCAAATCCCGCCGGCTCCCCCAGATACTGGTGGTGAACTCGCACTCAAGTGGAATTTTCCAAAACGAAAAAGGCAGGGTGCCACCGGCGATACCGACCACCACCACCTTGCCGCCAATGGCTATCGCGGCCGCGGCATTGGCCAGGGTGGCATCGTTACCGACAAAATCGACAATGGCATCCAGACCTTCGCCATCGGTGAGGGTTTTGACCGCCTCGCCCACATCGCCACTGCCATCAACCGTGTGTTCGGCGCCCAGTTCCCTGGCCATGACCAGCTTATCCTGGCTGACATCAATGGCCACCAACTGGGTGGCCGGGCTCAGGGCCTTGGCAATCTGAATGGCCATGTGTCCGAGTCCGCCAACACCGATGATGCCCAAGCGCTTGCCCGGCCCCAATTTGGTCATGGCTTTTTTTACTGCTCGATAGGGCGTGAGCGCCGCATCGGTCAGGGGCGCGGCCACCACTGGATCGAGGCCATTAAGTTTGACCAGATTGCGGGGATGCTGAACCAGCAACTTCTCGGCCCAGCCACCGTCGACCATGACGCCCGGATAAACCGGGTTCTGACACAGGTTTTCTTCTCCACGCTCGCAGAGTTTGCACACCCCGCAACCCCAGGCGCCAAATACCGCAACACCATCGCCGGGCTGCACCTCGGTCACCTGGCTGCCGACTTTCTCGACAATGCCGGCGTTTTCATGGCCCAGGGTAATGGGTTTTTGCCGCACGCCCACCTCCCCGTCAACCACGTGGAGG
>JBECKV010000104.1:0-5215 GCA_040235495.1 Porticoccaceae bacterium
AAAAATCGGTATTCATAAACGGGATATATTTATCGACCCGTGAAGAAAACGCCAGGGATGCCCAGGAAAATGCCAAACAACAGTTTGGATCAGCGCTGGATCAATTTCAATCGGCAAACAGCGTAAAATCCACCTCTTTGAAAAAGGAGTATAAAAAGCTCCAGATAACAGCGAAGCCACAGCTAACGGTTAGCGAGCGCATCGCTGCCCTAGAGCATGTTTCCAATGCAGTGGTCTTTAATAACGCAAACATCATCCAGGTTAGTGTGTTTTGCCAGTGGCGTAAATTCCGATACTTGATGTTTTGGTTTGACTTGAATGTGAGATTGCCAGAACTGCGGGATAAACACGTGTTTAAGTGTAGAAGTCTCGACCTGATCTGACACTTCAAGTTGAAAAGAAGAGAGTTACCGGTTTTGATAGGCGCGATCTATTGGACTTCGAGAACAAGGCCGGATCAAAACCACAATAACGACGAGGTTCTCCGGTAACGAAGGCTGTTTCTCACCGGGCGGGCTGAGGTGCATCCTTTGCAAGGATTTGCGCTGGCGAGGGCTGTGACTTCCGGCGCATCATCAGCGCCGGGACAAGGGCGGCCAGGAAAATCGCGCCGACGATGAAGAAGCTGTCGCGATATCCCAGCATATTGCCCTGGATGTAGATCATGCGGCCGAGATAGTTCATCGCCCCGGCCTGGCGAATCGCTTCCGGCACACCGGCCTGCGCGAGCAAGCCTGTCACATCGCGCAGCAAGCTGGTCGTCGTGCTGTTGCCCACGTGCTGCGCCGCCGTGAAGCTGTTCACATAGAGCTGCGAGCGCTGTTCAAGGGCAATTGAAAGCAGGTTGACGCCGAAGGCGCCGCCGAGTTGACGCACGAAGTTGATCGCGCCGGAGCCCTGGCTGAGCAGCGTCATTGGCAGCGCCTTGAGGGCGCCGGCGTTCAGACTCGGCATGATAAAGCCGAGCCCGATCCGGCCAAGCATGATCCACCAGGCAAACACCCAGAAGGAGGTATCGGTATCGATGCCGGTCATCAGGAACGACGACAATGCGAAGATCGCCAGCCCGATCATGATCATGACATAGGCCGGCGTCTTATCGGTGAGGCGCCCGGCTACCGGGAAGACGAGCGCCAGAATCAGCCCCGCCGGCATCAGCAGCAGGCCGGAGCGGGTTGGCGTGTAGCCTTGGATCGTCTGCGCGAACAGCGGAATCAAGAAGGTCGAACCGTAGATTCCCGCCCCGAAGATGAAGGCCACGACGGACGCGCCCGCATAGACCCGGTTCGTGAAGAGCTTGAGATTGAGCATGGGTGCGGACGTGTGCAGTTCCCAGACGATGAAGCCAATGCCCGAGACAAAGGTGACGATGAAGTCGCGCAGGATGGAATCGGAGAGCCATCCATCACGTTGTCCATTCGACAGGCCGTTGAGCAAGGTTACGAGGAACACGGTCATCAGTCCGAAACCGATCCAGTCGAATTTGCGCGGCGATCCCGACGTTGCCCGCCCCGGCAAGAAGAGGGTGGCGAGGAACAGCCCGACAAAGCAGAACGGCACGGCCATGAAGAACACATAGCGCCAGCTGAAGTTATCCACCATAATCCCGCCCAGCGTGGGGCCGAGCGCCGGGGCCAGCACGACGCCGATGCCATAAATGCCCATGGCCGAGCCGCGCTTTTCCGGTGGAAAGACCTGAAAGATCACCTGCATGGCCAGGGGCTGGAGGATGCCGGCCGCGCCGCCCTGGAGCACGCGAGCCAGTATCAGCACTCCTTCCGCCGGAGCCAGCCCGCCCATGATGGAAGCGACGATGAAAACCGTCACCGCCAGCATGAAGGTCGCACGCTGGCCAAGCGCCTCAACCATCCAGGCGTTGAGCAGCATGGTCCCGGTCATCGCGGCAAGAAAGCCTGTGGACAGCAGCTGCGCCTTGTCCTGGCCCATGCCGAAGGCGCCCATGATGTCGGGCAGGGCCACATTGATGATGGTCGATGTCAGGATGGTGGCGATCGTGCCCATCATGACCGTCGCCGTGACCAGCCAGCGATAGGCGGGGCCGAAGCGGGCGAACAGCCCCTCGATGCTATCCGGGTGCGGCGCGCTAGTCACCGGTTCCGGCCTTCAGCTCTACCATCATTCCCGGCTTGAGTTCGCCGCTCTCTTGTTCAACGGCAATGCGTATCGGCAGCCTTTGAGTAATCTTGGTGAAATTGCCGCTCGGATTGGGGTTGGGCAACAGGGCGAACTCACTGGTGGTGGCCTGACCCACGCGAGTGACCTTGCCCTCGAAGTGCCGCCCCGGCAGGGCATCGACCGTGATCGTCACGGCCTTTCCCGACCGGAAGAAACGAATATCGGTCTCTTTGACATTGGCCTCGACGCGCACCCGCTGCGGGTCATGCACCATCAGCAAGCGCTGGCCGGGGGTGACGTATTCGCCCTCATTCACGAATACCCGATCCACCACGCCGTCAAAGGGCATCGTGATCGTGCGATCTTCGAGGTCGAGAGCCGCCCCGGCCTTTTGTGCGCGCAGCCGCTGCTCCTCCGGGCCGAGTTCGGCGAGCTGCGCCCGAAGCACCGTGAGTTCCCCGCGCCCGGCCTCCGCCTGGGCGAGGTCCGCGCGGGCTTTTTCCAACTCCGCCCGGGCGCTCGACACCTGCTGCCTGGCGGTCTCCAGCGCCACACGCGCCTGGTCCAGGCGCGCAGGGGTGATGACGCCGCCGAGCGCCGCCTTTTCGGCCCGGTCATTCTCCGTCTTCGCCAGATCGCGTTGCGCCGTCGCTGCTGCCAGCGCCGCTTCGGTCGCCCTTATCGCCGCCTGTTCGGCGACGATCCGGCTCTGCGTCTGACCGTCAATCAGCACAATGCGGGCTTCGATTTCCTCGCGGTGGCGGGCAATCCCGGCGAGTTGCGCGTCAAGCTCCTCGACGCGGAGGCGGCTTTCCCGGGCGTCGATCCGGACCAACACCCTGTCTCTCTGCGCGGCATCGCCCTGGGTCACTTCGAGCGCCGTCACCCAACCGGGAACCCGGCTGCTCATGGCAACAATGCTGGCGGCGACACGGGCGTCCGTCACAAAGACGTGGGTGAACTGCTGATACAGCCACCAGCCACCGGCCCCGAGAACAACCAGCGCCGCCAGGATCGCGCCATACAGTCGCCATGACCGGGTGCGGGCAGGAGGTGAAACCGCCTCTGACCCAGCCTCTGCCTCCTTGTCGGGAGCTGAACGCAAATCGGTTTCCGGATCGTCGTTCTGGCGTTCGAGACGGGTCACATGCTGATCCACGGCCTAGCCCTCATCGGTCTTCGTCGCAGGCCGCATCACCCTTGACGCGCCGCCCAGCTTGCCGGTGATCTGCTCCAAAACCTTCAGACAGGTCGTTACCTCGGCATGGGATATGTCGGTGAGTATTTCCGCGCGAACCGCCGCTGTGGTTGCTTCGATTCGTTCCAGGATGGGGGCGGCTTCCGCGCGCAGGTGGACCGATTTGGTACGGCGGTCGGCCGCTTCAGCCTGGCGTTCGATCAGCCCCTCGGTCTCAAGCCGGTCCAGCGTGCGCACAAGGGTTGGCCCCCGCACCCCGACTGCCTCCGCCAATTCACGTTGCGTTGCCGCATGGGGCAGCCGAGAAAGATGCAGCAATATCAACCATCGGGATTCGGTGAGGCCGAAGGCAGCCAGCCGCCGGTCGATTTCGACGCGCCACAGCCGGGCGACGAGTCCGATGTAGAGGCCGAATTGTTCATGATCGTTGAGAGCTAGCTTCATTTTATTGCCTGAATGGTTTCCTTTGTTATAATGATAGATAGCTATCTATCGAATGTCCAGAGGTAGAGATAAAGTCCCGCCGCCTGCTCGGTCCGCAGCCTGGCCCGGGAAAGGCATTCCACTGCACATATTTAAAGGAGAAGCACAATGTACCGGACGATCCTCCTGGCCTATGACGGCAGCCAGCAAGGCCGTGAGGCGCTGAATCAGGGGGCCGAACTGGCCTCGCTTTGCCAGGCTCGTGTCTACCTCCTCGCCATCGTCGCCCATGAGCTGGGTGTCGCGCTCGCTGAAGCGGCGGCACCCTCAGACTTGCCGGAGCGTGAATATCAGGAAGTGCGCCACGTGCTGATGGAGGGCGCGAAAGTGCTGCGGCGGTTGGGGCTTTCCGTCGACACGCGCCTCGCCGCAGGCAACCCCGCCGAAGAAATCGGCCGAATGGCGCACGAGGTCGGCGCGGATCTGGTCGTGGTCGGTCACCGCGAACAAAGCGCTCTGGCCCGGTGGTGGCACGGCTCCGTCGGCGCCTCGCTGCTCGCCCACGCACCATGCAGCCTGCTGGTGGCCGTTTCGGGGACGCCCGCACGATGATCAAAAAGCAGAATCAGAGCACCTCGAACGACCCGGCCCTTCGTCTTTAATCAGTGTCGGGAACCCGGGTTCCGAGCGCCGTTGCCGGGCTAAACGGCGCACATGAGTTTTATCAGGTCACATTCAGAAAGAAACTTTACTCAACAATGGAGGAATTACAAAAAAACCTGGCAATGGATGGATTATTATAATAATGATCGAACTCATCAAGGCAAGATGTGCTGCGGACAAACTCCGTTAGAAACTGTACTGGAGGGTAAATCAATTTGGGCGGAAAAGAATTTAGCGCAAATTTAAACTGTCAGTCGCCCTAAAAAACGGGTAACTGTCAGATCAAGCCTGAGCTACTACAGTTTACCATGTTAACACCAAGCGACTTTGTCGATGAAGCCGTACATTGGCGATACTCCAGTGCCAGAGACTACGCGGGCTTGGCTGGGTTGTTGGAGACTTGCTTGTATGGCATGGTAAGCAGGTATGCGTTCCCACGCGGGAGCGTGGGAACGAGTAAAACAATATGAACACTACCGCGCTGAGAGTCGAAAGGTCACAAGCCTTGCAATAAAAAATCTGCATGCACAAAAATCATAGCCTGTTTAACAACTGGCTGATATGTTGTTTACGACAAAGTCGCTCGGTAATTAGACCGACTTAGGCCGACATAGTCCCTTGGTAATCACACTCCTACAGTTTACCACTTTGATCGACCACCACCACGGCTATTGCTGGGCTTTTCAGTGGCCATATTCACTTTCAGCGCACGACCACCAACATCCTTACCGTTTTGCTCCAGAGCTTTCTCTGCTGACTGTTGCGCAGCAAAGGTGATAAATGCGAAACCCTTGG
>JBECKV010000116.1:0-4562 GCA_040235495.1 Porticoccaceae bacterium
TCGCGGTGACCCCGGGTCAGATAGAGATAGCGCGGATCGGGCGAAATTGAAAAGGGAGCTTCGCTCAAACCGAAATGGGATTCGTAATACATCAGCTCAACACTCCCCTGACTGAACCCCACCCTGGAAGGGACAAGCCATCCCCGGCCGGAACCGACCCGCCCCCAGGGCCGCGGGCAAACCAGGGGTTTGCGGGCGGGTAGGCCAAGGGCTTATTTTATTCCGGTCAAGTCGACGCCACGGAGCTTGTTCTTGTATTCATGGGTGACGCCGCGCGCCTCGCCGGGATTGGCGATGGCGCTGGGCGTAATCATCACCACCAGTTCGGTCTTGGTTTTTGCGGTTCGCTCATTCTTGAACAGGTACCCCAGTCCCGGAATATCCTTGAGGAAGGGTACGCCACCGTCAGACACTTCCTTGTTCTCGCGAATCAAACCACCCAGGACAATGGTCTCGCCGCTCTGTACCGCCACCGAGGTATTGATTTCCCGCTGCAGGATGGTCGGCGAATCGATGCCGGAGGTATCGGTTTCCTTGACGTCATCGACACGCTGGGTCACCTCCATCACCACCATGCCGCCGGCGTTGACCCTCGGCGTCACTTCCAGCGTCACGCCCGTGTCGCGGTATTGAATGCGGCTGGTGACGTTACCGCCGATGGTGTCGCCGTCGTCATCCCTGAACAGGCTGGAGGTGTTGGTGCTCTCTTCCGTGCGAATCGGCACCTGATCACCGACCCGTATGGTTGCCGTGCTGTTGTCCAACACCATCAGCGAGGGCGAGGACAATACATCGACACGCGAATCGCCGGCGATGGCATTCAAAATCGCCCGCGTACCGGCGGCGTCAAACACCCGGTAGGTAAAATTCACCGGATCCGCCAGGGCGCCTACCAGCGCGCTGACATCACCATCGGCGGGAATATTCAAACCCCCGCGGCCACCGAATTTGCCGTGGCTGTCCTTGAAAAACCACTGCAAGCCATACTCGAGTTCGTCGGACAGGGTCACCTCGACGATGGAGGCCTCCACCAGCACCTGCATCGGCTGCACGTCGAGCTTTTTGACGGCCTTTTCAACCTGGGCGTAATCGGTGGCCGAGGCCAGAATCACCAGCGCGTTGTTCTGGGTGTCGGGAATGATGGAGATATTGCCGATATCGGTGCTGGATACGCCACCACCACGGGTTCCAGAGCCACTGGTGCCGCCAGCACTTTCCCCTTCGGCGCCGTCAGCCTGAGTAGTCGTGCCCGAAGTAGCGGTGCGCGGCTGGGCGCGGGCGGAGTCACGCTGATCGCGGGCCATGTCGTCGCGGCGCTTGCCCTCGAACAACTCGGTCAACAGCTCCGCCAGGTGCTCGGCCACGCCGTTCTGCACATAGTAGACATACATATTGGTGCCATGGGGGTTTTCACTCTGATCGAGCCGCCGTATCCATACCTCGGCATCGGTGAGATATCGCTCCTGCGGAGTAATCACCATCAGGGCATTCAGGCGCTCGATCACTGAAAAGCGCACCATGCCCGCCAGCGGCCCCTCGGCGCTGTCGCCAAATATCGCCTGCAACTCATCGAGCATGGTCTGCGCTTCGACATTCTGGACACGGAACAGGCCCACGGACATGCCCTGCAACTGGTTGACATCGAAAATCGAAATCGTGTCGCGCAGACTGAACAATTCGCTCTGGCTGCCGGCGATGGTCAGGATATTGCGAAATTCATCCACCATCACCGTGGCCTTGCCGGACTTCACCGGCTCCAGCATCTTGGCCATGGCCTTGGCGCCGATGTAGCGCAGGGGCACGATCTGCACCTGATAGCCGCGATCGGCGCTCAGCTTGAGGTCCGGCGACAACCCGGTGATGCCCGAATCGTCGATCGCCACCACCTCGTAATAGCTGTCGTTCTTGATCACCGCCGCGCCGTTCATGCGCAGCAGGTTGTCAAGCACGGAAATCAGGGAGTCTCGCGGGATGGCCCGGGTGGTGCGCATCGACACCACGCCGCCGACGCCCTCGCCGATGACGTAGTTTTCCCCGAGGATATCGCCAATGATGGTTTTGACCACCTCGGCGATGGGTGAATCCTGGAAGTTCAGGGTGACATCACCTTCCGCGGCGGCACCGCCGGCGGCACGACTGGAAGGGTTCACGAATGACCCGGAGCCCTTATAGATCTCCCTGAGCGGGACATCCGTGGAAGGTTCATTTCCTTCCAGCTGCAGGGACAGGGGCGCGGACTGTTCGAGCCCGGTCGGCGCCCCGGTAGGGGCCGGAGCGGCACCGACATCCGCGGCCACTGTCGTACCTGACTGCCGGGTATCGGCGGTGCTGGTGCAGGAGGTCGCCGAGATCAGCACCAAAGCGCTGAATAGCAGTTGCCCAGCTCTGAACGTTAACTCTTTCATGAGACATCTTCCCTCTTGGTATTCTATTATTCGCACCGGCCAAGCATCGTGCCCCGGGCCGGAGAGACAAGCCGCACGGCAGGTTGCATGCGCAGCCACCCCAAGGCCGGGCCGCCTATTTTAGCCGATTGTTTTTTAAGGAAAAACAAAGCGAGTGACCAATCAGCGTAAAAATTGGACCGTTTATGCAAAAAGGTGACACAGTCATCGGAATTCGGCGGAAATCGGTGGTACCATCCGCCGCTTTTTTTCGCCCGGCCGCGCGAGCCGGCCGGGGGTAGTGATACAAGCGCGGCCAGCGCGACAAGGCTCCCACGGGAATGCCGTTACGGGAATGCGCTGACGACGGAAGCATCACAGGAATGGGCATAACTGGAAGAGGCATCACAGGAAGAGCCTGACAGGAGTTTCAATGAGCAAGAAAACACTGATTTTTACTCTTTGTGCGATCAGCCTGGTCGGGTGCCAAATCCAGCCTTCTCCCGAACAAGGTTCTCTACAACTCCCACAATTACCGCCCTGGGACCTGGGGGAAATTCAACACACTTTCGCGGTATCTTCTGTACTCGACAGTGGCACTGGCACCCTGCGCGAAGCCATCGCCAAAGCCAACCAGTCGCCCGGCACTGACAAAATCGTTTTCGAGAGCGATAACGAACTCTATAAAAAACCCCAGACGATTCACCTGGAAAGCAGTTTACCCGCCATTACCGACAACTTGCTTATCGACGGCTATATCGAGGACATGCTGTGGAAAGCGAGCGGAATCACCATCGACGGCCAGCATCGGCACCAGCTATTCGAGATCGCCCGGCCCAGCAAGGTAAAAATCAAACACCTGACGTTGACCAATGGTCGCGCCCCACAGGGAGCCGCGATCCTCAATAAGGGTGAGCTGGTGGTCGAAGGATCAACTTTTTATCTAAACAAGGCGGACTCCGTGGGCGGCGCCATCCATTCATCCGGCAAACGAGCCATCATTTACAACTGTACGTTTTTCCAGAATGAAGCCCACGAAAAAGGCGGCGGGGTCTTTTTTTCCGGGGGGTACAATCGACTCACCAACAACACCTTTGCGGACAATCTGGCGGCCAGGGGCGCCGGTATTTATAACGCCAGCCGGTTGCGCATCGATAACTCGCTGATATCGGGCAATCGGGGCGAAACGGACTGTCACTCTGAAGTCGCCATCACCACCGCCAGGCAAAACATCATCAACACCAGCTTTCAATGCGGCGAGGTCTTTGCCTCGGAAAACATAAGGTTTTCGGGACTCAATTACTACAACGGCCCGGTGCAAACCCTGTCCACGCCAACCGACTCCATGGCCCTCAATTGGGGAGACAACCACGCCGCGGTTGACGAGTTTGACAAGCCGCTGGAGTGGGATCAGCGTGGCAATGGCGACCCGCGCTACGCGCTGGGTATTACCGACATCGGCGCTTTCGAGATTCAGCCGCAAATCAGGATGGAAGTGGACACCGACACGCCCGAAGAAATCCGGGGCTGTACCCCCCGCGCTGCCGACTGTTCCTTAAGCGGCGCCATTACTTTGGTTGATGCCAGCTCCCGCCATCAGCGGGTCACTTTTTCTCGCGATATGTGTGAAAAAGAATTCAAGCTACCACCACTGCTTACTCCCCCGCGGGAAGACCTGGTTGTGGACGCCACAACCTGCCCAAAACCCCTCGCCATTAAAGGCGGGCCTCGCGACCTGCCGGCACATCTACAGCTGATAAACATCGAACTATCACCTTAGTCCACGTTCGCGTGGCCACTTCGAACCGGACCCGGCGGTCCCGCACTCGCGCAAACTCCCTGGACCCGGTCACCTCCGCCCTGCCATTTCACTATCCTCGACGCTGGCAAGGTCATCAATTCGACAAGCCCTGTCTCGAAACGGGACGTTGGTTGAAACGGCAACGCCGCTATCGCGTGGAGGCGCGCCAAATAAGCCCGACCAAAAAACGCTGCGTAAAAAAAGGCTATGTAAAAAGCTATGTAAAAGAGCTATTAAAAAAACCGCGCAAAAAAAAAAGGCCGGTCAGTGACCGGCCTTTAAAACGGGGACCACCCTTAATCAGGGGCAATCCGCCGCAGTCAGGTCCGCGAATGCCCTGACGCCATTGGGATCGGCGTTGGGAATGATCGCGCCGT
>JBECKV010000120.1:0-4702 GCA_040235495.1 Porticoccaceae bacterium
CGATGAGCAAATCGATGCCCTGGCAACGGCGGGCGTTATTGTCACTGGTGACAGTTAGTCCGAATCGAGCTGGGAGATTTCAATGCCGGAAAGAAACAGCAACCTTACCAACACGGCAGAGGCTCGCAATTGCAGATGCGCTCATTTAAAGAAATAAGCGACCATCAATTCAAAATATTAGAGAACAAACCATGACCCATAAACATGTACTGGATGGCTACCGCATCGTCGACATCACCCAATACCTGGCCGGCCCCGCCGCCACCAACCTGATGTCCCAGCTGGGCGCCGAAGTGATCAAGGTGGAAATTGGCCCTCACGGAGATCCGGTGCGCAGCTTTCCCGCCGCCATGACCGTGCCCGGCACCCAGGACATCCGCAGCGCTTATTTCATCCAGCAGAATCGTGGCAAGAAAAGCATCTGCGTCGATCCCAAAACCGAGGCGGGACTGAATATCATCAAGGATCTGATTAAGGACGCGGATATCTTTATCGAGAATTTCGCTCCGGGTGTGGTCGGGCGCTTGGGTCTGGGCTACGACGTGGTGAAAGCGCTGAACCCCGATATCATCATGTGCTCCATCTCCGCGTTCGGCCAGGCAGGCCCCCTGGCCGCCTACCCCGGCTTCGACTACATCGCCCAGGCCTACGCGGCAGTGACCGATCTGATCGGCGAGAAAGACTCGCCGCCCTCCCTGCCCATGCTCGCCTTTGGTGATGTCGGTACTGGCGTGCACGCAGCGACTGCTATCGGCTACGCCCTGCTGGATCGGGAGCGCAATGGCAATGGCGGACAACACCTCGACATTTCCCTACTGGACACCTACATTCACCACCACGAAGTGAGCATTCAGGCCTATTCCGCCAGCAAGGGCGCCTTCGTGCCGACCCGCAACGGCTCCCACCATAACGCCGTCGCCCCCACGGGCATTTTCAAATCCAAAGACGCCCATCTGGTGATTCTGGCCCTCCTCCATCAATGGCCGGTACTGTGCCGCACCATGGAGCGCGAAGACCTGATCGACGACCCGCGCTTCAAGGACAACGACGCACGGGTGAAAAACCTGCCGGAAATGATTCTGGCGATCGAGGACTGGCTGCAAAAACAGGATAGCGACGCAGCGGCCCTGGCCAAGCTGGAAGCAGCGCGGGTGCCCTGCGCGCCGATCCTGACCGTGCCCCAGGCCATGGAACACCCTCACATGATCGAGCGTAAAACCATTCGCACCATTAATGATCCGATCATGGGCGAGTTCCAGATTCCGGGCATGCCGCTGCGCTTTTCCAAATATGAAGTTGATGAGAGTATGGTGGCGCCGCGACTGGGTGAACATAACGAGGAAATACTGTCCTCCCTGCTGGCCTACTCTCCGGAGCGGATCGCTCGGCTCAAGGCCGACAAGATTTTGTTTGAAAAGAGCGTCTGACGCGCTTTAACCCACTTACTGATTCGGGATCGGGGCGAGATATCTGCCCGCCCCCCATTCCCTGCCGGAGCTTGAATTATGACCCCGACCCATATTCTCGATGGCTATCGCATCCTCGATTTCACCCAGTATCTGGCCGGCCCCACCACGTCCCGGCTGGCGGCGGAAATGGGCGCTGAAGTCATCAAAGTGGAATTGGCGCCCGCCGGTGATCCGGTGCGCCTGCTGCCCCACCGGCGCAATAATCGCAGCGGCTATTACATCCAGCAGAGCCGGGGCAAGAAAAGCATTTGCGTCGATATCCGCAAGCCCCGGGGTCTGGAAATCATCAAGGAGCTGGTCAGGGAATGCGATATTCTGCTGGAAAATTTCGCCCCCGGCGCTATTGGTCGCCTGGGTCTGGGCTATGACGTGGTCAAGGAAATCAAACCGGACATCATCATGTGCTCGATTTCCGCTTTTGGCCAAACGGGGCCGCTATCGTCCCTGCCGGGCTTTGACTATATCGCCATGGCCGTGTCCGGCGTCATGGATATGATCGGCGACCCGGATCAGCCCCCCTATTTCCCCATGCTCGGGATTGGCGATGTCAGCGCCGGGGTTCACGCCCTGGCTGCGATCAACGGCGCCCTGCTCTACCACCACAAAACCGGCAAGGGTCAGTACATCGATATTTCCCTGCTCGATTCCTATTTCCACAGCCACGAAATCAATGTCCAGGCCTACTCCGGCAGCGGCGGCAAAATAAAGCCGCAACGCAGTGGTCACCACCACTACGCGGCAGCGCCCCTGGGTCTGTTCCGATGTCGGGACGGTTACCTGTTCATGGTCGTCATGGCCCGCCAATGGGGCCTGTTGTGTCAGGCCATGGGCCGGGACGATCTGGCGGACAGCCCGGACTTTGACACCAATATGAAGCGGGTCGAACGCAAGGACGAATTGGTAAAAATCATTGAAGACTGGCTCGGCAACTACCAGCGGGACGAAGCCCTGAGACTGCTCGAGGACCTCCACATCCCCGTCGCCCCGGTACTGAGCGTGCCCGAAGCCATGGAACATCCGCACCTGATTGAGCGGGAGGTCATCCGCACCATCAGCGACCGCGGCTATGGCAACCTGCAAATCCCGGGTGTGCCGCTGCGCTTTTCCGAGTTTCCGGAAAAGCTCGATCTCCAGGCACCCTACCTGGGTGAGTTCAACCGGGAAGTGTTTGGCGGCATTGTCGGCCTGAATGACGCTGAACTGGACAGTCTGCACGCTGAAGGGGTACTGAAAGCGGAAGCGCTGCCGGAACATGTCCAGTCCCTGGCGGCCCGTTGACTGTTGGCCAGGAGGGGGGGGCGGTAAATGCCAGCAAGGCTATTTTTCCTGTTGCCCCGCCTCGGGCCACGTCAGCAGGCAATCCCGGCCCATGAGTCAGGCGCGGCTAAACTTCAATACGCTGCCCTCGCCATCCGCGGCCATCAGCAGATTACCGTCATAATCCCGGCATAGGCCACCGGCCAGATCCAGGGGACAATCCGCGCCCGTCGGTAAATGGCTGGCCACGAGCTCGGCGTTATGGCCACCAGCCAGATTTACCGACCACAGCTTGCGACCGGCACGATCCAGCACAAACAGCTCATCGCCAATCACCGCCAGCCCACGAGGATCATCCAGGCCTTCAAGCACCGGGGTAACAGCGCCCGCACCGGTAACGGCGACCACCCGGCCGGCGCCGGTTTCGGAAACATAACAAACGCCAGCGTGTACACAAACATCCTTGGGTGCATTCAAGCCCGCCACCAGCGTAGTCATGCCGCCCGCGGCGTCGACAGTAAAAACCGAGCCGTTGTCGTCCTTGACCACGTAGATCAGACCATCGTCGCCCAGGGACAGGCCACGCAGCTGGCCCTGCTTGGCCGCCAGCATTTCCGACCGCTGGCTGGCGAATTGATAGCGGATAACATCACCCCGCGCCGTGGTCATGAGAAATTCACCGGGCTGCCCGGCCGCCACCGCGCGCACAAAGCGGGGCGCGGATTTGTCCAGGGGGCTGCCGACCGCCGAGCGCTTCCCGGAAGGCTCGAGTCGAGCCAAACTCAGGCAATCGACGATAAAACAGGTGCCGGAAACGTCCGCCGCAATACCCCAGGGACCGACCCAACCCGGCTCCGCCAGGACGCGTTCGGCGCTGCTACCATCCATGCTGACCTCGGCCACGCCGCCATCGACGAAGTGGCTGAGATAGAGGCGGCCATCGGCATCAAAGGCGAGGTTATCAATGCCAGGCCGGACCTTTGCAATGACCGTTTGCGCGCCGGTTTTGGTATCTATTTTCACCACCTCGCCATTGCCCGCCTGGGGCGAAACCAATTCCCCGGCGGGCGTGAATTTGGCTGCCGTGGGATGAAACAAGCCTTCAGTGACTTTTTCCAGCGCCCCGCTTTCCGGGTCGGCGCGCCATATTTCCCCCTCGGGGACCAGTGGGAAATACAACTTGCCATCCGGGCCGCCGGCAAGCGCATTGGGTCCGGATAAATTCTCGGCAATCCGTCGTGGCGGTCGCGCGTCGTGGGGGTAAAGCTCATACAGACCTCCACCCGGGCGGTGCTCATCGATAAACAGGCGTTCATTAAAAACCGTCACGCCGTTGGCGGAAGGCAAACCGTCAGCGACGATAGTCACCTTGCCATCGGGCGTGCGCATACTGACTCGCTCGCTCATCACCTCGGTCGAGTACATATTGCCAGCGCGGTCGAAAGCCACGTCATCCGGGCCAATAATGGGTCCGCCGTTCGGGGAGATCACCTCATGTTCCCCGGTATGTGTATCTATGGCCGTCACCTGATTGCCCATGGCCTGGGCCACGTAGAGCCGGCCATCGGTGCCAAACTGGATGCCATTGGCGCCGAACAAGGCGCTGGGCGGAGTCACATGATGACACTGCCAGCCCTCGCCCAGCTCTGGCGTACCGGCATCTTCCCCGTGAATAGCGGTAAATCGATTCATAAGTTTCCCCTGTAGTTATCCATCCGCCCATTGTGCACAGCCGGACCCGCCGATGTCACCACAAACACCGTATGATCGACCTCTATATGATCGACCTCTAAAGGTAAATCGCAGGCAAAAAAAAGCACCCTTGCGGGTGCTCAGACTGCTGACGAACCCCCTAGCCTAAAGGCGGGGGCTTTTGTTTAATAGGGTGTCGCTTTCAACAGGCAACCCTGATGCTCCGAGCCCCTTCACCCAAGCAGCACGCGCTGGAAATGGTCACACTGGAAGAGCTGGTGCCA
>JBECKV010000191.1:0-18594 GCA_040235495.1 Porticoccaceae bacterium
GTGTGCTTTTATCCTTCTCGCCCAATTGCTCCATAACCTCCGCCAGTTCAGCACAGGTTTGAGGATTATTCTCAATATTGAGGGAAGCCTCCAGATAGTCGCGCCCCTTGCCCCACAATTTGTTCCGCTTACACAGACGCCCCAACGCCAGCAGCAACGTGGGGTTTTTCGGCTGCGCACGTAGCCATCCCTCGGCAACGGTCAACTGCTTGACGGGATCGGCAGCCACCAGATCAGCGTATAGAAGCGCGAGATTATCGTCCCAGTTTTTGTTGATAGCCTTGCGCAGAAAATTAATAGCGCTGGCTTCCTCCCCAAATTCAGCCAGCGCCCGAACATAGGTCTCCACTAAGCCAGGCTCGGTTTTTGCGGGCTGTGCGGTTCGGCCCCAGAGCCGCTCCAGGTGGTTCAGTTTTTCCGCGGGCGTCGCCTTGCCGCGACGCAGGGTATCTATCTGCGAGCGGCGCACCAATACGCCGATTTCATAGGCTTCGTTTTTATCAATAACGTTGTAACGCTCCAGATCTGGCAACAACTTTTCCAGCTTGTCCCAGTCCTTTGTCTCGCGATAAATCAGGCTCAATGACTTCAGGATCAATGGATGATGATTGTAGTGTTGATGCAGACGAAGGAGTTGGGTCAATGCCTCCGGGTACCGATCATTCGCCATCAGAATCCGTATGCGCATGATACCAATCGCTAGTTCCTCCCCCCCCATATCCGCTTCGAGTTTATCCAGCGTCGCCAGCGCGGCCTCCACGTCACCCTTTTCCGCGGCCGCGCCGGCCGCGGCCAGGTGGCCGATCACGCCACTACTGGGATCGAGCTTGTCAGCCACTTGCAGCAGGTCGCGACGGGCAATATTCCAGCGCCCTTCGGCCAATGCCAACAGGCCGTTATTGTAGGTTTTCCACCGGCGTGCCTGGCGGCGCTCGTTTCTGCCGGCAAATATCCTTACACCGGGTGCCAGTAGTGCTTTCAGCAAACCATAAATGAGTCGCAAACCGAGTAACGCGACAACCAGCGTAATCAGCGCGGTCCATAGACTGAACTGCACCACGTAGTCGCGCGTGGAAATCAGGACGTTGCCGTCGTTATTTTGTACTAGCCAAAATACGAGTCCACCCACCAACGCGAGCAGCACCAGGAAAAAAAAGAGACGCTTCATGGGTGCCTTCCAGTAGGCGCCGCGGCGGTTTTCCTGGCCCTCAGTTGTTTCAGCGCTTCACTCGATGCCGTGATATCCGGCAACGACTGAACAACACTCTCACGCTGTAGTGAAGTAATTTCCTCGAGCAGGGTTGGAGTCCGCGCCGCGCCCTTGAAATATTGACGCAGGTGCCCCGCCACCACTGCAAGGCTGGTGTCATAGATACCCTGTTCACCGCGCAGTAAGGCCTGCTGGGCATTGCTCAGATTAATCGCCAGGTCATGTCGAAGCCATTGCTCCTGCTGACCGGAAACCAACGGCTCGACCGGTATGTCACGGTATCGGACGTGGAAGTGGTTGCGAACAAAACCCGACAAGGTCTCTTTGGCATTGTTCCAGAGGTGCTCATACCAGGCCATGTTTGCTTCTTCGCCAGCGCGACGCTCGTCTGTCGCTGGTTTCACCACTGACTCACCGCCCGTCAGTTCGCGCAGACTGGTCGATGGGACCGCCGGCAACGCCAGCATGGCTGAAGACAAAGCGCCGAGCCGAGCATAAATACCCTCCCGATCAACGACTTTTTCCATCTTCAGGGCACTGATGTCCTTGGCTAATACTTCGCGCACTGCCAGCGTCTCGACCGAATCCAGGGATCCGAGCAGTTCATCGGCGGCAATCAGCAGCGCGAGCGCGCCCTGGGGCCTGTTCTCGGTCAGCAAGCGCTGGTTGGCGAGTCGGACCAGGTATTCCAGCTCCGCGAGCAGCCACTGTTCACGATCCAAAGCCGAAAGGCTGGCTATTTCCCGAGCCTGGGCCTGCAGTGCCTCCCTGGTGTCACTAATGTCAGCGAGTAACTGACCTTCGAGTTTGACTCGCTCGGCACGCTCAAGCGCCAGCTGTTCATCGAGCGCTTCCATGCGGGTGAGCGCCTCGGCGTTTTTCAGACCTGCCTGTTGCAAGCGCTGCTGAAATTGATACCCATGCCATCCGCCAGCCACCAAGCCGACCAAAATCAAAACCAGCAACAACAGCGTCAACCAGCGCCAGCCCCGCCCCGCACTTTTATTACCCGGGACCGTTGCTGTGTTACCAGTGTCGTTCAATTCGCCGCCATTAGCAGCATTGTCTTTATTACTGGCGTCTACCGCGGGCGCGGTTGTGGCCTGCCCTGCCGCCTGATCCGCGGCTTCCTCGGTTTCCGGTTTATTGTCCACGTCACATTCCTGACAGTTAGATACTGCGCGGCCACCGCCCGCTACTAAGCGTAAGCGAGTTACCTATCCGCGGGGTTTGGTCAGCCGGGAGTGTACCAGTCTACCAATGCCCGCTCTAGCGCCCCGGCCAATGCGCTTTCCGCCACAATAAGCTGATTAAACCCCAGTGACCTGGCTCGTTTTGCCAGTCGCTCGCCTGGTACCACCAAGGCGGTGTCAAGTACTTGCTGATGATAGTCGGGCCCAAGCACGACAAGCAGATCCCCTAGCACTTCAGCACTATGGGCGATGAGCACGACCCGGACACCGGAAGTGATCAGGGCGAGGATATTCCCACGGCTACTGTTATCCGTCTGGCGTTCGTATAGCTCGCAGTAATCCACGGTAGCGCCCCGCTCGCATAACACCCGCCCCAGGGCCTCCCGCCCGCCCTTTCCGCGAAAAATGACAATGCGTTCCCCACCCACCTGCTGTAACCGAGGAAGCGCCAGTAGTGTTTCACTGTTCCAGCCATTGACTGGATAACTAACGGCGAAATCCCGAGCCTCCAATACCGAAGCGGTGGTCGGCCCAATGGCGAAAAACTGGTCAACCGTGTTCAGAACCTCCCGGGTGATACCAGGCGAGGACAACGCCAGCGAAGCGGCTCGTGCGCTGATAAATATTGCCTTGTGATAATTGCCCCTGCCTGGTCTTGCCAGGGCGGACCCTGCCGCCAGCCACCTAGGCTCCGACAATATTGAGATTTTTTGTACCGGCAAGCGATGTACTTTCGCGCCCTGGTCCGTCAATCTAGCGGGAAGCGGATCATCTGTTCGCGGCGCCCGCAGCACCAGCACTTCGAGACCAGCGAGCTTATTCATGAGAGTCGGATTATAAAGACTTGTCGTCGCCTTGATCGCGGAAAAACCGTGCCAGCACTGCCTCGGCCCCGGCCGCCAATAATTGATCCGCCAGGCGAAAACCAAGGCTCTCGGCTTCTTCCGCCGGGCCACGCAGTTCACCGCCAATCATTGATTTTCCGTCGACGCTGCCAACCAGAGCGCGCAGATAAAGCTCGCTGCCATCGAGTTCCGCGTAACTGGCTACCGGCACCTGGCACCCCCCCTGCAAACGTCGGTTGACCGCTCGCTCCGCGGCAACCACCGCGCCGCTTACCCGGTCGTGAAGGACTTTGATAAACGCCAGTGCACGTTGATCGTCCGCGCGGCATTCAATACCAACCACTCCCTGCCCGGCTGCGGGCAACAATAACTCCACGGGAATTCTTTGCCGGACGCGCGCCGCCATTTCCAGCCTCAAAAGACCCGCGGTGGCGAGCACTATGGCTTCGTACTGTCCCTCATCCAGCTTCGCGAGTCGCGTATTAACGTTACCTCGCAACTCCCTGATTTCGAGGTGGGGAAATTGTGCGCGCAACTGGCATTGGCGCCGCAAACTGGAAGTCCCAACCCGCGCACCCGCCGGCAAGTTCGCCAAATCGGCAAACCCCGGAGAAACCAGCGCATCACGTGGGTCCTCCCGCGGACATAATACCGGCAGCACCAGGCCGTCGGGCAGAACCATCGGTACGTCCTTCATCGAATGCACGGCAATATCCGCACGGCCTTCGAGCAAGGCTGTCTCAAGCTCCTTAACGAACAGGCCCTTACCGCCCACCTTGGACAGCGACCGGTCAAGAAGACGATCACCATGGGTGGTAAATCCGAGGATCGATACCTCAAGTCGCGGATGGACCCGTTCAAGGGCTCGCTTGACATAATTTGCCTGCCACATTGCCAGGGGGCTGTTGCGACTGGCGATACGCAGCACCTCTGAGCTAAAGGGTTGCTTCATCGATGTGGTTCCACGTGGAGAAACGCGCTTTCCGAGCACCTTGCAGAGGAGTTTGCCGGACTCGGTTCCCGGTATTAAAACGGGCTCATGGAGATGATACCAGCTCGCCCGCGAGGTTGTTGGAAAATGCCAGCCGCCCCAGGGATGGGAAGCTTAATTGAGATGAAAACCGGTACCCGATACGCGAGATGAAATTGCCTGTTGGCGGACTAGAGCTGCTCAATCAGTTTACGTACTGAACTCAAATGCCGACGACTCACCTGTGGCGTAATGTCCAGTCCTTGCAGGCGTATAAATGACTGTCCCTCGACATCCTTCCGGAGAGCCTCTATGTGCCGCAGGGAGACCAGAGCATTTCGATGCACCCGTACAAAACGGCCATCAAACTCATCTTCGAGATCCTTGAGAGTTTCGTCGAGCAACGCTTCAACACCGTCAATGCCATAGGCGGTGACGTATTTATGATCGGCCTGGAAGAGTCTGATTTCGTTTATGGCGATGAGAGTCAGTCCGCGACGATTTTTCGCCGCGATATGGGTGCGCACACCCGAGGCCAAAGCCGGATGCTGTTGCAGCTCCGCCAGCTGCGCTTTATTTACCCGGCGCGACTGGTTCAGTGCCTGTTCCAGATCGGACTGTTTGACCGGCTTCAATAGATAGCCGGTGGCGTGGGAGGAAAACGCATCCACGGCATAGTCGCCGTAGGCCGTGCAAAAAACTACCGCCGGCGGCGGATCAAGTTCAGCCAGATGATGTGCCGCCGCCAGGCCGTCCATCCCCGGCATCCGGACGTCCATAAAGACCACGTCGGGCTGGGATTTTTCAGCCATGCGAATCGCTTCCTGGCCATCGCCGGCCTCACCCACGATCCGCATATCGCCCTGCATTTTGATCATGCGTGCCAGCCGTTCGCGGGCCAGGGGTTCGTCGTCAACAATTAGAATGTTCACAGTCTGTAGGCCCTCACCGGGAAACTGATATGAGTGGTGTAGTTGCTCTCCGTCACCTCTGATTCGACGCCGGCCGATGGACCGAAGTGCGCCCGAAGACGGTAGCGTATATTGTTAATGGCCAATTTGTGGCCCTTATTGTGCTGCAACCGCGGGTTTCGAGGGTTTTGCACGTCGATGTGTACCGTATCTCCATCCCTGCGGATTCTCACTTCTATCTTGCCTCCCCCGGGGAGCAACTGAATCCCGTGATAGACGGCGTTTTCCAGTACCGGCTGCAGGGTAAGACTGGGAATTTTTACATCTTCCCCGTAATCACCGATTAGCCATTCAACCGCCAGACGCCCCTCCAGTCGCAGTTTTTCAAGCGCGATATAACGGCGGCAAAGAGACAGTTCCTCGCGCATTGGGATGAGGGAGGGAGAGCCGGTCATGACATCGCGAAACAACTCCGACAGATCCTCCACCGCGCGTTCCGCTTTTTCCGGATTCGAACCGATAAGACTCGCAATAACATTCAGCGCATTGTATAGAAAATGCGGTCTTATACTGGCCTGATGCGCCTGAATACCCGCTTCCCTGACCGCGCTTCTCTGAGCGTACATCATCTGTTTGACAGAAAAATAACGCAGGGAAATAGCAACGGGCAAGACCGCCAAAACCACCATATCCAGCACAGCCACCAGATCAATCTGATCTTTCAACATGGCAAACACCAGCGCCTGTTGAGCGAGCAGGCCGCTCATCGCCACGATTAGCAGGACAATCATTGCCGCCAGGATCGTACTTCGAATCCAATAAGCACCGCTGAGGAAGGGCTCGCATAACGACAACGCCAGGGCACTCGCCAGCGAAATACCGACAATCAACAAAAATTCGAGGCTGAACAGCCCCAGGTCGAATCCTCCGACCCCCGTTTGGGCCAACACCAACGTCACGGCCAAGCCGAACGAAAACAACAGCAAATCACCGAGGCCCTGTCCGTGGTAAAAGTCGGGCAGAAAATTGTCGTCTTCCTCTCGCGGGAAGGATTCGTGTTCCGCCAAAAGCTGCTTTTTCCAGTCCACCATCACGCCCGTGGCACCCGGCTTTCGAGTCTCCTCACCAAACGATTCCGTTATACTAATGCCAGCAGTCAGCATTCTACCAAGCCTTCGGACGATACCGGTACTCAAGCAACGAGGTGATGATGAGCGGAAACAAACCCCCTAGCAAGGTATGGGGTGGCAGATTCAACGAAGCAACAAACGAATTTGTTAGCCGCTTCACAGCGTCAGCGAGTTTTGATTCACGTTTATACGCGCATGACATCAAAGGCTCGCTGGTCCATGCCCACATGCTCATGGCCGTGGGCCTGTTGTCCGGGGACGAGCACGAGCAGATCAAGTCTGGGCTCGCCGCTATTCAGGCAGACATTGAAGCCGGTCAATTCGAGTGGTCCGTCGCACTCGAAGACGTGCATATGAACATCGAAGCGACACTGACGGAAAAAATTGGCGATGCCGGTAAAAAACTCCACACCGGCCGCTCCCGCAACGACCAGGTGGCGACGGATATAAGACTTTGGCTACGCGATCAAATTGATGTCATTCAGGCAGAGCTCGTGCGTTTACAACGCGGTCTTCTGGAAATAGCCGAACGCGAAGCGGCCACCATCATGCCCGGCTTCACGCATTTGCAAACCGCGCAACCCGTCACCTTCGGTCACCACTTGATGGCGTGGTATGAAATGCTCGAACGGGACCGGGGACGCCTGCTGGATTGCCGCAAGCGTTTGAATCAGTCTCCCCTGGGCGCGGCCGCACTGGCTGGCACGACATTCCCCATCGACCGCGAAATGACCGCGCACTTGCTCGGTTTTGATCAGCCGACCAACAACTCCCTGGATTCGGTCAGCGACAGGGATTTCGCGATCGAATTTTGCGCATTTGCCAGCCTGCTCATGACACATTTGTCACGCGCGTCGGAAGAGCTGGTGATGTGGACTTCCGCGCAATTTGACTTCATCGCACTGCCGGATCGCTTTTGCACTGGTTCCTCGATCATGCCACAGAAGAAAAACCCGGACGTGCCGGAACTGGTGCGCGGCAAAAGCGGGCGCGTCTACGGCCATCTCATGAGCCTGCTGACGCTGATGAAAAGCCAGCCTCTGGCCTATAACAAGGACAATCAGGAAGACAAGGAACCCCTGTTCGACGCGGTTGACACCGTGCGCGACTGCCTGCGGGCTTTTGCCGATATGATTCCCGCCCTCCAGGTAAAGGCTGACAATATGTCCCTTGCCGCCAGCCGCGGTTACGCGACAGCCACCGACCTGGCCGATTATCTGGTCAACCGGGGCCTGCCCTTTCGCGACTCCCACGAGGTCGTGGGCAAGACCGTCGCCTACGGTATTCAGCAAAACAAGGATCTGGCGGAACTTTCACTGGCGGAGCTACGGCAATTCAGCAATAAAATCGCCGACGATGTCTACGAGGTCCTGACCCTTGAGGGCTCGGTGAACGCGCGCGCTCACATCGGCGGCACCGCGCCGGAGCAGGTTCGCCGGGCCATTGCGGCAGCGAAGCAAAAGCTGGCGCGATAATCGCCAGAAACCACGCCCGCGGCAGGCTGTTTATTGAGCGCATCAGCCCGGGCCCGGTATACTGCGCGACTGATTTCATCAGGGTAACAATCATGATTAGTACGGCCGCCGTCCGATCCACCGCGCTCCTACTGCTGCTGCCTTTGTGCGGCCTCGCCGGTTTCGCACTCAGTGGCTGTGGTAACAAGGGACCCTTATACCTGCCCCCGCCGCCGGTTGAACAACAGGGAGCACCGCTTGAACAGGCACCGGCATCGACCGAACAGGATAACGGCGCTGAATAACAGGCTGATATCACCAGTAATCTGAATAGACGCTACTAATTTAAAGTCTCGTCGAAACCGCCCATCTTGAGCCACTTCACTCGAAAAAACGGCGAACTCCGTGCCGAACTGGTTAAGCTTACCGATATCGCCGGACGTTTCGGTACGCCCTGCTATGTCTACTCGAAAGCGGCCTTGAGCGATAACTTCATGGCCTATGAACATGCCCTGGCCGCTATTCCCCACCTGGTGTGCTACGCAGTCAAGGCTAACTCCAACCTGGGCGTACTCAACGTCCTCGCCCGCCTGGGGGCCGGCTTTGACATTGTCTCCGGTGGCGAGCTGCTACGGGTGCTCAGAGCCGGCGGCAAGGCGGAAAAAACCGTGTTTTCGGGGGTCGGCAAAAGTAGCGATGAAATCGAGTACGCGCTCACCGAAGGCATACTCTGTTTCAATGTCGAATCCACGCCCGAGCTGGATCGCATAGAGGCCATTGCCAAAAAACTGGGTGTGCGAGCACCCATATCCCTGCGCGTGAACCCGGATGTCGACGCCCAGACTCACCCCTATATTTCCACCGGCATGAAGGAAAACAAATTCGGCATTTCCATCGATGCGGCGCTCGCTGCCTACCAGCGTGCCGACGCGTCAGACCATTTGATCGTCAAGGGTGTCGACTGCCATATCGGCTCTCAACTCACCGAGTTATCCCCCTTTATCGACGCCCTCGATCGCGCGCTGGCCCTGATCGACCAGCTGGCCGGAATGGGTATGGCAGTCAAACATCTGGACCTGGGTGGCGGCCTGGGCGTTCGCTACCGGAACGAAACCCCACCGGCCATTGCCGACTATATTGCCGCCATTCGCGAGCGCCTCGAAGACCGCGATCTGACACTGATTCTGGAACCCGGGCGCTCGATTTGCGCCAATGCCGGAGTCCTGCTGACGCGTGTCGAATACATCAAGCAAAACGGCGATAAAAAATTCGCGGTGGTCGATGCCGCCATGAATGACATGATTCGTCCGGCCCTCTACGACGCCTGGCTTAATATCGAAGTCGCACACAGTACCAGCGCGGTCCCGGACATCTACGACGTGGTCGGCCCGATCTGCGAAACCGGAGATTTTCTCGGCAGAGCTCGTGAGCTTGCCATTACTAGCGGCAACCTCCTCTGTATCCACGGGGCTGGCGCCTACGGTTTCACCATGAGTTCAAATTACAATTCCCGACCCCGGGCCGCTGAAATTATGGTGGACCGTGAAAACGTCCACGTGGTCCGGCAACGGGAAACCCTGGACGACTTGATACGCGCGGAACACACTTTGCCCCTGAACCAATGAAAACCGTCCGTTTTACAAAAATGCATGGCCTGGGAAACGACTTTGTGGTTTTCGACGGCGTTTCCCAGGGTATATCCATGTCACCCGTGCTGGCCCGGAAACTGGCCGATCGCCACCTGGGCATCGGCTGTGATCAGATATTACTGGTCGAACCGCCGACCACTGCCCACGTTGATTTCCAATACCGGATTTTTAATGCTGATGGCAGCGAAGTGGCCCAATGCGGAAATGGCGCGCGTTGCTTCGCGAAATTTGTTCATGATCAGAAACTGACCGGCAAAAAAATGATCCGAGTTGAGACCAAGGCCGGCATCATGGATCTGCGTTACGAGGACGACAACAACATTTCCGTAGTTATGGGCGTCCCCCGCTTTGAACCCGCCGCCATTCCCTTGCAGCGGGAGCAGCGGCAAACCCTCTATTCTTTTGACATCGACGGCATTACTTACAAGGCTTCAGCCCTGTCGCTTGGCAATCCGCACGTGGTACTACGTGTCGATAATATAGCGCGCGCGCCGGTAGCGGAATTGGGCCGGATACTGGAAAGTCATGAGGACTTCCCAGACAAGGTTAACGTCGGCTTTATGGAAATTCGCTCTCGGACGGAGCTGGCCGTGCGCGTATTCGAGCGGGGCGCGGGGGAAACCCAAGCCTGTGGCAGCGGCGCATGCGCCGCCGTTGTAGCAGGGGTGCAACAAGACCTGCTAGACTCGCCCATCAGTGTGCAACTGACGGGCGGGCAGTTGAAAGTAGCCTGGCCAGGGGAGGGCCAGGCGGTAACCATGACCGGACCCGCCACCACTGTTTTCCACGGGCGAATAAAAATATGAGTGACAAAAGCCGAACTGAAACCGGGGCGGGTAAAACGCTGACCGCTGCCCGCGTGTCCGCTTTTCTCGCTGAAAATCCCGATTTTTTCGACCAATACCCGGATATTCTGGAGACCCTGCGACTGCCGCACGAAAGCGGCGAAGCAGTGTCTCTAATCGAGAGGCAAATCAGTGTCCTCCGTGAACGCAACATGGAAATGCGCGCGCGGCTTCACAACCTGCTGGAATCGGCCCGAGAAAATGACAAACTATTTGAAAAAACCAAGCGGCTGGTGCTGAGCATTCTCGAAGGTCACAACCTCAATGCAGTGGTCACCGCCCTCTATGACAGCCTGGGCGCCGACTTCAAAGTTGAATTTTATCGGCTCATTCTGTTGGGCGAGCAGGATCGAATTCCAGCCAGTCACGCCCGGGTTGTAGGTCTCGACGAGGCACATAATGCCATTGGCACCCTGTTGCGTACTAACCGTGCCATCTGTGGTGTGCTGCGCCAGGACGAACTGGAATTTCTGTTTGGTAGCGACGCCGAGGCCATCGGCTCGGTGGCCGCGGTTCCTCTTTGTCATGGCCATGTATTCGGTATTTTGGCGATCGGCAACAGAGATCCCAACCGCTACCGCAGCAGCATGGGCACTCTGTTCCTGAGTTACATCGCCGAAGTGCTTAACCGCGTTGCTCCGAAGCTGATCCATTGAGCGCCAACGACCCGGACGCCAACTCCCATACCGAGCCCGGCGCCGAGGGTGACCGTAAAGCCACCATCGACAAAAAGCGCTTACCCGACGCCTCACAACTGAACAGTTTTGTCGAATACCTGCGCTACGAGCGGGTCCTGTCCCCCCATACCGTTGATGCCTACGAACGCGACATCAATCGCTTCGCGGACTGTCTGGCTCCCATGGCGCCGGGCACCCTCGACCAGATAGACAGTCTGCACGTTCGCCAATGCCTGGCGCAATTACATCAGCGCGGTCTTTCCGGAACCAGCCTGCGGCGCTGGCTGTCATCCATAAGGGCATTTTTCCGGTTCGCCCGCCGCAAGCAGTGGCTGGTGGCCGATCCCAGCAGTGGTATCAGCGCTCCCCGCAGCGCCCGCAAACTGCCAAATGTCCTCGATGTCGACCTGGCGGAGCAATTGATGGGCGTTGCCGGAGATGACTGGCTCTCCCGTCGGGATCGCGCCATGGTGGAATTGTTTTACTCTTCGGGATTAAGACTAGCGGAGTTGGCCCGGTTGGATATCGGTGATCTGGATATATCGGAAGCGACGGTGACCGTCACCGGCAAAGGTCGTAAAACTCGAACTCTGCCAGTCGGCAAACCGGCATTATCCCGATTGCGCGAATGGTTGGATGTCCGCGGCCAGAAAGCCCGGGAGGAGTCACTCACCGCCCTTTTTCTAAGCCAACAGGGCAAACGCATTAGTCATCGTGCCATCCAGCACAGGCTATCGCTGTTGAGTCTGAGGGCCGGACTCGGCCGGCACGTCAACCCCCACCAGCTACGTCATTCCTTCGCCAGCCATCTGCTCGAATCGAGCGGCGATCTGCGCGCGGTACAGGAATTACTCGGCCACGCCAATCTGGCGACCACGCAAATCTATACCCACCTGGATTTTCAGCATCTGGCCAGCATTTACGATAGCACTCACCCAAGAGCCCAGCGGAAAACCAAACCTTTACAAGAATGAGTGGTTCCCGGCTGACTTTTAGCGAGCAGTTTACACAAGCGCCCTGACTCAATCAGACAATGATTACGCTATACGGCATCCTCGCCAGTTTCTCCGGTACGGATGCGTATAATTTCTTCGAGCTGGGAGATAAATATTTTGCCGTCTCCGATCTTGCCGGTGCTGGCGGTCTTGGTAACCGCTTCGACCACGCTGTCCACCTGATCTTCGGCGACAGCGATATCGAGTTTTACCTTGGGCAGGAAGTCGACCACGTATTCAGCGCCCCGATACAGTTCCGTATGGCCTTTTTGTCGGCCGAACCCTTTGACCTCAGTGACGGTGACCCCCTGAACGCCAATGTCAGCCAGAGCCTGTCGAACATCGTCGAGTTTGAATGGTTTGATAATTGCGGTGATCAACTTCATTAATTATTCCTCCAGGTTTCAGCACCGGCCCGTGGAATCCCCCTCACTGTGCCTCGCCGACCGAAAAAGATACACCTTTCCACCTCATATTGCATCCACTGGTTTCAGGTTTCGGCCCCCATTGGACGCAAACAAAAAAGGGGGCGGCCGCCCCCTTCCCAAGCAAACTTTCGCTGCTTATTTCACGGTAGCAAACTCCGGATAGGCTTCCAGACCACACTCCGAGAGATCGACCCCATCGTACTCGTCTTCCTCGCTCACCCGAATACCCACGACAACCTTTAGGACAAACCAGACCAGCAGACTCGCGAGGAATACCCAGGCAAAGATCACTGCGATTCCCAGCAGCTGAACACCCAATTTCGCATCGCCATTACTGAGACAGACCGCGAGCAGACCCCAGATGCCGACCACGCCATGCACCGAAATTGCACCCACCGGATCATCGATACGCAGCTTGTCCAGCGCCACGACAGAGAACACCACAAGCACGCCGCCGATAGCACCGATCAAGGTCGAAAGCATGGGTCCAGGTGTCAGGGGTTCAGCGGTAATAGCAACCAGGCCAGCCAGAGCGCCATTGATTGCCATGGTCAGATCGGCCTTGCCGAACATGAGCCTGGCAACCACCATGGCGGCAATCAGGCCAGCGGCGGCGGCGGCATTGGTATTGACAAAAATGTCAGCCACGGCATTGGCTTCGCCGATGTCAGAGACCTTTAACTCGGAACCACCATTAAAACCAAACCAGCCCACCCACAGGACAAACATACCCAGGGCCGCCAGTGGCAGGTTGGCGCCAGGAATCGCCTTGACGGACCCGTCGGCGCCATATTTGCCTTTCCGGGCACCGAGCAGAAGGACGCCGGCCAGGGCAGCAGCAGCCCCGGTCATATGCACCACACCGGAGCCGGCGAAATCGAGGAAGCCTTTGGCATCCAGGAAGCCACCCCCCCATTTCCACATGCCCTGAACTGGGTAAATCACCCCGGTCATGACCACTGCGAAAGCCAGAAATGCCCACAACTTCATACGCTCGGCCACCGCACCCGAGACGATGGACATGGCGGTCGCAACAAAGACCACCTGAAAGAAAAAGTCGGATGCGCCCGAGTAATAGGTGTAATCACTGGCGTCAGCGGCAGCTCCTGCCAGGACTTCCTCGGGGCTGGCATTGGCAATGCTGTTACCAAACCAGGAATCGGGGAGAAGCCCGCTTTCGGAACCACCATACATGATGGTATATCCCATAATCAGATACATGACACAGGAGACCGAATAAAGCGCAACATTTTTGGTCAGTATTTCGGTGGTGTTTTTGGCGCGCACCAGCCCCGCTTCGAGCATGGTGAATCCGGCGGCCATCCACATGACCAGGGCGCCGCACACGAGAAAATAAAACGTATCCAATGCGTACTTAATATGAATGATATCGCTTTCCACAGTTAAATCCTCAGCTATCGTTGTTGGCTAGTACTTAAATGGCGTCGTCGCCGGTTTCACCGGTACGGATGCGAATCACCTCCTGAATATCCGCAATGAATATCTTGCCGTCGCCGATCTTGCCGGTTTGTGCCGCATTGACAATCGCCTCCACCGCACTGTCGGCCATGGCGTTACTGACACCCACTTCCACCTTTACCTTGGGTAGGAAATCAACCACGTACTCAGCGCCGCGATAAAGTTCGGTGTGTCCTTTTTGACGACCAAAACCCTTCACTTCCGTGACCGTCAATCCCTGCACGCCGACATTGGCCAGCGCTTCGCGTACGTCATCCAGCTTGAACGGTTTAATCACCGCCGTGATCATTTTCATATTGTTCTCCAGTTTGGGATCCAGACCGTTGTTGCTAAGCAGTTTGCATGCCAGCTCTTGAAGTTCGTGTTTCGGCAGGTTTATTTTTTCGCCAGGCACTTATTTAGTGCGTAAACACTTCTGAGAGCCGGTATTGCCCGCTAATGGTGCAAAAGTTTCTCTTTCATGCAGCAGGCCGATAATTAAATCCCCAGACTCAACCACCTGGCTATCAACACCACTGCTTCCTGGGCTAAGATGCGGATTACGAGCACTGCAACTCAGGGAAGACTGCATGACTCTCGCTGTTGTCCATACACGCGCCCAATCAGGTATTCATGCCCCGCAGGTTTCGGTTGAAGTCCATATTTCCAACGGCTTGCCAAGCCTCAGCATGGTTGGCCTGCCGGAGACCGCGGTAAAAGAGAGCCGGGACAGGGTGCGCAGTGCCCTGCTTAATTCCCACTTTGAATTTCCCGCCAGGCGCATCACGATTAACCTGGCCCCCGCTGATCTGCCCAAGGAGGGCGGACGCTTCGATCTGCCCATTGCCCTCGGCATCCTGGTCGCTTCTGGACAGTTACCGGGAGATGCCCTCGCAGATTATGAATTTATCGGCGAGTTGGCTCTCTCCGGCAGCACGCGACCAGTGGACGCCATATTGCCGACAGCCCTGGCCTGCGGCGAGGCAAGACGGAAACTCATTCTCCCCGCCGCCAACGCCGGCGAGGGCGCGCTATCCCGGCAAACGGAGGTCTACGGAGCCGGGCATCTGCTTGAGGTGTGTGCCCATTTGCGGGGCATCGAGACACTGGACCCGGAACCATTACGGGTTCACCACAGGAACCGAGGCGGCGCCGACCTGAAGGACGTTATCGGGCAGTACCAGGCCAAGCGGGCATTGGAAATCGCCGCCGCCGGCGCCCACAACCTGCTTTTTACCGGACCACCGGGCGCGGGTAAAACCATGCTCGCAAGCCGAATACCCGGATTACTGCCATCCCTCGAGGACAAAACCGCACTGGAAGTGGCCAGCATTTATTCCGTTGCCGGTGAGGGTTTACGCGGGAACTACTTCGAACCCCCCTTTCGCGCGCCTCACCACAGCGCCTCGGCCGCTGCCCTGGTGGGCGGTGGTAGCGTCCCCAAACCTGGCGAGATCTCGCTCGCCCACGAAGGCGTTCTGTTTCTGGACGAGTTGCCGGAGTTTTCCCGCAAAGTGCTGGAAGTGCTGCGCGAACCACTGGAATCTGGAAAAATAATGATCGCCCGGGCGCGGACCAGCACCGAATATCCCGCTAATTTCATGCTGGTTGCAGCCATGAACCCCTGCCCATGTGGCTACCTGGGGAGCGTGCGCTGTCGCTGTACTCCGGATAAAATCAATCGCTATCGCGACAAAATTTCAGGCCCGCTACTGGATCGCATAGACCTGCAGGTGAAAGTACCCCAGGTGCCCCGCGAGCAGCTCACCGGGGCGGACCCGAGCAATGCGTCCATTCCGGAGTCGAGCGCCGCCGTGGCAGCGCGGGTTGAAAGCGCCCGAATGACACAAGTGAAGCGCCAGGGCTGCACCAACGCCCAGCTGAGTAGCACCCAGGTAAAACAGGTATGCAACTTAGGTGAAGACCAGATCGAGCTAATGAATACCGCGGTTGAAAGTCTTCAACTATCGGCCAGAGCCTACCATCGGATACTCAAGGTAGCGCGCACGATTGCCGATCTCGATCAGGCAGGGGCACTGGAACAAAATCACCTCACGGAGGCGCTCGGCTATCGTCTTTAACAGGAGTAGACTGGGCCAATAGAAATCGACTTTGCCACGGGGCTCCACGCCCCACCAAGCCAATGACAGCGCGGGAAATCTTTGCGTACCGCCTCTGGATCGTAAAACAACAAAGGGCGCCAAAAAGGCGCCCTTCACGCGGCAAGTCAGCACCGCCTAGAGCAATGGCGCAATAACCAGGCTGACAATGGCCATCACGTTGATGAGAATATTCATCGATGGCCCGGAGGTGTCCTTGAAGGGGTCGCCAACGGTATCACCGACGACCGCCGCGGCGTGAACATCCGAGCCCTTACCGCCGAGATTACCTTTCTCGACGTATTTTTTGGCGTTATCCCAGGCTCCGCCCGCATTTGCCATCATCAAGGCCAGCAATACACAACCCAGCAGACCACCGCCAAGCATGCCGCCAAGGGCTTCGGCGCCCAGGCCAAAGCCGACCACCACCGGTGCGATAACGGCAATTGCGCCCGGCAAGAGCATGCGTTTCAGCGCGGCCGTGGTTGCAATGTCAACACAGCGCGCGGTATCCGGCTCGGCGTTGCCTTCGAGGAGGCCGGGAATTTCCTTAAACTGGCGTCGAATTTCCCGAATCATATCGAAGGCCGCATCACCGACCGCGGTCATGGTGATCGATGCAATCAGGAAGGGAATGGCGCCGCCGATAAACATGCCGACCAACACTAGCGGATCACCCAACGCCAGGGTGAAATCGGGATGGTGAACGGCAACCGTCTCCCGAAACGCCGCGATGATCGCCAGCGCCGCCAGCGCCGCGGCGCCAATGGCAAAACCCTTGCCAATGGCTGCCGTGGTATTGCCCAACTCGTCCAGTGAGTCGGTAATTGCTCGAGTCTCCTTACCCATACCCCCCATTTCCGCGATACCACCAGCGTTATCGGCCACCGGACCGTAGGCATCGATGGCCATGGTAATCCCGACCGTTGACAGCATTCCCACCGCCGCGATACCGACGCCATAAAGGCCGGCCTGCTGGGTCGAAAAATAGATGATTGCACTGATGAACAGGATCGGCAGTACCACCGACTGCATGCCTACGGCCAGGCCCGTGATCATCACGGTTGCCGAGCCGGTTTCACCCGCCTGGGCGATTTTTCGAATCGGCGCTCCGCCGGTGTAGTACTCGGTAATCAGGCCTATCAAGATGCCACCCACCGCGCCACAGAGCACGGCGAACCAGACTTCCCGTCCGATACCAAGCATGTCGACCAGGAAATAAGCCGCGATAATGAATAAAACGGGCGCGCCGATGGTTCCGGTACGCAAGGCCTGTCCCGGCTCGGAGCCGGATCGAGCGCGCACGATGATAATACCCGCAATCGAGGCCACCAAGCCGATGGAGGCCAGCGCCAGCGGTAAAAACATCATGGCTGATTGAGTCTCACCGCTGATGGTCGCGGCAATGGCGATGGAGGCGACCATCGCACCACAATAGGACTCAAAGATATCGGAGCCCATACCCGCGACATCGCCGACATTGTCTCCGACATTGTCGGCAATTACGCCGGGATTACGCGGATCATCCTCGGGGATTCCCGCTTCCACCTTGCCAACCAGGTCGGCGCCAACATCTGCGCTCTTGGTATAGATGCCGCCACCGACACGCGAAAACAGGGCCACCACCGAGCCCCCCATGCCAAACCCATGGATGGCATGGGCGGTATGGGGGTCGCCGCCAAAATATAGGTACAGGCTGCCGAGACCGATCAGGCCCAGCGAAGCCACACACAACCCCATTACCGAACCGCCGTAAAACGCCACCGACAGAGCTGTTGCGGCCCCGTGAGTGTTGGCGGCAACCGCCGTGCGTACATTGGCTCGGGTTGCTGCAATCATGCCCAGCCAACCAGCGGTTGCCGAACACAGGGCGCCGACCAAAAATGCCAATGCCGTATTGGAGCCGAGAGGGGAAACAAAGATAGCGATCAAAACCGCCGCGGCAAATATGGCCAACATGGTGTACTCACGACGCATAAACACCATGGCACCCAGATGAATCTGATCAGCAATTTTCTTAATTGCTTCCTCCCCGGCCGGGAAGCGCATTATTAGCAGATAAATGATAAACGCGCACAGTAAACCTACGCCGCCAAGAATCGGCGGAACGAGCGAGTAGTCGGTCATGGAACCCCCAAATACTGAACTTTTAAGAGCTTTCTAATAAATTTTGCTATCGCCAACGCCATTGCCGCTTATCGCGTCATGACGGTCTGCCGGTGGCGTCCTCGCGCAGGCCAACAGCGCGGCCGCAAAGCATGCAAACGGGGACCATGATATATAAAAACCGGTTATTAGCAAACCATGCGAAATTACGCTTACGCAAACGCAACAGTGGCCTTGCAGGCGCTGCGGACTCGCCCGCCATCGCCGGCCAAAGTTATACTAAAAGTCGTGCTAAAGGCGCCTCTCGGCCCCCACCACCGATCGGATCCAAAGTCCGATAACGCGCATGCAAATGCAATTTCACCTGGCAGTCTCGATCTCAATCAAGACCAAAGCAATAGGATGAGCACAGCGGGTTGACAGCAAAGCCCATCATTCAGGGAGGGGGGGGTTACTGCTGATTTTAACGATCCAGTCGAAATCCTGCTTTCAAAGTCACCTGCCAGTGCTTCACTTTTCCGTCTTCGATAAAGCCCCTGGTTTCCACTACCTGAAACCAATGCAGGTGATCGAGTGTCTCCGCTGCCGCGGCGATGGCGGAACTGATGGCATCGTCCGAACTCC
>JBECKV010000141.1:0-3910 GCA_040235495.1 Porticoccaceae bacterium
AGGGAGGCGGCGGTGCGCAAAACAGCACTCGTTATTCTCGTGATCTGCCTGGTTCTGGCCGGGTACTGGTACCTGAACCGCGAACAAGCGGTTCCGGTCTACCTTGCCAGGGTCGATCGCGGCCCGGTGGAAGCCACGGTCGCCAATACGCGCGCCGGGACTATCAAGGCCTGCCAGCGCTCACGCATATCCATGCCGGTGGGCGGCCAGGTGGCCCAACTCCTGGTGGAAGAAGGCGATAAAGTGTCCGCCGGACAAACACTGATTCAGCTCTGGAACGAGGATCAGGCAGCCCGGGTCGCCGAAGCCAGGGCCCGCCTTGCTGAAAACAAGGCGGCGGCTCGGGAGAGCTGCGACCGGGCGGCCCTCGATGGTCGCGAACTGGACCGGCAGCGAGGGCTGGCGGCCAAAAATCTTATCGCCGTCGAAAAACTGGATGCCGCCGAAACCCAGGCCCGGGTGTCCGCGGCCTCCTGCGCGCGTGGCAAAGCAGGAATCCTCACCGCCGAATCCTCTCTGGCGCTGCAATCAGCCCTTTACCGGAAGACCTTCCTGAAAGCGCCTTTCGCCGGTGTCATCGCGGAAATCAACGGCGAAGTGGGCGAGTACATTACCCCCTCGCCGCCAGGGGTTGCGACACCACCGGCGGTGGATCTGATCGGCGACGGCTGCCTCTACGTATCGGCGCCCATCGATGAGGTTGACGCCGCCGCCGCGCGCCTGGATATGCCCGCCAAAATCACCCTGGACGCTTTTCGTGGCCGGGTCTTCGAGGGCCGGGTGATGCGTATAGCACCCTACGTCAAGGAATTCGAAAAGCAGGCGCGCACTGTCGATATCGACGTTCGCTTTGACCGGATTCCAGAGGACGTGCAATTGCTCGTCGGTTACAGCGCCGATATCGAAATCATTCTGGATCGCCACAACGATGTGCTCAGGGTTCCCAGTGAGGTCGTGATCGACGGCGGCCAAGTGCTGCGCTATCACGCCGATAGCGGTCGCCTCGAACTACAGGTCATCTCGGTCGGCCTGAGCAACTGGACCTATACGGAAGTGACGAGTGGTCTCGAACTGGGCGATACGGTGTTGCGGTCGCTGGATAGCGAAGGCGCCATCGATGGCGCACTGGTGGAGCCCGCTGAAAGACGGCCTGATCGGGTCAGGCCCGACAGCCCATGATCGAACTGCGGCAGCTCTGTCGTGATTTTCTGGTGGGCGAGCAGGTGGTCCATGCCCTCGATCACATCGACCTGAAAATCGCTGCGGGCGAATACCTGTCGGTCATGGGGCCCTCAGGATCGGGTAAATCGACGCTGTTGAACATCCTTGGTCTGCTCGACAAACCCAGCGCCGGCGAGTACTTGCTGGCGGACACCGCCACCAGCAACCTGCGCGAGGAACAGCGGGCGACACTGCGCCGCCAGTACGTTGGTTTCGTCTTTCAAAGCTATCACCTGATCCCTCGACTGACGGCGTCGGAAAACGTCGAGCTGCCCCTGGTGCTGGCGGGCGAAGCCCCGAAAACGAGGCGCCGGAAGGTCAAGCGCTTGCTCGACCGGCTCGACCTGAGCGCACGGGCCGAACACTTACCCAATCAGCTTTCCGGGGGCCAGCGTCAGCGCGTCGCCATCGCGCGTGCCATGGTCACCGAGCCGGGCCTGCTGCTCGCCGACGAGCCCACCGGTAATCTCGACTCCAGATCCGGGCGCGAAGTCATCAATCTGCTGGAGGAACTCAATGCCGGCGGCATCACCCTGCTGGTGGTGACCCACGACGAAGACATCGGCACCCGCGCCCGGCGACGCCTGCACATGGTGGACGGCAAAATAAATCGGGACTGGCTGGCGGCAACAACTAACGGCGGCGCTGAACCCTGATGCGCATCACCGATCTGATCGCCTTCAATTTTCGTGTTATCGAACGTCAGCGCGCGCGCAGCCTCATGCTGCTGATCGCCATAGCCATCGGCGTCTTCGCCATCAATCTGCTCACCGGCATGGGCGAGGGCGGAAAACAATTTGTCCTGGGTGAATTCAACCTGCTGGGTAAGAACGTCCTCATTGTCGTCCCCGGCAGGAAGGAAACCACGGGCGGAATACCTCCCCTGACCGGCGAAACCACGCGCGAGCTGACCCTGGGCGACGCCGCAGCCCTGCTGCGCCTGCCCGAGGTAAGCGCGGTCGCGCCGCTGATACCTGGAGAGATGGAAATTTCCCACGGCAGCCTCAGCCGCGAAGCCTTGACCGTGGGGACCAACCGGACGTTCTTCACCATGCGCCAACTGGAACTGGCCCAGGGCCGGATGCTTCCCGAGATTCCCCTGGAGCAAAGCGCGGCGGTGTGTGTCATCGGCAGCAAGTTGCGAAGCGAATTGTTCGGCAACCGAACCGCCCTGGGCCGGTGGCTGCGCATCGGCGACACCCGCTTTCGCGTCATCGGCGTGCTCAAGGATCGCGGCCAGAGCCTGGGGTTGGATATGAATGATGCGGTAATGGTGCCCGTCGCCAGCGCCCAGGCCCTGTTCAATACCGAAGGCCTGTTCAGAATTTTTGTCGAATTGCGCAGCCTGCGAAACCTGGATAAATCCCGCGCACGCATCACCGAGTTGGTCAAACAACGTCACGACGGCGAGGAGGATGTGACCCTGATCACCCAGGACTCCCTGCTCTCGGCCTTCGCCAACGTGCTCGATGCGATGACCCTGAGCGTCGCCGGTATCGCCGCCATCAGCATGCTGGTGGCGGGGGTGTTGACCATGAACGTATCGCTGATCGCCGTTAACCAGCGCACGCGGGAAATCGGCCTGCTCAAGGCGCTGGGGCTGCCGGCACGCACGGTGCGGCTTATCTTCCTGTTCGAGGCCCTGATGATGGCTTTGGCCGGGGCACTGGCCGGTTTGGTGCTCAGCCAACTATGCTTGTTTGCCGCCCACCGCATCTACCCGAGCGTACCTTTCGCGACACCGGCCTGGGCGATGTTCGGCTCCGTCGTCATCGCTCTGCTGACGGCCCTGATTTTCTCGGCCGTGCCGGCAAGCCAGGCGGCGGCCATGGCGCCGGTGGATGCCCTCCAGGACAAAAAGGCAGGATAACCGTGAAACCTCGCGACACCCTGCGCATGACCCTGACAGCAGTAGCCAGCAATCGCGGCAAAAGTCTGCTGACCGCGCTGGGCATCGGCATCGGGATCGCCGCCGTAACGCTGTTGACGGCGCTGGGTGAAGGGCTGCGGCACTACTTACTCACCGAGTTCAGCCAGTTTGGCACCCGCATCGTCGCCATTCACCCCGGCAAGGACCTGACCCATGGCATGGGCGGCATCTTATCGACCACGCGACCGCTGAGCCTTGAGGATGCCGCCTCGCTGGCCCGGCTTCCCGGCGTCGAACAGGTGGTTCCGGTGATCCAGGGCGCCGGGGCGGTGAAATACGGCAACCGGCAACGGCGGGGCGAGGTGCTGGGTGTCGGCTCGCAAATGCCTGAAGCCTGGCGGTTTCGCGTCGCCCTGGGACGTTTTCTGCCGGACGACCTGGAGGGGCGCAGTCGCCACTACGCCGTACTCGGGCATACCATGAAAACCGAGCTGTTCGGTAACGGCAACCCCCTGGGTCGGACGATTCGTATCGGCGGGCAGCGTTTTCGGGTTATCGGCGTCATTGAAGAGAAAGGTCAGATGCTGGGTTTTGATATGGACGACCTGGTCTATATTCCCGTCGACCTGGCCCTGCAACTGTTCAACCGCGAAGGCTTGATGGAGATCGACGTCACCTTTGGCGTCGGCCACAGCTCCGGCCAGATCGCCGGCAGTATCACCCGGCACCTGGTTGAACGCCACGGGGACGAGGATTTCACCGTCACCACCCAGGACGAAATGCTCGCCACCATGGACAAGGTGCTGGGGGTACTGACCC
>JBECKV010000145.1:0-23052 GCA_040235495.1 Porticoccaceae bacterium
TCGCCCGAGGACTGCACCGGCTGCAAGCTGTGTGTGGACATCTGTCCCATTCGTGACAAATCAAACGTCAGCCACAAAGCCGTCAACATGGTGCCAAAAGCAGTCAGCGGCGCGGCGGAAAAGGCCAACTGGGCCTTCTTCGAGCAATTGCCGGATTACGACCGCCGCGCGGCGAAAATTGACACCATGAAGGGCGCCATGCTGCTCGAACCTCTGTTCGAGTTTTCCGGCGCCTGCCTCGGCTGCGGCGAAACGCCTTACATCCGCCTGGCTTCCCAGCTGTTCGGTGACCGCATGATTGTCGCTAACGCCACCGGCTGCTCCTCCATTTACGGAGGCAACCTGCCCACCACCCCCTGGACCGCCAACCGGGACGGTCGCGGGCCGGCCTGGAACAATTCCCTGTTCGAGGACAATGCCGAATTTGGCCTGGGCATGCGCCTGGCCCTGGATCAGCAGTACACTTTCGCACGGGATTTACTGGCGCGGCTCAACGATGAGCTGGACACCAGCCTGGTCGAGGACATCCTCAATGCCGACCAATCCGATGAGGCGGGCATCCACGAGCAACGCCAGCGGGTCGCTATCCTGAAGGAAAAACTCGCCGCCCTGCAGACGGAACCGGCGCGACTCCTGCTGAGTGTCGCGGACAGCCTGTGCAAGCGCTCGGTGTGGATTATCGGCGGCGACGGCTGGGCCTATGACATCGGCTATGGCGGCCTTGATCACGTGCTCGCCGCCGGGGAAAACGTCAATATTCTGGTGCTCGACACCGAAGTCTATTCCAATACCGGCGGTCAGACTTCCAAGGCCACCCCCAGGGGTGCCGTGGCCAAATTTTCCGCCGCCGGCAAGCCCACCGCGAAGAAGGACCTGGCGCGCATCGCCATGAGTTACGAGAACGTCTATGTGGCCCATGTGGCCTACGGCGCCAAGGACGTGCAAACGCTGCACGCATTTATCGAGGCGGAATCCTACGACGGGCCCTCGCTGATCATCGCTTACGCCCCCTGCATCGCCCACGGTATCGACCTCGAGGACAACCATCGGCAACAGCAGCTGGCGGTGGACAGCGGCCACTGGCCCCTGCTGCGCTTCGATCCCCGTCGGGCGCGGAAAAACCGCAACCCCCTGCATCTGGACTCCAAGCCGCCCTCCATCCCCTACCGGGAGTTCGCCCGCTCCGAAGCGCGCTTTAACATGCTCTGGCGCTCCCACCCCGAGCGGGCCGAAAGCCTGCTGAGCGAGGCCCAGCACGAGGTCAGCGAACGCTTTCACCGCTATCAGCAATTGGCGGATCTGGACTGGAGTGAGCCCGAGGCGCCGGCGATGAAGAACACCAAGCCGGAGAAAACCGACGATGCCTGATCTGCGCAGCCGCTATCTGGGCCTGGAACTGGATAATCCGCTGATCGTCTCCTCCTGCCCCCTGTCGGGCGAGACCGATAGCGCCAGACGCCTGGAGGATCAGGGCGCGGCGGCCATCATCATGCCTTCTTTGTTCGAGGAATCACTGCGGGAAGATCAGGAGCGGATGCATCGCTTTCTGGATTTCCAGGGCATCGGTTTCGGCGAGGCCGACAGTTTCCTGCCCGAACCGGCACGATATCGCGACCACCTCGATGAATACCTGGAAAAAATCCTCGATCTCAAACGCAGTCTCTCCATTCCAGTGATCGGCAGTCTCAACGGCATATCGATGACCGGCTGGCTGGAACACGCCCGGGATATGGAAGCGGCCGGCTGCGATGCGCTGGAGCTGAATGTTTACTACGTGGCAGCGGATCTCTCGCAATCCGGCGCCGAGATCGAAGCCCGCTACGTGGAGATCCTGCGCCAGGTCCGCGCCCGGGTCAGTCTGCCCATCGCGGTCAAGCTCGGTTCGCACTTTTCTTCCCTCGGCCACCTCATCGGCCAGTTGCGGGAAGCCGGGGCCGCGGGCGTGGCCCTGTTTAACCGTTTTTACCACCCCGATATCGACCTGCTGGATATGCGGGTTAAACCGAGGATCCGCCTGTCGTCCCCGGACGAATCCCTGGAACGAATCCGCTGGCTGGGCCTGCTGCATGGTCAGGTGGAGGTGGACCTGGCGGCCACCGGCGGCTTTCACCGCGCCGCCGACGTAATCAAGGCGGTACTGGCGGGGGCCGACGCGGTGAGCCTGTGCAGCGTGCTGCTGAAAGAGGGCGAGCAGGCATTAGGCAACATCCTCGCCGATATGCGACAGTGGCTTGAAGACAACGAATACGATTCCGTGGCCCAGATGAAAGGCAGCGTCTGTCAGCGTCACGCCATCAATCCGGTAGCCTACGAGCACGCCAACTACCTGGCGGTGCTGGAAAGTTTCGCCACCGCCGCGGAAAACGACTAGACCGACTTAAGCTGCCAGGGCTCGAACAAAAGGAGCAGAGACTGTGACGGCGAGAAAACGCATTGTCATCATGGGCGCCGCCGGCAGGGATTTTCACAATTTCAACCGGGTTTACCGGCAGGATGCCCAGGCCGAAGTACTGGCCTTTACCGCGGCCCAGATACCGCGAATAGCGGGCCGTCTCTACCCCTCCTCCCTGAGTGGTCCCTTGTACCCCGACGGCATCCCCATTATTGCCGAGGACGAACTCGGGGATTTTTGCCGCCGCCATCACGTTGAGCACGTGGTGTTCGCCTACAGCGATATCAGCCACGAGGCCGTTATGCACAAGGCCTCCATCGCCCTGGCGGCGGGCAGCGATTTTGTGCTGCTCGGACCGCTGCGGACCATGATCAAAGCCTCGGTGCCGGTGATCGCTGTCTCCGCGGTGCGCACCGGCTGCGGCAAATCCCAGACCAGCCGCTATATCGCTGCTTACCTGCGCCAGCGGGGTCTGAAGGTGGCCGCGATTCGCCATCCCATGCCCTATGGCGAGTTGGGCCGGCAGGCGGTGCAGCGTTTCGCCACACCCGAGGATCTGGACGCCGCCGACTGTACTATCGAGGAAAGGGAGGAGTACGAACCCTACGTGCAAAAAGGCGTGCTGGTTTTCGCCGGTGTCGACTACGACGCCATTTTTCAGCTCGCCGAGAAGGAGGCGGACCTGATTATCTGGGATGGCGGCAATAACGACTTCCCGTTCGTACGCCCGGATCTGCACCTGGTGCTCGTCGACCCCCTGCGCCCGGGCCATGAGCGCTCGCATCATCCCGGCGAAGCCGTGTTGCGCATGGCCGATATGGTGATCGTACCCAAGGTCAACGTCGCCGCCGAAGCCGATATTCAGGCGGTGATCGACGCGGCCAATTCATTGAATCCGGGCGCGCCGATTATCAAAGCGGAGTCACGCGTCCGCCTGGACGATATCGAAGCCGTACGCAATCGAAAGGTGCTGGTGATCGAGGACGGTCCCACCACCACCCACGGTGGCATGGCCTACGGCGCTGGCTATATCGCCTCGATACAGGCCGGGGCCAGGGAGATCGTCGACCCGCGCGCCGTCGCCGCGCCGGCCATACAGGCCGTGTTCGCCGCTTATCCTCATTTGCACAAGATCCTGCCGGCGGTGGGTTACTTCCCCGAACAGTTGCGGGCGCTGGAGGATTCCATCGATGCCGTCGACGCCGACGTGGTGGTCTCGGCGACGCCCTGTGACCTGAACCACCTGATTACCGTCAACAAGCCCATCGTCCGCGCCCGCTACGACTATGCCGACGGCCCCGGGCTCAGGCTGAAAGAGGTACTGGATGACTTCATCCGCCAGCGGCAACTATCGACCTGAGTCCAGCCGAGCCGGATCATGCGTATCGTAATCGCTCTCGGTGGCAACGCCCTGCTGCGCAAGGGTCAAGCTCCGGAAGCTGCTGTCCAGCAACAAAATATCATTCTGGCATGCCGGGCTATCGCCGAAATTGCCGGTGATCATGATTTGATCATCACCCACGGCAATGGCCCTCAGGTAGGCTTGCTGGCCCTGCAGGCGGAGAACTATAAAGAGGTCAAGCCCTATCCGCTGGACATTCTCGATGCCGAAACCGAAGGCATGATCGGTTACCAGATTGCCCAGGGCCTGGCCAATGCCCTGCGTGGGCGGGAAGTGGTCTCGGTGCTGACCCAGGTCGAGGTCGACCCCGATGACCCGGCCTTTGCCCGGCCCAGCAAGCCGGTGGGGCCGATCTACCCCGCTTGTGACCGGCAAAAGCTGGGCGACGAATTCGGGTGGCCTTTAACCGAAGTGGCCGGCGGGCTGCGCCGGGTGGTCCCTTCGCCCGAGCCCAAAAGTATTGTCGAGCTGTCCGCCATCCATCTGCTGGTCCAACACCGGTACGTTGTCGTCTGCGCCGGCGGTGGCGGCATCCCGGTGTGCGCGGACCGGGGACGCGAACTCAGGGGCGTGGCGGCGGTCATTGACAAGGATCTGACCAGCGCCCTGCTGGCAAAGGAACTGCATGCCGAGCTTTTGCTGCTGCTCACCGATGTCGATGCGGTTTATGAACGCTGGGGCAGCGACGGGGCCAGACCCCTGCGGGAAAGCACGCCGGAGCAACTGCGAAGCCTGGATTTTGAAGCAGGCAGCATGGGGCCAAAAGTGGCGGCGGCCTGTGCTTTTGTCGAGGCCAGCGGCGGGGAGGCCAGGATTGGCGATCTATACGACCTGCCCGGGGTAATATCCGGCCACAGCGGCACCCGCGTCAGGGGCGACCGGGACCGGACGCAAACGCTTCACTTCGAGGATCATGCGGGAAAATGCGCGTCTGGCGAATAGTTCCTTGTCCCACATCATGAAGCATGAACCGCGGAGGCGCTAGGCTTATCCTTGACAAATCCGTCCGGGTGGGCTTTGTTACGGCACTCGGCCAGAGCAACGAAACAGGAACAAGGGGTGATGGCTATGGCAAGAATGTGGGTATTGGTAGGCGAAAGCAGTCGGGCAACACTCTATGCCATGGTCGCGAAAAACGGGGCGCTGGAAGAGCTGGCCTGCTACGACAACGCCGAGGCACGACAACACGAACAGGAACTGACGACTGACTTACCGGGACAGGCCTTTGACGGCAAGGGTCAGGGCCAGCACGGACTGGAATCAAAGGCCAGCAAGAAAGAAAGATCGGCCGTCGATTTTGCCCGGTCCCTGTGCACGGTACTCGACGAAGGACTCCGGCAAGGCAATTATGATCAGCTGGTGCTCTGCGCCACACCCGCGTTTCTGGGACTGCTGCGCCAACACCTGGGCCCCGCTACTGGCAAATGCGTCGCCGCTAGCATCAATAAAAATCTGGTCAGGGCCTCCGACGAAGATATTCGCCAGCATGTCCGGGAAGCCCTGTTTACTTAGCTAGAGGAGCCATCGATCCCTTGTTGGCGACGGCTTGTCGCTGCCATGATCGATGCCCGTGACGCCCCGCCGCCAACAGGTCAACTCGGATGCCAGACAAGGAAAACCCCAGCAAGGAAGAGACCTATCGTCGGGCCACACGGCTGGTGCTGCTGTTTATCGGCATCTACGCCCTGGCCCAGTACCTGAACCTGGCACAGCCCGAAGGCCTGTCCTACACTGCCTTCAAGGAAGCAGTCGCCGCCGGCAACATCGAAAAAATCACCGTCAAGCACGAAACCATTACCGGCAATTTCAACAGCGGTGGCGCCGCTGGCAAGGAACTTTCATTCAAGGTGATTCTGCCGCCTTTTGAAGACCCCGCGCTCATGCCCCTACTGGAGCAGCATGGTGTTGAAGTAGAGGCCCGGCCCACGGAAATGTCCGTCATGCTGCGGCTGATCGTCGGCATTGTGCCCTGGCTCCTGCTGTTCGCCTTCTTTTTGTACAGCAGCCGCCTGATGCAACGGCGCCTGGGTAGTGGCGATAATCTGTTCGGGTTTTCCCGCTCCAAGGCACGGCGTCACGAGCGGGAAACCATCCATCTGGGCTTTGACGATGTCGCCGGCCTCGATCACGCCAAGCAGGATCTGCTGGAAATCGTCGACTATTTGCAACACCCCGATAAATACCGCGCCATTGGCGCCAAGATGCCCAAGGGTATCCTGCTCATGGGTCCGCCGGGCACGGGTAAGACCCTGTTGGCCAAGGCGGTGGCGGGGCAGGCGGCGGTACCCTTTTTCAGCATCAGCGGCTCGGAATTTATCGAGATGTTCGTCGGCGTCGGTGCCTCCCGGGTGCGGGATATGTTCGCGCAGGCCCGCAAGGAGGCGCCGTCCATTATCTTTATCGATGAAATCGACTCGGTCGGCCGGGTGCGTGGAACCGGCCTGGGCGGTGGCAATGATGAACGTGAACAAACTCTGAATCAGATTCTCGCGGAAATGGACGGTTTTGAACCGGAGGAAGCCGTGGTGGTGCTGGCCGCCACCAACCGCCCCGATGTGCTTGACCCGGCGCTGCTGCGGCCTGGCCGCTTCGATCGCAAACTGACCCTGGAACTGCCCCAACTGGCGGCGCGGGAAATGATATTAAAGGTGCACACCCGCAATGTCCCCCTCGCCAATCCCGAATGCCTGCGCGACATCGCCGGTCGCACCGTGGGCATGTCCGGGGCCGATCTGGAAAACCTGGTCAATGAAGCGGCTCTGAAAGCCGCCCGTGAAAACCGCCAGCAGGTCAGCGTTGCCGACTTCGAGTACGCCCGTGACCGGGTTATTCTCGGTTCCGAGCGCGAGGATGTGCTCAGCGAAACTGAGAAAAAACGCATCGCCTGTCACGAGGCCGGTCATGCGGTCACCGCCTATTACATGAAACACAGCGACCCCCTGCGCAAGGTCTCGATTATTCCCCGGGGCCGGGCGCTGGGCGTTACCGAGCAAATGCCGGAGGAGGATAGACACAACGTTACCGAGGACTATCTGCAGGAAAAAATCGCCATTCTGCTGGGCGGACGGCTGGCCGAAAAACTGGTGTTTGGCGATGTCAGCACCGGCGCGGCGGACGATCTGAAATGGGCCACGCAAATCGCCCGAAAAATGGTTTCCCAGTGGGGGATGAACGAGGCCCTGGGGCCGGTCAGCTTCCCCCAGTCGGAAGAACATCCTTTTCTGGGACGAGACATCGCCGAGATCAGAAACTTCAGCGAGGACACCCTGAAACGCATCGATCAGGAAGTGGTGGCGACCATCCGCCAGTGTGAACTGCGCGCCAGCGAACTGTTGAACAGACACCGCCGCGACCTCGACCACCTGACCGAGGCACTGCAAGTTCATGAAACGCTGGAGGACGACGATATCAGGCGGCTGCTCGGCAAGCCTATCGATAAGGCCGACGACGATAAGGCCGGGGATAGCTCCGGGCAGCGAACCCTTTCGGCCTGAGCCGGCCTTCAATCCCGGTTCCTTAACCCACCTTCGCCAACCAATTACCACTCTCCGCCCGTGATTCGCCCGTGATTCGCCCGTGATTGATGTCGCCACCAAAGTCGCCCATCTGAGCCGCGCCGATAGCTACCCTTTTCCCGCGGCGACCGTCGAGGTGGTTGAAACCCACATGTCCTGGGTATTTCTGGTCGGCGATTTCGTTTACAAAATGAAAAAACCCATCGCCCTGCCCTTCGTCGATTTCCGGACACTTTCGGCGCGCAAGTATTTTTGCGACCAGTCCCTGAGGTTGAACCGGCGGCTGGCGCCGAGCGTCTATCTGGATGTGGTGCCACTGATCAGCGATGACAGCGGCCACCTGCGCCTTGAAGGCAGGGCGGAGGCCGGGACCGAAACGGTGGAATGGCTGGAAAAGATGCGCCGCCTGCCGGAAGCGATGATGCTGGATCAGGCCATCGCGCGGGGCACGGTGACGACAGCGGATGCCCAGCGTGTTGCAAGGCGCCTGGCCGTATTCTACCGGGATGCGAAACCGGTGGCACTCACCACCCAGGACTATCGTCTGAAACTACGCGACGAGATAGAGACCCATTTCCGGGTGCTGGCGGCGCCCGATTTTGATCTGCCCGCACCGGTTTTAACGATACTTAAAGTATCGCTGCTCGACTTCCTCGACAATAATCGGGCGCTATTTGACACGCGGGTCGCTGAAGGCTACATCGTCGAAGCCCACGGCGATTTGCGCCCTGAACACATCTGCCTGCTGGCGGAACCCGTCATTATCGATTGCCTGGAGTTCGATCGCGCCGTGCGCACCAAGGATACCGTCCACGAGCTTGCCTTTCTGGCCATGGAATGTGAGCTGGCTGGTGCCGCCTTCATTGGCCAGCAGGTGTTTGCTACCTACAGTCGGGAGACGGGGGACCGGCCGCCCGCGGCCCTGATCAATTTCTACAAGCTGCTCGAGGCCATCGTCAGAGCCCGGCTGGCGGCCCTGCATATCAGGGACCATCCGGTCGAGGTGCACGCCCATTGGCTGCAAAGGGCCGGAATTTATCTGAACCTCGCCGAGAACTACCTACAGGCGCTCAGTATCGGCCAAGAGGCCCCCGAGGCCTAGATTTCCAGCAATTCGACCAGCGATCCACCGCTGTGAATGCGCTCGATGGCCCCTGCGAACAATGCTACCGTCGACAGGGACTTCAGCTTTTCGAGGACAGCCGGCGAGTTCAGTCGCCGGGCTCCCGGAATACTATCGGTGATCACGATTGAATCCAGCAGGGGATCGGCCAGCATCTGATCGGCCGCGCGCGCAAAGGCCCCGTGGGTCGCGGCGGCGCGGACGCCCAGGGCGCCAAATTCCCGGCAGGCCTTCGCGGCCCTGATAATAGTGGTACCGCTACTGATCAAATCATCGATGATGATGGCCTGACGACCCGCCACCTCGCCCACCAGAGTGCCGCCGGACACCAGGCCGGAGCTGCGGTACTTTTCCACGAAAGCCATGGTCACCGTCCGTCCCAGGCGTGTTTCGAGGGCCTGTCGAAAAGTCTCCGTCCGTTTGACGCCACCAACATCCGGTGACACCACCACCAGTTCAGCGTCGCCGGCCAAGGCCGCGAAATGATCGACGAACAAGCCCGTGGCCTCGAGGTGATCGGCGGGAATCCGAAAGGCGTTTTGATAGGCGGCGAGATTGTGCACATCGAGGGTGATTACCCGATCGACGCCCACCGTCTCCAGCAGGGTCGCCAGATAACGGCTAGAGACCGGATCCCGCGGTTTGCTTTTTCGGTCCTTGCGCGAGTAGCACAGGTAGGGGAGGACCGCGGTAAGCCTGCCGGCGGAAGCATCGCGTAACGCGCCGAGGAAAAACAGCAGTCGGACCAGTTTGTCGTTGACACTTTGATCCGCGTCTCCGTACAGGGCTTGAATGACAAAGACATCCCGATCCCGTATGTTTTCCAGGGCTCGGGATTTGTGCTCACCATCCTCGAATTCCCGCTCCTCATGGTCCGCCAGCTCGGTACCGAGCGCCCGCGCCACCTGTTGGCCAAAATCCCGGCTGGCATTCAGGGCAAAAATCTTTAATGTCATGATTTTAATGCCATGGTTTTCCCTCGTTATCCGCTGCCGAGGCCCTACTGTTGCGCGGCCTGATCATGACCGCGCAGATAGCGCTGAAACCAGCGACAGGCCAGTTCGGCCACTGCCTCCAGCGTCCCGGGCTCCTCAAATAAATGCGTGGCACCGGGAACGATCTCCAGCCGATGCTCTGCCCGCAAGCGGGCGGCGGCCTCCCGGTTCAAGGCAACGACCTGCTTGTCGTATCCACCGACGATCAATAGCGTCGGCGCGCTGACCCGCTCCAGTTGCGATGCCAGATCGGGCCGCCCTCCGCGGGAGACCACCGCTTTGACCTGCTCACTGCGCTCAGCGGCCGCGTTCAGTGCCGCCGCCGACCCGGTACTGGCGCCAAACAGGCCCCGTGGTATGCCGCCGAGCCGACGCTGGGTGGCCAGCCAGTCAATGGCCCCGATCAGGCGCCGGCTGAGCAATGCAATATCAAAGCGCAGCTCCCTCGTCTGCTCATCGACCATTTGCTCCGCGGCGGTGAGCAGATCAAACAGCAGCGTGGCCAAGCCGCCGCCGTGCAGGGTTCGGGCAACAAACTGGTTGCGGGTACTGAAACGACTGCTGCCACTGCCGTGCGCAAACAGGACGATACCGGCTGCCTGATCGGGCAGGGTCAGGGTGCCGGCCAACTGGGCATCGCCGGTATCCACCACCACCTCTTCGACGCCACGATCATTCATCATCCCGTGTTCGCTCCTGGATTCTGGCTAACAGCTCCCGAACCTCCCGGTCGGATACCTGGGTGAAATCCTGGTACCAGCGACCAATGGCGACGAAGGGCTCAGGCGAATGCAGGCAGATGACTTCATCGGCTTCTCGCGCCAGCGCGTCCAACGTGCTGGCTGGGGCCAGTGGCAGTGCGATAACGATGCGCGCCGGGTTCTGCCGCCGCAGGGAGGCAATCGCGGCGCGCATGGTGGCGCCGGTGGCCACGCCATCGTCCACGAGAATTACCGTGCGACCGCCAACCGCCTGGCGAGGACGATCACCCCGATAGGCTCGCTCCCGCCGCTCCAGCTCCCGCTGTTCTTCCTCGGCGATGCTGTCGATATCACTCTCCGAGACCCGAAGCGTCCTAATCAGGTCCTCATTGAGTATCCGAATGCCGCCGCTGGCGATGGCGCCCATGGCCAGTTCCCGCTGTTCCGGCGCTCCCAGTTTACGCACCAGCATTAAATCCAGTGATACAGCCAAGGCCGTGGCGATTTCGTAAGCGACCGGTACCCCACCCCTGGGCAGGGCCAACACCAGCACATCCCGCCGTCCACCGTAATGGGCCAGGGCCTCTGCCAGCTCCCGCCCCGCCTCGCTTCTGTCAATAATGGGCAGCATGGTCAGCCCCACCCTTTATTTTAAATTCATGAGCGCGATTCGCCTGTCTCTGAAACCACCAGGGTAGTCGGTATTGATAGTTGATTTCCCGCGCCCTGGCCAGTGCGTGAAATCAAACAGAGGCGGCAAAAACCTCAGCTTTGGCGAATCTGCTCGGCCAGGTCGATAAAATTGTCGGTCGTGTAGGTCCAGTCTCCTTCGGGGTAGATCTCGGCGGCGTCAAAATACGGGTTGCCGGGTTCCGGCTCGCGTGGTTTGGTGATGCCGCCAAACTCGTCGGGGCGCATGATAAACGCCGTCTGCATGCCGTGGCCGGCGGCATAGGGCAGTTCCGCCTGGTGGGCGGCGACCATGCACACCTCTTCCGGCGGCAAATTCAGGGCGGCGATGGATTTCAGGTAGGCATCGGGATGGGGTTTGTACATCCGAGCCACCGAGGAGCCGAGAATAATATCCCAGGGCAAGCCGGCGTAGCGGGCCAGGTTGACCATATCAATGTAATTGCCGTTGGATACCGGCGCGATAATCGCCTGACCCTTGAGCCGGTGCAGCCCTTCCACGGTGTCCGGCCAGGGGTCGAGGCGATCCCAAACCGTGGTGAGTTCATCCAACTCCTCCGGACTCACCGGGCCAGGGTAGTGCTCGGCCATCACCTTTTCGAGATTGACCCGCTGTATTTGCCGCAGGGGCACAAATTCCGATCCCGTTGCGGCCTGCTTGAAACAGCTCATGGCATAGGCGGTGCGCCAGGCGACCGTCATGGCGTGAGTGTCGCACTTTTCCCCACGCTCCCGGGCAAAACGTTGAAACTGCCGGGTCATGGGGCCATAAAAGTCGCAGACGGTGCCATAAGTATCAAAAACAAGCGCGCGCACCTTATGCTCTCCCCGGCGCGGATTTCTTTTTTTTCCCATGGGTATGGCACTGAGTAAGTCTTTTAAGCCGGACATGTTTTTTTCCCCATTAGTTTCAGGCTTCAGGGTAGGGACGCAGCGTCGGGACTCACCCAGACCACTACCAGAATCGCTGCACAAACCAGTACCACCCAACCGCCACAGGCCAGCCTCAGCGCCAGGGGTGCAAGGCGCACCTCCATGAAATACCGGATAACAAAGTGGACTTTGACAAAAGCGATCACCATCAAAGCGGCGGTGATACCCGCAACACTGCTTCCGGTCGAGAAACTATCCGTGCCCAGCCACCAGGAAACAGCCGTCGCCAGCATCAGCAGGGCGCAGATCAGTGTGGCGGGATGTTTTAGCGGGCTGCTATTCATATACCTCGATCTACCTCAACCCACTGAGGTTATATCACTCGAAACGGGCGTGTTTAAGGCATCAAGTACAACAGTGGAAACAGAATGATCCACAACAGATCCACCAGATGCCAGAAACTGGCGCCACTTTCCACCATGGCCATATCGGATGACTGAAAATGTCTGGTGCGGGTTTTCACAATCAGGAATATCAGCACCCCCATGCCGATCACCACGTGCAAGAAGTGTAGGCCGGTAAAAATATAGTAATACATGAAAAAATCATTGCTGGTGATGGTGATATCCGCGGCCAGCTTGTCACTGTATTCCACCACTTTAACCGCGCTGAAACCCAGGCCACAGGCAAGCGCGGAGGCAAAAAAGGGCGTGGCTTTGAAACCCAGACCATGTCGAGCTTTTTCCACCCCCATGACCACGAACCAGGAACTGGCCAGCAACAGCAGGGTGTTCAGGGCGCCATAGTGCTGGTTCAACTGGGCCTGGGAGTGGCGGTAAAGTTCAATATCCAGGCCCCGATAATACACATAGACCAGGAAAAACAAGCCGAAAATTACCATGTCACCGAGGATAAATATCCAGATACCCACCTCACCCGGCAGGTGGTTTTTCTTGTCCGACACGAGGCGGATTCCGCGCCAATCCCGTTGACGGGTCAGACGGGTACTGTTTTCTGGAGAGCGGCTTTCTGTTCGCGGATGGACTTCAGAAGCGCCACGAACATCACCAGAAACCAGGCAAAAAAGATCACCAGCGGCACCCAGAAGGCGAGTAGTCCGTTCCAGGCAAAAGGTCCGGTTTTGAAAAAGGTGATCAAACCACCGGGCACAAAGAGTATGGCCACCCAGATATTGAAATATCCGAGCCAGCGAGGGAATACCGGGGTGGTGTTCCGGTCGGAAAAAATCGCCAGGCCAATGACCAGATTCTGAATGAATGCCGGCGAAAATGTCATGATAAACAGCAGCCAGGCGAAATCATTCATCAGCTGCATCAATTGCGGATCGCGATCCACACGAAACGCCACGGTGGTCCAGATCAGCGGGGGTAACAACAGGACCACGATGCCTACCGCACCGGCCACCAGCTGGGCGTAGGTGAGCACCGGAAACTCGCCCTCGATACGTTTCATCTGCACCGCGATCACCGCCACCCAGGGCGCGGTGAGGGCGGCGCTGATCATGGTCAGCATCAGGCCAAAGCGAATCGAACCGGTATTGCGCTGGTAAAAGTCCGCCACTTCCGCTGCCGTCAGGGTCGGTGACAGGGGCGGCACGTAGCTGGCGATAATCCACCAACCCAGCGTAAACAACACAACAAAGGCGACCCCGCACCAGGCACAAAAATACTGCGTCCTCGGATTCATCATCGCACCCCCCGTTATTTTTTCATCGTTATTGTTTTTATCGTTGTTGACAGCGGCGAACGATCCCCGCCCGCCATGATTTCGGCCTTAGATGCGACCATATTCTGGTTTTCAACCGCACTTTGGTTCCAGGCGATCCTGATTCAGCGGGCCGGCGAGCGCTCGCCGATCAACCCTGAAGCCTACATTTGCAGGGATTTGATTTCCAGATAATCATCCAGGGCATAGGGGCCGTGCTCGCGACCGTTACCCGACTGCTTGTAGCCACCAAAGGGCGCCATCATGTTGAAGGCGCCACCGTTGATAATGACGTTGCCGCTACGCAGGCGCCGCGCCACTTTCTTGGCATGATCCATATTCGAGGACCAGACACCGCTGGACAGGCCGTAAATTGTGTCATTGGCGATTTTGATCGCCTCGTCCTCATCCTCGTAGGTGAGAATACTGAGCACCGGGCCAAAAATCTCTTCCTGGGCGATGGTCATATCCTGAGTCACCTTACCGAACACCGTGGGCTTGATAAAAAAGCCCTTGGGCAGGTTTTCGGGTTGTTCGGCGCCGCCACAGAGCAGTTCGGCCCCTTCCTCGATCCCTTTTTTGATATAGCCCCTCACCCGCTCCTGCTGGCTCTTGCTGATCACCGGACCCAACTTTGCCCCTGGATCATGGGACTGGCCGATGGTCAGTTTCTGGGCCACCTCCACGGCTTTCTTCGCCGCCTGCTCATATTTGTCCTTTGGCACCAGCATGCGGGTGTGCGCCGCGCAGGTCTGGCCGCTGTTGAAGTAACAGTCGTTAACCGTGCCACGTACCGCGTCTTCGAGATCGGCATCGTCGAGAATCACCGAGGCGGACTTGCCACCGAGTTCCACCACCACGCGTTTCACTGTTTGCGAGGCCAGTTCCGAAACCCGTTTGCCGGCGCGGGTCGAGCCGGTAAAGGACACCATGTCGACTTTGGGGTGGCTGGCCATGGCTTCGCCCGCTTCGGAACCCAGCCCGGTGAGAATATTTACCACGCCCGGCGGAAAACCGGCTTCATCGACCATTTCCGCCAGCATGAAGGCAGTCAGTGGCGCGACTTCACTGGGTTTTACAATCACCGTGCACCCCGCTGCCAGGGCCGGACAGACCTTGGCCATGATCTGGTGCAGGGGATAGTTCCAGGGCGTGATACAGGCCACCACGCCGACCGGCTCCTTGATAATAGCGGAGTTGCCCAGGTGGTCCTCCCAGTCATAGTCGTCAAGAATCTTGATGAAGTTGGCGACACTCTGAATGGGCAGGCCCGCCTGAATGGCGGTCGCCATGCCCACCGGCATACCGACTTCACAGGCCATGATTTCACCCAGTTCATTCTGCCGCGCGGACATGGCGTCCTTGAGCTTTTGCAGATACGCCTGGCGCTCCTGGGGTGTGGTCAGGCCCCAGGTCTCAAAAGCGGCCGCGGCGGCTTCCGCCGCCCGATCGACGTCCGCGGCCACACCCGCGGGCACGGTGCCGATGATTTCCTCGGTGGAGGCGTCCACCACTTCCAGGACCCCGGTGCCGACCGGATCCACCCATTGGCCGTTAATATAGAACTTGTCTCGAATAATCATGATTTTTATCCCCTGGTTTATAGTGCTATTCCGATAGATTGGTTTAATCGCCAAAAGTGTGTGTGCGCCTTGCATTTCGCGGCAAGCAGTATCGGGCCCGTCCCCGACTGGGGGTTCCGCGTATCGTCAGTCGCCACCGCAGTGCTGGCACCGGTGAAAGCAGCGACATTCTTCCGCGATTGTTGCAGATTCGAGCCGCCCACGCTCTGCTCAAATGTAAATTCGGGGGCCAAAATACGCAGGCTGTCGATCAGCACCGGGTCGCCCTTAACGGTATCGGTATCGGTATCGGTATCCGGGGCAAGGGTGATTTCTCCCAGCGACAACGCGTGCCCGGTCTGAAAACCCTCCGGGTTGCCCACCACCAGTTCCGTGAGACTGTCCCCTGCGGACAGCGGAGCAAGATTGATGCCGGCCGGTTCGACACTGCTTTTGGTGTATTGCGGTCCGTAGGTTTCAACCGCCTGTTTTTCAACCGCCTGTTCAATGCCACTGTCAGGAAAGGAGAAAACCGCGCCGACCGGCATCGCGAACACAGGGATCAGCGCAACGATTATCTTTAACAGGCTCTTCATGGCGATTCCTGATGCTAGTCGCCTGGCAAGGGAAAGGCAATCGCCGTTACCGCCGGCCGGCTAGCGCCTAGCCGATAATTTTCCGTTCTCGCAGGACGCTAAGTTCGGCGGCATCGTAACCCAGTAATTGGCCCAGCACCTCATCGGTATGCTGCCCAATGAGTGGCGCGGCCTGGAAATTCTCTTCGTTTGTGCGCGACAGCTTGACCGGGTTGCCCGGGCCCCGGGTTTTCCGGCCATTGGGATGGTGGAGATCGACCACCATATTGCGGTACAGCACCTGACTGTCACTGAGCGCCTGACTAAAGGTGTTCACAGGCGCGCAGGGAATGCGCTTGGCCTCCAACAGCTTGAGCCAGTGCGCGGAAGTGTTGCCGACAAAGACTTCACCGACCGTGTTTTCAATGAATTCCTTGTTCGCCAGACGGCCTGGCTGGTGATCAAACGCGGGCTCGCGCAGCGCTTCACAGTCAAGCACCTCCAGCAACCCTTCCCAGAAATGATCAAAAATAATCGCGATCACGATAAACCCATCGGCGGTTTTGAAACTGTTGTAGGGCACGTGCACAAAGTGGGAATTACCGATCGGCTGGGGATCCTCCCCGGAAAGGAAATACATCGTGGCCATGTAACTGAGCATGGCCACCTGGCCGTCGAGCATTGAAATATCCACGTGCTGGCCCTGGCCGCTGCGCTCGCGCTCGTAGAGCGCGGTCAAAACCCCCACCATGCCATAGAGGCTACCACCGAGATCAGCGATGGGTAGGCCGGCGCGCTGAGGCTTTTCGGTATTATCACCGGTGATGGACATGCTGCCGCCGTAGGCCTGCACCACCTGGTCAAATGCGGTGCGGTGCATACCCGGTCCGTGCGAGCCAAAACCGGTGACCGAACAGGTGATGATGCGGGGATTGACCCGACTTAGACGGGCGTAGTCGATGGCCAGTTTACTGGTGACCCCGACACTGAAATTATCGAATACGATGTCGGCGGTTTTCACCAACTGGTAAAAAATTTTACGTCCTTCATCGCTTTTCAGATCCAGCGCCACGCTTTTTTTATTGCGATTGAGGTTGATGAAATAGGCACCCATGCCGTCGATGGAATGCTTCGGATCCTGAGCCAGGAGGCCGCGGGTGCGCTCGCCTTCCAGCGGCTCTATCTTGATGACTTCCGCCCCCAGATCTGCCAGAGTCATGGTCCCGAAGGGGCCGGAAAGAATATGGGTCAGGTCGAGGATGCGCAATCCTGTAAGGGCTTTGGCCATGGGTCTTGCTTACCGGTGCAAAATTGAGGAGGGCCATTTTGGCACTGCCCCGCGAAACTGTCACCCCGAGCGGGCACGGGCCGGTCGCACGACAGCTCTGGAGCCGTGGTTCATGGGCTTTAAATATTTAGCCAGGGGCTTCAGCCTGATGCTCAAGCCGGGTATTCGCCCATGGGTAATTCTGCCCCTGCTGCTGAACATCCTGCTCTTTATCGGGCTTACCGGGCTGGCGGTATCGTATTTCGGCGGCTGGCTCGACGCCCTGATGGCCTGGTTGCCCGGCTGGCTGGATTTTATCGCCACCATTATCTGGGGCTTGTTTGCCCTGGCCCTGCTATTGGTCTACGCCTACACCTTTACCCTGGCCGCCAATCTTATCTCCTCACCTTTTTTCGGCGTTCTGGCCGAACGCTGCCAGCACTACCTGGGACAAAACCTGATTGTGGAAGACATAAGTTGGCGCAACGTTCAAGCGATCGCCTGGCGATCATTTCTACGTGAATTACGCAAACTCCTTTATTTTTTGCCCCGTAGCGCTGGCGTGCTGTTGCTTTGCCTGGCGCTTTCCTTTGTGCCACTGGTTAATTTCCTGACTCCGGTATTACTATTTTTATGGGGCGCCTGGTCCATGGCCCTGCAATACCTGGATTACCCGGCGGACGTCAATCACCGCGGGTTTGATGAGTTGCGTAAAAGGGCCAGCCGCCGAAGAACTCAAGCCCTGGGCTTTGGCGGTCTGGTGCTGGGAGGAACGGCGATACCCCTGTTTAACCTGCTGGTGCTGCCGGCGGCAGTGTGCGGGGCGACGGCGATGTGGTTGGAGGAATTCGCCGCCGAGCAATACCTGGTCGATTAAGCCGACTCGCGATGCACCAGCAGCTCTTCCGGTGGCTGCTCACATTCGAGCTTTTCACCCAGCAAAGCTTCGATGGGTTCCAGCAAAAAGGCGTCGTCTTCACAGGCAAAGCTGATGGATGTCCCGGTTTTGCCAGCGCGTCCCGTGCGACCGATGCGGTGCACGTAGTCCTCAGGTTCTTCCGGCAGGGTAAAATTGATCACATGGCTAATGCCGTCGATGTGAATTCCCCTACCGGCCACATCAGTGGCCACCAGCACCTTGAGCTTGCCTGACTTGAAATCCTCCAGCGTACGCACCCGCTTGTTCTGGGGCACCTCGCCGGACAGCAGGCCGACACTGAATCCAGCCTTACTCAGGTATTCCTGCAGGCGCCGGCATTGATCCCGCCGATTGGCAAAAACAATCACACTTTCCGCTTGTTCATCACGCAAAATGTTGGTCAGCAGGTCGCGCTTGTCATGGGTCCGGGTGATAAAGATTTTCTGGTTCACCGAATCGGTGGCCACCCGCTCCGGTTCTATCTCTATGGACGTGGCATCCATGGTCCACTGCTCCACCAGGCTCAGTACCTCGGCGGTGAAGGTTGCCGAAAACAACAGTGTCTGGCGGTTTTCCTTTTTCGGAGTCTGCCGGACGATACGGCGCACCTGGGGAATAAACCCCATGTCCAGCATCCGGTCGGCCTCATCGATAACCAGCACTTCCACCCGGTCGAGATAGACGTCCTTGCTGGCGCAGAAGTCGATCAAGCGTCCCGGCGTGGCTACCAGGATGTCACACAGACGCTCGTCCAGGTGCCGACGTTGCTTATCGTAGTCCATGCCGCCGACCAGGGTATGGACATTGAGTCCAGTGTATTTCGCCAGACCGCGGGCATCATCGGCAATTTGCATCACCAGTTCCCGGGTGGGAGCGATAATGAGCGCCCGGGCTTCACCGGCATAACGTTCGTGTTCGATGGGGTGTTTGAGGAGGTCATCGATGATGGTTACCAGAAACGCCGCTGTCTTGCCGGTACCGGTCTGGGCCTTGCCCACGACATCGTGGCCGCGCAGGGTATAGGGCAGGGACTGGGCCTGAATGGGCGAGCAATACCGAAAACCCAGATCGGCGATGCCGTGCATCAGCGTTTCCGGCAGCTCGAAATCATGGAAACGCAGCTTGCCCGCCTGGGGTTCTACCTTGAAATCATTGAGCGTCCAGGGTGCGTCATTGCCACGGTCGCCAATACGGCCGCGGCCGCCCCGGCGACCACGCCTGTTACCGGCGGGTTTGTTGCTCTGTTTGTCTTGATCTCGAGGTCTTGCTTGCTGCTGCGCTTCACTCATGCGGTGGGGTCCAGTTACCTTTGCTTTCAACCGCGCCGGTAGCAGATATGGAGGGCACTCCGGCGACAAAAAGGGCGCGAGTATAGCACAGGCTTTTGCTTAAAATTTAATCAACGATTGGCCGTACACAATCCCGATCATGGTGCCGCCCGATCATGTTGTCGAAAGGGTAATCCATCGAGTGTGAGCAGACCCTGTCCACGGGGAGGTCTGAAAACCTGAATTGCCAGGCGCTATGGCGCCTACTCGGCCGCGTTCTATCGCAACCTTAGAGGGTGGCCACGGCAAATAATTCCACCACCGCGCCATAAATCGGGTCAATCCCGGCGCCTGAAAACCGGGTTCTGGCCGGCGGCTCTCGTGTAATACTCATCCATGGGAACAGACTGCCCCAGTTCAGTGACAATTCGCGCGTGGCGGCGGTTCAGCTCCCGGGCTTCGCGTACACCGCAGGAATGGGCAATCACACCGACCTCCTGCTCCATGCTCAGCACGTAGTTGGCCACTCGATCGGCTTTAACGAAGGGATCCAGACCTTTCTGAAGCGATGGGTCGTGGGTGGTCACTCCCGTGGGGCAGGTGTTCTTGTTGCATTGCATGGCCTGAATGCAGCCCAGGGCAAACATGGGTCCCCGCGCCGACACCACGAAGTCCGCGCCAACACACAAGGCCCAGGCAACATCGACGGGCATGATCAATTTGCCACTGGCAATGACCGCGATACGCTCCCGGAGGCCATATTCCCTCAATTTATCAATTACCGGGGGCAGGGTTTCCCGAATGTTCAACCCGGCGTGGTCGAGCAGACTCTGGGGCGCGGCGCCGGTGCCGCCATCGCCACTGTCGATGGAGATGAAATCCGGCGCCGATTCGCGCACGCCACGCCGGAGGATCGCCGCGCACAAATCATCAAAAAACGAGGTTCCGCCCACCACTAATTTGAAACCGACAGGTTTGCCTGTCAGTTCCCTGATGAACTCGATTCGATCCAGCAACTGGTCGACACTGCGAATATCCGGATGGCCGTTAGGGCTGATGGAATCCTCGCCAACGGGTATTCCCCGGATGGAAGCAATTTCCTCGGTCACCTTCACGGCGGGCAATATCCCGCCCTTGCCCGGCTTAGCCCCCTGACTAATTTTTATCTCAATCATTTTCACCTGGGGATGTTCGGCTACTGCTTTTAAGCGATTTTCATCGAGCTGTCCCTGGCCATCACGTACCCCGTATTTAGCGGTGCCGATCTGAAAAACCAGATCGCAGTCGCCTTCCAGGTGATAGGATGACAATCCACCCTCGCCGGTATTCAGCCAGCAACCGGCTTTCGCGGCGCCACGCGACAATGCCCGCACCGCCGGTCTGGAAATGGCGCCAAAGCTCATCGCCGAAATATGGAAAAAAGCCTTTGTTGCATAAGGCTCCCTGCAGTAAGGCCCGATGGTGACCGGAGAACCGCTGGCATGATCCTCCTCCAGTGTCGGGAAAGGGTGGGTGACGAATAACACCGTCGTCGGCTGATAGGTGTTTATGGTCGAACCAAAAGCCAGCGTGTTATCGACTTTTTTCGCGGCGCGATAAACCCAGGAGCGCTGGGCGCGGTTAAACGGCATTTCCTCCCGGTCCATGGCATAAAAATACTGGCGAAAGAACTGGCCCAGGTGCTCAAAAAAATAACGCAAACGTCCGACAACGGGATAGTTACGCTTGATGGTGTGCTGGGTCTGGCGCACATCGACGACATACATCCAAGCAACGGCAAGCAGTGCGACGACCAGCAGCGACAGGAGAAAAACAGTGAATACATCCCAGATCATGGCAAACACACTCATAGTCATTTCCGCCGTGGATTTTCGAAGGTTGGGCAAGCGCGCTAGAGACTAGCATCAAAATAATCGAAAATAGCCCGCTTTGTCATGGTCAAGGCAGTGCTACCTTGCATCCTCCCGAGTCACTCACGGCTATCGCCGCGCCTGAGCCACCGGCTACAGGCGTAGTCCACCGCCTGATCCGCCTGGCGGCGCCGGTCACCATCGGCCAACTGGCCATAGTTGGCATGGGTGTTACCGACATCATTATCGCCGGTCGCCATGGCACCAATGATCTGGCGGGAATTTCCCTGGGCAGCGCCATTTTCAACCTGTCCATCATGTTTATGATCGGTATTGTCCTCGGCAATGGCCCCATCGTCGGTCAGCTCCAGGGGGCCGGCAATTTCTCCCTGCTACGCAAGCAATTCCAGGCTTGCCTGTGGCTCTGCCTACCCCTGGGACTCGTCTGCGCCGGCTTTGTCTGGCTGGGGATCGTGGCCCTGCCGACACTCGACGCCAGCGATGCCGTCGCCAACATTGCCAGCGATTATCTGCTACCCATGGCTGGTTCCGCCCTGCTGCTACCTTTTATCCTGGCCTATAGAACCACCTTTGAGAGCATGGGCTATGCCAAGCCGGCGATGGTCTTCAATCTGCTGGGCTTCCTGATCAATATTCCGCTGGACTATGCCCTGGTGACCGGCAAAGCCGGTCTTCCAGCGCTCGGCGGCGCGGGATGCGGCTGGGCCACCTTGATCGTATCCGCGGGTATCGTCCTGGGGGCAAGCCTTTATGCCCGCTATGCCAGCCCACTTCTGAGTTATGGTCTCTACGCCGACTTTGGCTGGCCAACACTCGAGCGCCTGCGGGAAACCCTGAAAGTGGGAGTACCGATTGGCGGCGCCATCCTCGCGGAGGGTGGTTTTTTTCTGATTATCCCCCTGTTTATTGCACCTCTAGGGGCAGTCGTCGTCAGCGGTCACTCCATCGCGATATCCTTTGACTGGGTCATGTTCATGGTACCCATGGGCATATCCCAGGCGATTGCGGTGCTCGCCGCCCATGAACTGGGTCGCAACAATCGAGTTCTGGCGAGACGTATATGTTTTGCCGGCTTGCGGCTCACCGCCGCCATAGCTCTGGTGCAGGCGAGTCTGGTGGTGATCTTTCGCCGCCATTTGGCGGAATTATTCAGCCCCGATCCGGCGGTCCAGGACCTCGCGGCACTGTTACTCGTCTACGCCGCGGCTTTCAGGGTTTTCGATGCCATAAATGTGGCGGGCAACGGTGCCTTGCGGGGATACAAGGACACCCGTATCACCATGGCCCTGGCGCTATGCGGTTACTGGCTGGTTGGATTTCCCCTGTCCTATTCGCTGGCACTGACGGAGTGGTGGGGGCCACCCCTGGGCGTCGAAGGTTTTTGGGTGGGCATGGTTATCGCCCTGATCATCACGTCGATAGCCACCACCTTGCGCGTCCGCAAAACCACCATGCGAAGATTGACGGAGACATTCACACCCCGCCCCGATTGACCTGGCCGAAACCCCTCGGGCAATGCCCTCTCGGTCGCGGCATCTTGGCATCAACACGGGCTTTCGCTATCATCGCCCGAACCAATAAGGCAGACGAGCTCCTTTGCCCAACATAAAGCGCGCACCCAGGAATACCTACCTGGCACTGGCCAAGGTGTACGATCTCGCCACCAATACGGTTGTCGGCTATATCGGCAACATCTCGACGGGCGGGTTTATGCTGTTTGCGAACGGGGATCTGCCGAATCAGTCACTGCGTATTCTCTCGATCGATCTGCCGCATCCCACGCGTGGACAGGTTTGCATTCAGGTGGGCACGCGCATCGCCTGGCGGCGGCCCGACCCCCATAAGCCCGGCCAACAAAATGCCGGTTGTGAAATCAAGGCCATTACGCCCGAGGATAGGCTGGCGCTTCTGCAGTCGGCAAAGGCCTATGGCATCGCCGCGTAACAGCCCTGAATATCCGATGAGGCTGTTCGATGCCAGTCCATGTGTCGGCAAGCCCGCTTAAGGTACTCACACGCGGATACCCAGCGAACCCTGTGAGCGAAAGCCCAAAACGTGTAGTCAGCCGTAGGCGTTGCGGCGGTGACGCCCGCTGGCACCGCCGTTGTTAGTTCCGGCGATCATGATTCCCGACACCCCCTTGCCAGAAATAAGCTGATGGCATCACGCAGGAT
>JBECKV010000007.1:0-40520 GCA_040235495.1 Porticoccaceae bacterium
CCTATGGGTGCCACGATGAATTTCAGGCATATGGGTGGTTACCCGACCCGGCATGGTACACGAACTCGCGGCGATCGACTGTACCGTTCCGGATTCCTTAATATCGGTGATGATCGGCAGCGTGAGCAATTGGCGCGGCTGGAAATCGAGACCATTTACGATTTTCGCAGCCCGATGGAACGGGACATGAATGTGCTTCAAGCAGGCGCGGGCATCGAGGTTGTCGAGTTGGGCATGTTGATCGCCAGTGTCGAAAACCTCTGGAGCATGCTGATGGCGGAGGGATTGACGCCGGAGGGCGCCGAGAAAATTATGGGCGAGCGCTACCGGGAACTGACCGAGAAAGAGATTCCCGGTTATCGGACCATGTTCGAACACATGATGGCAAGTGACGGCGGGATTCTGGTGATGTGTTCGTTTGGCAAGGACAGGGCGGGGATAGCCTCGGCACTGCTGCTGAGCGCGCTTGATGTGGCTGAGGCCAGTATCGAGGCGGACTATTTACTGTCATCCAACGCCTACGCGGATAAAAACGCCGCCATCGGAAAATTCGAACAGTTTTTCAATGCGCAGGGGCTGCCGGTCGACGAAAGTGTGGTGTTGCCAATCCTTGATGCCAGAATTCACTATCTCGATACCGCCTGGCGGGTAATGCGGGAAAAGTCAGGCTCTCGTGAGCAGTTCATGCTTGAGCAACTGGGCATTGACGACTCGGCGCGCAAGCGTTTGCTGGCGCGCTTTACCCGATAAGGGCGGATATCCGGATTCAATCCCGGCTGTCTTGAATCCGGTTTTGGGCCCGAACTCAGCTGCCGGGAGCGCGTAACCTCGATTAGTTTCAGTATTGAAAATCAGGCGGGTGAGTGCTAAATTGCGCGCCCCTTGAAGAGCTCGCTCTGGCTGGCGCCCGCGCGACGATTCAGCAGGCACGTAGCTCAGTTGGTTAGAGCACCACCTTGACATGGTGGGGGTCGGTGGTTCGAATCCACTCGTGCCTACCATATTCCGGAAACTGGCAATTGCCGGTACCTGGCATTATCCACACGTGGCCTTTGGTAGGGGTCACCACTGACAGGAAAATCACCATGCCGACCATCACTCTGCCCGACGGCAGTACACGAAAATATCCCCTGGCACTGACCATTGCCGAGGTCGCGGCCGATATCGGACCCGGTCTCGCTAAAGCCGCCCTCGCCGGCAGGGTCGATGGTGAGTTGCGCGACACCTCCTGGCTGATCGATCAGGACGCCGAACTGGCGATCATTACCGCGCGTGATGACGAGGGACTTGAAGTGCTTCGGCACAGTTGCGCGCACCTGCTGGCCCAGGCGGTAAAAGAACTGTTTCCCGCCGCCCAGGTAACCATTGGTCCAGTGGTGGAAGACGGGTTTTACTACGACTTCGCTTTTGAGCGACCTTTCACCCCTGAAGATCTTGGCGCCATCGAGGATCGCATGGCGGAGCTTGCGGCTAGCGAACTTACCGTAACCCGCCGGGAAATGGCTCGGGAACAGGCGGTGGCTTATTTTCGCGGTATCGGTGAGGACTACAAGGCTGAAATCATTGAGTCCATCCCCAGCGATGAAGTGCTATCCCTCTACAGCCAGGGTGATTTTACCGATTTATGCCGCGGCCCCCACGTGCCCAATACCGGATTGATTAAGGCCTTCAAGCTGACCAAGGTGGCCGGGGCCTACTGGCGCGGTGATCCCAGCAACGAAATGCTGCAACGGATTTATGGCACCGCATGGTCTGACAATAAGGCACTGAAAGCCTATCTGCACCGCCTTGAGGAAGCCGAGAAACGTGACCATCGCAAAATCGGCAAGAAACTGCAGCTGTTCCATGTTCAGGAAGAAGCGCCCGGCATGGTGTTTTGGCATCCACGGGGCTGGACGGTCTACAGCGAGATCGAGCAATACATGCGCAGGGCCCAGCGTAAAGCCGGTTATCGCGAAATCAAGACCCCTCAACTGGTGGATTTCAGCCTCTGGGAGCGGTCCGGGCATGCCGATAAATTTGGCGATGACATGTTCGCCCTGCACATCGACGAGCGCGATTTTGCGGTCAAGCCCATGAATTGCCCCTGCCACATACAGGTTTATAACCAGGGACTGAAAAGTTATCGTGATCTGCCAATGCGCCTCGCCGAGTTCGGCTCCTGCCATCGCAATGAGCCTTCCGGTTCCCTGCACGGCATCATGCGGGTCCGCGGGTTTACCCAGGATGATGCGCATATATTTTGCACCGAAGCCCAGATTCAGGAAGAGGTGGCTGATTTCATCGCCTTTTTGCACGAAATCTATGCGGATTTTGGCTTCACCGAAGTGATATACCGCCTGTCGACCCGGCCTGAAAAGCGGGTGGGCAGTGATAGTGACTGGGACAAGGCCGAGCAGGCCCTGGCACACGCGCTGGATGCAGGAAATCTGGCCTGGGATCTGCTGCCCGGGGAGGGTGCGTTTTATGGCCCCAAGATCGAGTTTTCCCTGAAGGATTGCATCGGTCGAGTCTGGCAATTGGGCACTATTCAGGTGGATTTTTCCATGCCCGGCAGGCTGGGCGCCCAATATGTGGCCGAGGACGGGTCACGTCAGGTCCCGGTAATGCTGCACCGCGCTGTTTTGGGGTCCTTCGAGCGCTTTATCGGTATTCTCATCGAGCAGTACGAAGGCGCTTTTCCCCCATGGCTGGCCCCGGAGCAGGCTGTGCTTCTGAACATCACTGACAAGCAGGCGGAATTTTGCCAGGAAGTTCAGCAAACCCTTGAAAACAGTGGCTTTCGGGTGATTGCCGACTTGAGAAATGAAAAAATCGGCTTTAAAATCCGCGAGCACACCCTCCAGAAGATACCCTACCTCCTGGTGGTTGGTGACAGGGAGGTGGAAAGCCGAACCGTGGCAGTTAGAAGTCGCGAGGGAGAAGACCTGGGCAGCATGACAATCGAGTCGTTTGCTCAACGCCTCTCACGGGATGTGGAGCGCCGTGGCCGTGTTGTTGCCGAAACCTGACCCTATAAATCGGTAAAATCAAACCGCTTTAACCGAGACTAGTAAATCCCGTGGCAAAGGAGAGAAAAGATACTTGCTAGGGGTAATGGAGAAATATTATTAACAAAAGTTATGCCAAGGGGCACTCGAAACGTTCCCGGCTGAATGACGAAATTGATGCCAGGGAAGTGCGCCTGGTCGGCGCGGACGGAGAGCAGGTCGGCATCGTGCCCTTGACCGAAGCCCTCGAGGCCGCCCAGGCGGCCTCCCTCGACCTGGTCGAAATTGCGCCTGACGCCCAGCCCCCCGTCTGTAAATTGATGGACTATGGCAAGCACGTTTTCGAGGCAAAAAAGCAACAGGCCGCGCAGAGGAAAAAGCAGAAGCAAACACAGGTAAAGGAAATGAAGTTTCGTCCCGGGACCGACGAGGGCGATTATCAGATTAAATTGCGCAACCTGATTCGTTTTCTGGAAAATGGTGACAAGGCGAAAGTCACCCTGCGTTACCGCGGACGAGAAATGGCCCATCAGGAACTGGGCCTGGAGATGCTCAAGCGCATCGAAGCAGATTTGGAAGAATTGGGGAATGTCGAGCAGTTTCCAAAAATGGAGGGCCGGCAACTGACCATGGTCATCGCCCCCAAAAGCAGGAAGAAGTAGCGTTTACCAACATCCCGACTGTGTTCAGCCTTTTGGCAGACTGACCGGCGGACTTCTTCTCAAACATCAACCCTCAGCTGAGGATACAGAAATGCCAAAAGCAAAAACCCATAGCGGGGCCGCCAAGCGGTTCAAGAAAACCGGCGCGGGCTACAAGCACAAGCGGGCTTTCAAAAGTCACCTTCTCACCGGCATGACCACCAAGCGCAAGCGGCAGCTGCGCGGTACCAGCGTTTTGAATAGTGCCGACAAACCGCTTGTTGATCGCATGTTGCGATCCTGATTCAGTTGAGAAGGAGTTAATTTATGCCACGCGTTAAACGAGGTGTTACGGCCCATCGCCGGCACAAAAAAATACTCAAGCAGGCCAAAGGCTATTACGGTGCGCGCAGCCGGGTCTATCGGGTTGCGACTCAAGCCGTTACCAAGGCAGGTCAGTATGCTTATCGTGACCGGCGGGTTAAAAAACGCAATTTCCGTGCACTCTGGATTACACGGATAAACGCCCAGGCCAGAGCCGAGGGTATTTCTTATAGTCAGTTGATTGCAGGGCTGAAAAAGGCCGGTATCGAGCTGGACCGTAAAGTGCTCGCTGATCTGGCCGTTCACGATAAAGCGACCTTTGGCAAAATCGTCGAGCAGGCGCGCTCCGCGCTGGCTTGACGCGGGTGTCCATGCCAGCGGCGTAGGCCTCGCCCTGGCATTCCGGCACACACTTGCTTGAATCGGGGAGCGCAATTGGCTTCTTCATGTCTTTCCGGGGAAATGCTATGAATGAGCTGCAAGAGCTTGAAGCACAGGCGAGCGAGGCGATTCAACAGGCTGCTTCACTCGCCGCGCTTGAAGAGTTGCGCGTCGGCTTCCTCGGCAAGAAGGGCAAGATAACCGACCTTTTAAAGGGGCTGGGCAAGCTACCTGTCGAGGAACGTCCCCTGGCGGGCGCCAGCATCAATGACCTCAAGGAAAATCTCCAGAGGCGGATTGCCGATAAAAAAAGCAGTCTCGAAACCGCAGCTCTTGAAGCCCAACTGGAGCAGGAACGAATCGATGTTACCCTGCCGGGCCGAAATAGTGGCCTGGGCGGCCTGCACCCCATTACCCGAACCATGGCCCGCATTGAGGATTTTTTCACCCGGCTCGGTTATGAGGTCGCCACGGGCCCAGAAATCGAGGACGATTACCACAATTTCGAGGCGCTAAATATACCTGCCCACCACCCGGCCCGGGCCATGCACGACACTTTCTACATCGATGAAGGCAGGGTTCTGCGAACCCATACCTCGCCGGTACAGATTCGCGTCATGGAAAAGCAGTCACCGCCTATTCGCATTATATGTCCCGGCAGGGTATATCGTTGTGATTCCGACCTCACCCATACACCGATGTTTCATCAGGTCGAGGGTCTGGTGGTCGATGAGGGTGTCGGTTTTGCCGACCTCAAAGGGACTGTGGATCAATTCCTCAAGGCGCATTTCGAAGCGGATTTGCCGGTGCGTTTTCGGCCCTCCTATTTCCCGTTCACCGAACCTTCTGCGGAAATGGATATCCAGTGTACCAACTGCCAAGGTAGTGGTTGCCGTATTTGCAGCCAGACCGGATGGTTGGAGGTTGGTGGCTGTGGCATGGTCCATCCCAATGTGTTCAAGGCCTGCGGTGTGGATAGCGAGCGCTACACCGGTTTCGCTTTTGGCATGGGTGTCGAGCGCCTGGCCATGCTGCACTATGGCGTTACGGATTTGAGAATGTTTTTCGAAAACGACGTACGCTTTCTGGCTCAATTTTCGTGACTTGATAGCCTGGCTCGACGCTGTTGCCAATGGGTTGAGCGGCTGCTGGTTTCCTGGCGTAAAGATTTTCTGATGATAAGGCTGATACGGATACTATGAAATTCAGTGAATCCTGGTTACGTGAGCACGTATCCCTGGACACGACCACCGAGGAAATAATTGACAGGCTGACCATGGCCGGTCTCGAAGTCGACGGCGTGGAATCAGCCGCCACCGAATTCAGCGGTGTCGTGGTAGCGTGTGTCGAGCGCGTGTGCCCCCATCCGCGCGCTGAAAAATTACAAGTCTGTGAGGTCACCGTAGGGGGTCAACAGAATCTTCAGGTTGTTTGTGGCGCAGCCAATGTTTACACGGGCATGAAGGCGCCATTGGCGATGGTAGGGGCAAGACTGCCTGATCTGGTGGTCAGGGAAGCTGAACTCAGGGGCGTGGCTTCCAGCGGTATGCTTTGTTCAGCGGCTGAGCTGGGTCTCTCGGACGACGACTCGGGACTTTTGGAATTGCCTCACGATGCGCCTTCGGGCGCGGATCTGCGCGATTACCTCAGCCTCGAAGACACTATTATCGAAGTTGACCTGACACCCAATCGAGGTGATTGCCTCAGTATCCTTGGGTTAGCGCGGGAGGCAGCGGTGCTATTTGATGCTACTTTCGCACCCGTCACGCCTGTCACTCCGGACACTAATTCGAACAAAACCTTTCCTGTGAAACTCTCTGCGCCGACCGCCTGCCCGCGTTATATCGGCAGGGTCGTCAGCAATGTGGATCTTTCCAGGCCGTCGCCGATCTGGATGCGGGAAAAATTGCGCCGCGGTGGTATTCGATCGATCGACGCGGCGGTGGATATCACCAATTACGTGATGCTGGAACTGGGGCAACCTCTCCACGCTTTTGATCTCAAGGAATTAAAGGGTGGTATTGACGTCCGCTATGCACTGGCGGGGGAGCGCTTGACATTGCTGGACGGCGACTCTGTTGAATTAGACAGCGAAACACTTGTCATTGCCGATGATGGCGGGCCACTGGCCATTGCCGGCATTATGGGTGGCGCCCAGTCCGGGGTAGGGGCGGGCACCACGGATATATTTTTAGAGAGCGCCCACTTTAATCCCCTGGTGATTGCCGGCAAGGCCCGGCAATATGGCCTGCACACGGAATCCTCCCACCGATTTGAACGCGGGGTTGATCCGGACCTGCCGCTGAGGGCGATGGACCGCGCCTGTCAGCTACTGCTGGAGATTACCGGTGGCGAACCGGGGCCGCTGGTGCTTGCGGAGCAATCAGAACATTTGCCTGTCCCCGCCAGTATCGTTTTGCGTAAAGCCCGGTTAAGGCAGCAGCTCGGCACCGAATTGACTGATGAATATGTCGCCGGCATTTTAACGGGCCTGGGTCTTAGTATCCTGGAAATCACAAACGACGCCTGGCACTGTCAGGCACCGAGTTGGCGCTTTGATCTGTCAATAGAGGTCGATCTGATCGAGGAAATTGCTCGCATCCACGGTTACGACAAGCTGCCTGTTGCCCTGCCGGCCATGGCGACGCAGCTGCTTGCTGGTAAAGAAGCCCGCACACCGCTGGATCATGTCAAGCGACTCTTAACCGGCCGCGACTACCTTGAAGCCATTACTTACAGTTTTATCGATCAGGAACTGCAGCGAAGGGTCGATCCCGAGAACGCCGCGATTGCTGTTCAAAACCCCATTAGCAGCGATATGGGGGTTATGCGGACGTCGGCACTGCCGGGCTTGTTGCTTGCTGTTCAATATAACCTCAATCGCCAGCAGTCACGGTTGCGTTTATTTGAGTCGGGCCAGCGGTTTATTCGACACGGCAAATTATTGGAACAGACGGACGTCATCGCCGGCGTGGTGACCGGCAGACGCTTTCGTGAAAACTGGGCTGACGACCATGCCCAGGTAGATTTTTATGATCTCAAGGGCGATGTCGAAGCCTTGCTGGCGCTGACTGGAGTCCTCGGGCAGGTCAATTTTGTCGCCAAGGCTCACCCGGCATTACAGGCTGGGCAGTCTTCGTGCCTATTATATAAAGAAAAAACAATAGGTTATATTGGAAAGTTAAATCCAATAATAGAAAAATACCTGGATTTGTCTCAGTCCGTTTTTGTCTTTGAAGTGGATTTCACCAGTATTTCCGAGGGCCGCATTCCTCGATTTTCTGAAATTACGCGTTATCCAGCCATCAGAAGAGATATAGCGGTCCTCGTTGATCGCGATCTGCACTATTCCCGCCTCGAGGAAACGGTGCGCCAGTGCCAGGTCAATTACCTCGAAGACTTAAAGGTTTTTGATGTTTATCAGGGCAAACACCTTGAAAGTAATAGAAAAAGTGTAGCTCTGAGCTTGACGTTTGAACACAAATCCCGCACTCTATCCGATCAAGAGGTAACTTCGGCCGTCAATAAGGTCGTTGCCGCGCTGGAAACTCACTGCGCGGCGGAGTTAAGGGGTTAGACATGGGTGCTTTAACAAAAGCCGATATCGCCGGTATGCTGTTCGATGAACTCGGACTTAATAAGCGCGAGTCGAAGGAAATCGTCGAGTGCTTTTTTGAGGAAATCCGCGTTGCCCTCGAAGAGGGTAAGCCCGTGAAGCTGTCTGGTTTTGGCAATTTTGATTTGCGAAAAAAGAGAACCCGACCAGGCCGTAATCCCAAGACGGGTGAGGAAATCCCTATTGAGGCCCGTCGTGTCGTCACCTTTAAACCGGGTCAAAAATTAAAAGTAAGAGTGGAAAAGTATGCTGGAGCCAAGTAATAACGATCAATTACCGGCGATCCCCGGCAAGCGCTATTTTACCATCGGGGAAGTGAGCGAGTTGTGTGACGTTAAGCCCCATGTATTGCGTTACTGGGAGCAGGAATTCCCGACCCTGAGCCCGGTAAAGCGTCGCGGTAATCGTCGTTACTACCAGCGACAGGATGTACTGTTGATTCGACAGATCCGTTCATTGCTCTACGATCAGGGTTTCACTATCGGCGGGGCGCGCCAGCGACTCGAAGGTGAAAATGTCAAGCAGGAAGCCACTCAAACCCGGCAAATCGTTCGACAGACGATAGCCGAGCTCGAGGATATTCTGGAAGTACTAAAGGCCTGATTTCCACCGAATCCTTGCGTTTAATTTCTTATCGAGTATCATGCGCGCTGCTCGAATAAACCCCTCTTTCGGAGCGTAGCGCAGCCTGGTAGCGCACCACACTGGGGGTGTGGTGGTCGTGGGTTCAAATCCCGCCGCTCCGACCAAATCCTGCCTTCATCGACTGAGTTCTCTTGCGATCCGACGGACAGCACCAGCGTCACTCGCGGCTTACCAAATCAAAACACTCGGCGCATGGGGTTGCCAACACCCATCAATTGATAACGCGAATAAAGATCACTCCGCGCGTCAGCGAATTGGAGTTCGCTCGGTTGTTTTTTAAATCAGGATATTTCTTTTCATTAGAATGTTCCCATATAAAGTATGCTTGACGCACGACATCTATCCCGGCTTAAGGAGAATATTACTATGGCCGAACACGCTGAAATTACGCAACTGGCGCCAAATATGTATGTCGCTGGGCAACTGCTTGATACCGATATTGGTCGTATCCGCGAACTCGGTATCCAGGTACTCGTCTGTAATCGGCCCGACGGCGAGGCTGACCAGATTCCTTCGACAAAGATGTCCGAGCTGGCGCGGGCTGCTGGAATGGAGTTTGCTTACTTACCCATGAGCAACCCCGAAGACACTGCCGAGCAGGAACCGGTGTTCAGGGAAATACTGAAAAATAACGTCAAAGTGCTGGCATATTGCCGCACCGGTCGCCGATCCAGCGCGCTTTGGCAGGCAGCAACGAGTAAGTAACAATGAAAGAGTGGAGGGATATTTCCTGGTAAAGTAGAACGACAAATTGACTTATTAAGTCGTCATCGTTGCCGGCGGCGCGGCAGGAACTTCGGTGGCGCCCAACTTGCTTGGTGAAATTTGACCCTGGAACCCACCATCGTTGAATCGTCGGATAAACATTGGTATCCGGCGATCTTTACCTTGGTGGGCGGGGCAATGCCCTTGATCCTGAGAAATCGCTCCTCGATGAGCTCAGCTGTGTTCCACAGCCGGAGTTAAATAGATATAGGCGGCCGTACACAAGTAGGTGTCGGTGGCCTGTGAAAATTTACTGGCACGGATCCACGGCCAAGTGTTTGCACCAGGCTATAATAATGGTCACGGCACCGGTCCGATGACTGTTGAAGATGGCGGGGTGGTGTTGGCTGAATTTGGACATGGCGGCAATTTGTTGCCTGGTTTCCCAGTCGATAATGCAGTCCCAAGCGGAACGGTTTGGGTCTTGAAGCGGCACCTGTTGCCTTTGCCTTATAGCAACTGGTATTTGATGTTCAAGGGGCGCGAATGGCTGACTGCCGCGGTGTTTCTGGAGAAGGTGTGATATTAGTTAGTTGCAGCCGGAGCCTTAGTTCGTGGCGTTCACGGCCGCGGATGCCCTGACGACAGGTATCTTTACCAACAGCTATTTTTACCAACAGCTATTTTTACCAACAGGTATCTTTATTGCCACCTGTCCTCGATACTGGAATCAACAATATTTACCGATTGCGCCGACCCAGGTTAGGCCAATAAGCAAAGAACCGAAGAAATGCACAATACTGATAAAGAAGGCGATGCCCGCGACTCTGATGACTGCGAAAAAGAGGGTGCGAATGAAAAAACGCTGACATTCCTGGAAATTCTGGGTAGTGCGTTTGCAGCCGCTGTTGGTGTCCAGTCAAAGAAAAACCGGGCTCGCGACTTTTCCCGAGGCAAGCCCTTACAATTCATCATGGCAGGCGTCGTCTTCGCAGCGATTTTGGTTGTTGTGCTCGTGCTTACCGTCCGGCTGATCCTATCCCTGACATGAACAGCCTTCGGTTTTGATGCGTTTTTCCAAACCCGGGACGATTTCACCGAGGCATGGAAGCCCTATATAAAAAATCGTCGTATGTTCGGCCTGAGCAGCAAGTGCCCAGTTCGCATCCAGACCTCCATCGTTGCGATGGCCGGTAATGGTAATAAAGATCACTACCTGAGCGTGATCACGATGGCTCGGCGGGATACCCGGTGGTGGCGGTGATACCTGGGGCCACTTCACACCGTATCCCCGCCTTTCCGGCGCACCACACGTTTACCCTGTTGGCCAAGCTAGACGAGTAATTCAGAGATCCTCGACGGGCCTGCTATGGCAGGTTTTCCGCTTGCCCACATAAATAGTAGCTTAGCAGGGTGATAAACACCGCAGCATGGACAGCGGCCAGAAAAGACCCAAAGCCACGCTATATCGACGAATTTTTATTCATGTACTCAAGAGCGCTGCGCAGTGCGGAGAGGACTTTGGTGCGATCGTAATTAGCTACTTTTTCACCATCCAACACCAGCGAAAACCCGTTCGTTGAAAAATTCATGAAATTTTGTTTTTTGCCGAGGTTTTTTCGAAAATCAATGGCCGCGTAAACCTCGATGGGCGATTTAAAGCCTTTAACCTCAACGGCGCCACGGCTTTCGCTGTAGACTACGTCTTTAATCATTTCATGGGTGGACTGGGAGATAAGAATTTCGCCGGGTTTGGCGCTGGTTTCAAGCCGACTGGCAAGGTTAACCTCGCTGCCCAGCAAGGTGTAATCAAGGCGTGTTTCCGTGCCAAAATTGCCCACCGTGCAAAACCCGGTGCTGATACCCATGCGTATTTGTATCGTCTCCAATAGACCTTCATTTTTCCAACGCGTGGCCAGCTCGACAGCGCGCTTGCGCATGGCAAATGCCATGGACACACAGGCCAGACAATCTTTCTTGGGGCCTCTGGTATTGGGGTCGCCAAAAAACACCATGATGGCGTCACCGATGAATTTGTCGATAGTACCGCCGTATTCCAGGGCAATTTTCGACATTTCCGTCAGGTAATTATTGATCAACACCGTGAGCGCCGCCTCATCCATGCGATCGGCTATCTCACTAAAACCAACAATGTCGGAAAAGAACACGACCAGCCGTTTGCGCTGGGTCGATAATCTGACTTCGCGGTCATGCTCTATTTTTTCCCGCAAGTTCGGAGACAAATACTTGGAAAACTGGTAGTTGAGCATTTTTAAACGGATCTGTTCCTGTTCCAGTTCCAGGATAGTCCGTTTTAACCGCGCGTTTTTGAGGAAGGATGCATAGCCGAGAATACAGAGATAGGCGGCTACCATGAGCAGCGCCAGAACGCTCGCATAGGGTGCGTAGGTGATCTCAAGCTGTGGTTTGAGCAGGGCATAACACAGAAGTGCGCCCGCTAAAAACGCCAGATTGTCACGACGCCAGCGAGCAAGGCCGCCGTTGGTCAAGGCGCGGTACTGTAGTAGCGCAAAAAAAACACCTGTTGTGAAAGCATCAAACTCGGTATAGACCACGAAAGCACCCACGAGTAGCGCATCGACCATGCCGAGGTTTTTTAGAACCAGGGGAAAATTGTCATGGCCTTGGCTGAGGCGTTGGGTAATAAACGTGGCTAGCAAATAGATTAAAACCATCACCAAGGCTAACAACATGCCTGTATCTGGCACGCCTGCAAAGGGCTTAAGCAATACCGCCGTAGCGATGACGCCAACAACGACGACGCTGCGAAACAACAGATCTTCATCAGCCTTGGAGAATTTAGCCAGCCTGGAATACAACATAGGTTGTTTCTGGTTTGTCTATCGTTTGTAAAGTAGCGATATGATAGCAGTGGGAAGTATAACTGCGCTGCCCCTTGATGGCATTAACGCCTGGATCCGCGATAACGGTAAAATCGCGGCTGGTAGGAGGGTTGGACAGGAGCATACGGCTTACCTCCTGGGTTCCGCGCGATATAATTGCGCATAATATATATTATGTTAAATTAAAGGCATATTGGACCTTCATGTTGTAGAGACGTGTTAAATAAGCATGTATTGACGGGTGCCTTGGTCGAGCATCGGTTATCGCTACCACTGGCGTTTTCAATTATATTGCCATTGGGAGTTTGGCTTTCAGATATTCAGGCACCCCAATTCCAGACGTGGATCCACAGGTGCAGGGTTTTTTATTCATATGCGAAGTTTCAGCACACTACTGTTGCTCATCGTCTCAATGGCTGCCCATGGCGAGATCGCCGGGCTTGAGTATACGGAAACCCATGTGCAGACCACCAAGGAAATTCTCGACAAGCTTGAGCAAAGCCACTATCGCAAACTAGCGCTCGACGATCGCCTTTCAAGCCAGCTTTTTGCAAACTATATTGATACGCTGGATCCCTTGAAAAGCTACTTTTACGCTAGCGATCTGACGCAATTTGAAGTCTATGGGTCGTTGCTGGATGACGCTCTACTAGGGGGCGACCTTAAACCCGGTTTTCTGATCTATAACCGCTTTCATACACGAATGAAAAACCGCCTGCTGCGCAATATTCAACTGCTGGAAGGCGATACACGCTTTGATTTTACGGTCGATGAATCACTCGCCACGGATAGTGAGGAGCGACAATGGTTTGCATCGGAGGATGAGGCCACCGAATATTGGCGAAAACGCATGAAAGACGCCCTTCTCCGCCTCATCCTGTCCGGAAAGGATCCGGAAGCCGCCAGGGAATTGCTGATCAAGCGCTATAAAAATCAGATTCAGCAGTTGGAGCAGCAGGACAGCGACGACGCTTTTCAACTTTTTATCAACGCGGTAATGGAAGTCTACGATCCTCACACGAGCTATTTGTCGCCTCGGACACTGGATAATTTCAATATCGCAATGTCATTGTCTCTCGAGGGCGTAGGCGCCGTGCTACAGCGCGAGGACGAGTTTACCAAGGTGGTGCGGATCGTTCCTGCGGGACCCGCGGACAAGGAAGGCACGCTGAAGGCCGGTGACAAGATTATCGGCGTCGCGCAGGGTCATAGCGGTGCAATGACGGATGTTATCGGTTGGCGGCTAGACGATGTTGTCGACCTCATTCGCGGTAAAAAGGGTACGGTGGTGCGTCTTGAAGTGCTGCCCTCCGTTGCCGAGGTTTCCGGGCAAACCAGCATCATAGCCATTACCCGCGAGAAGGTGAGACTTGAAGAACAGGCAGCTAAAAAGGAGATACTCGATCTAGAGGTAAGTGGTGATAAATACCGAATTGGTGTTATCAGCATCCCTGCTTTTTACATGGATTTCGATGCGTTTCGTAAGCGCGATCCAAATTTTAAAAGCACCACGCGCGACGTACAAAAACTCCTTGTCGAACTGCAATCACAATCCGTTGACGGGATAATCGTTGATTTACGCAATAATGGTGGCGGTTCCCTGATAGAAGCCACAGCGCTGACGGATCTGTTTATCAATCCGGGCCCAGTGGTACAGATTCGCCACTCAAGTAACCGCATCTCACGCGAACAGCGGTCGCGGCGAGAAGCTTTTTATGACGGGCCGCTCCTGGTGCTGATCAATCGATTGAGCGCGTCGGCTTCCGAGATCTTTGCCGGCGCTATACAGGACTACCAGAGGGCGCTGGTCGTGGGCAGCCCGAGCTTCGGCAAGGGTACGGTACAGGTGCTGACGCCACTGAATCAGGGGCAGCTGAAGTATACGGAGTCGAAATTTTATCGGGTATCCGGTGATAGCACCCAACACCGGGGTGTAATACCCGACATCCCTTTCCCGTCCTATTACGACGGCGACGAAATTGGCGAAAGCAGCCAGGAATACGCCCTGCCCTGGGATAGCATTCACGCAGTCAAACACGCTTACTATCAGCCGCTTAAACAATTACTACCGACCTTGCGGAAACGCCACGCACAACGGGTGGCAGATAACCCTGACTGGCAATATGTACTTGACGAAATCGCTTATATAAAAGCACAGAAGAATATCAAGTCGGTCACACTTCACCAGGAAAAGCGCAAGGTCTTCCAGCAGGAGCGCGAGGGCCGCTTGCTCGAACTCGAAAACAAGCGTCGGCGCGCGTTGAAACTGCCCGAATTAGCGACCTACGACGACATCAAGTCACTTGACGCCGCTGAGGGAGAGGATGTTGGCGGTGGCGAGCGCAACAATCCCGAGGATGCCCTGCTCAAGGAGGCAGGGTATGTATTAGTCGACTATCTTCGCTTAAGTTCAGCTCCAGGCGGCCCCACGCTGGTTGACGTAAAAACATCACAACGTCCACAGTAGTCGCCAAGTCGCTGTCAACGGTTTTCTTCCCGATGCGTTTATAGTTATACAAGTCGCTCCTCGGGAGAACAATCATGAAAAAAAACACAGTCTTAGCTTTAGTCCCCTTGCTGGCCTTGGTGCTTTCGTTGCCGGTATCCGCCGGTGACAGAGACAGACACTACGATGGCTACAAAAAGCACCATCGCTCTGACCACCATTATGACAGGCATGGAAATTCCGGTCGTCATTACAGTCACCGTGATCGGCATCATGACGGGTATTCCGAGAGACATAATCGCCGCTACGACCAACATCGACGACATGACCACCATGACCGTTTTTATTACGGAGGCCACGGGTATCGTCATTTCAACCCTGGACATTACCGAGGTCATGATCATGGCCATTACCGACATCAGCATAGTGATCACGATGATGTCTATAAGTGGGTGATCGGGGGTGTATTGCTTAGCGAGGTGATTCACCATTCGCACAGGTAACCTTGCCCCCTGCCATGAAGGGAAACCGTGACTCCTCCGGTCAGGCGGGGTGTCTGGCAACAGATACGAGCACTATGACCGATGACGAGGTGGCAAAGGCTCTCTCCAGCTTTTTGACCGCAATTGAACGCCGGGCATTCGCCATGGCCAGAGTCGCGGTAAGAGAAGAGGCGGATGCGATGGATATCGTCCAGGACGCGATGATGCAGCTGGTAAAAAATTATGCCAGGCATCCCGCTGGAGAATGGCGGGCCCTGTTCTATCGCATTCTCAACAACCGTATCAATGACTTTTTTCGACGTAAGAAAGTTCGTGACAAAGTCATGGCCTGGTTGCCTGGCTTCAATCAATCCAATGACGAAGATGAGTTCGACCCCCTTCAGTCGATTGCCGGAGAACGTCTCGACGAGCCCGATGTTGATCTGGAAAGACAACAACAGCTTAAGGCGATAACCGAAGCAGTCGCCACTTTGCCAAAGCGACAGAGAGAAGCGTTTATATTGCGTTGCTGGGAAGGTTTCTCTACCGCGGAAACGGCCCTCGTCATGCAATGCAGTGAGGGTAGTGTAAAAACCCACTATTCTCGTGCCATGACGTCTTTGCGTTCGTTGCTGGAAAACCTATCCTTTGAGGACAGAGCCTAATGGACAGAAAGTTTGAGGAAAATCTGCAAACGGAACTCAGGTCCACGGAGCGGAGTTTGACGCGTGACCACCTTTACTCGCTACAGCAGGCGCGCGCGCGGGCATTGGATAGCTACCCCGCTCCCTGGTTGAAAAGGTTAAAAAATATGCTGTGGCCTGCTGCTGGAATGGCCACGGCCTGTGCCTTAATTCTGGTATTGCTAGTCGATACGGGCACGGGGACAATCAAGAGCAAGCAGTCCCTGGTCGGGGATCAACCACTCCAGGAACAGGTGGATTTACTTGAAGACCTTGAGTTCTATCACTGGCTTGCCGAAGATGAAAAGAGACTGCGGGGCTGATATGCGGATGCCGCCATGGCTAGTGGTTCTAGTGTGTCTTTTGGCGGCGCCGAGCTTTGTGTCGGCCCGTTATCACCCTGACAGTAAAACTTCAGTACTCCCCAGAATCGACGTCGAATACAAGCCCGGGATCTTACCATCAGACCGCGGGCTGATACTTGCCGATCACGAAGATGATAACAATGATGGGCGCGAATTCGACTCGAACGGGGGAAAACGCTGGGAAGATTTAACGCCCAAGCAACAACGGAATCTGGAAAAACGCTATGAAAAGTATAAATCCTTACCCAGAGCTGAGCAGGAACGTATAAAAAGTGCCCGCCAAAAATATCGTGAACTGCCCCCTGAGAAACGTCGGGAATTACGCGACCAGTATCGCAAATCGAAACGACGGCAGGACAACGATTAATATTAATAACCCTAATTTAGTTGGGCTTATGTTTCTCGGTAGCTTCGGCAATACCTCCGAAAATAGTCCCCTCGACGAAAGGCTTCAGTATCCGCTGTCAGTATTTCGCCACCCACGTGACGCAATATGAAGTTTGTATACACCATGAGGCGAAAAGCACACCGCCATGCCCTCGCAATACAGACGGCGGACTCATTTTTCCTTGTCTAAACCCGTGGCGTACTGCCGCTTACGCGGACGCGTGCATAAAAAAACCGGCAATGCAGCCGGTTTTTAGTTGACGATATGGCCGCATCACAAAGCCGCATCCAGCTCTGGCAGCGCTTTAAACAGGTCCGCTACTAGGCCGTAGTCGGCAACCTGGAAAATTGGTGCATCTTCGTCTTTGTTGATCGCGACAATCACTTTTGAATCCTTCATGCCCGCCAGGTGCTGGATCGCACCTGAAATACCCACGGCGATATAAAGTTCTGGCGCCACGATTTTACCTGTCTGCCCCACCTGCATTTCATTGGGGACAAAGCCAGCGTCCACGGCCGCCCTGGAGGCGCCTACAGCGGCGTTAAGTTTGTCGGCCACTTTATAGAGCAGCTCAAAGTTTTCGCCATTTTGCATGCCTCTGCCACCGGAAATAATCACCTTGGCGGCGGTCAGCTCGGGTCGATCCGATTTCGCTACCTCCTCGCCCAGATATTCTGAAATACCCGCATCATGGACGCTTGCAATACTTTCGACACTGGCGCTTCCCCCCGATTGCGAGACCGGATCAAACGCGGTGGTTCGCACGGTTCCAACTTTAATCGGGTCACTGCTCTGCACCGTGGCGATAATGTTGCCAGCGTAAATCGGGCGCTGAAAAGTGTCTCCGTTTTCCACGCCACAAATGTCGGAGATTGGCTGAACATCGAGCAAGGCGCCAACACGCGGGATGACATTCTTGCCATTGGTGCTGGCGGGAGCAAGTACGTGGGTATAGTTGCCGGCTAACTCAGCAATCAAGGGTGAAACGTTTTCGCTCAGCATGAACTCGTAGGCGGGATTGTCCGCAACCAGCACTTTGCTAATGCCCGCCGTGGCGCTTGCCGCTTGCGCCAGATCGCCACACCCCGCTCCGGCAATAAGCAAATGAACGTCATCACCGATCTCGCCGGCCGCGGCGATAGTGTTTAAAGTCGCGCCTTTCAGGCTCTTATTGTCGTGTTCCGCAATGACAAGAATACTCATGAAATCACCTTGGCTTCGTTTTTCAGTTTATCGACCAGTTCCGCCACGTCTTCCACCTTGACACCCGCCGCGCGCTCCGGCGGAGGGGTTGCCTTGAGCAGGGTAACCCGCCGGGTGATATCCACCCCCAGCTCTTCCGGCGTGGTGGTGTCGATGGGTTTTTTCTTGGCTTTCATGATATTGGGCAGGGATGCGTAACGCGGCTCATTAAGTCGCAAATCCGCGGTCACTACCGCGGGCAGCTTCAGTTTCACGGTTTGCAGGCCAGCGTCGACTTCCCGCACGACGGTCACCTGATCACCCTCGATGTTAATTTCGGAAGCAAAAGTCGCTTGGGGCCAGCCTGTAAGCGCGGCGATCATCTGGCCAGTCTGATTGTTATCGCCATCGATGGCTTGCTTCCCCAGCAATACCATGTCCGGATTTTCCTTGTCGCACAGTGCCTTAAAACACTTGGCGATGGCGAGGGGCTCGAGATTGGCATCGGTTTGCACCAGAATGCCGCGGTCCGCGCCCAGTGCCAGAGCGGTACGTATTTGTTCCTGAGCCGCCTGCGGTCCGATGGATACCGCGACGACTTCCTCGGCAATGCCCTTTTCCTTCATCCGCACCGCTTCCTCGACCGCGATCTCACAGAAGGGATTGATGGCCATTTTGACGTTGGCCAGGTCCGGACCGGTTTGATCGGATTTTGCTCGCACCTTGACGTTGTAATCCGCTACGCGTTTTACAGCAATAAGTATCTTCATGAATTACCTTTGCTAACCAATTAAAAAGACAGCTTTCTTGATCGCATTTCACACTTGGAAGTGCCGCGAAAGCACTGAACAGCAGACGCCCGTATTTTCGGGAGGCGACATGATGCCGTGGCCCCGGGGATAAATCAACCGCCCAGGCTTTCCGGCGATCCGCGACCGGGCATTCGTAATTAGCCTGGCGAGTGTGGACTTAACCCGTTAAAATTCGCGCCTTATAATCTGGTCCGGAGGTGGTGAGTTGGAAAGAGAATTTATGGAATATGACGTAGTCATCGTCGGCGCCGGACCCGCCGGGCTGGCTGCGGCTTGTCGACTCCGACAACTCAACGCCGAAATTTCGGTTTGCGTCGTTGAAAAAGGATCCGAAGTCGGCGCCCATATCCTTTCCGGCGCCGTACTCGAACCCAGCGCACTGAACGAATTGTTCCCAGACTGGAAGGAACGAAATGCACCGCTAAACAGCCCCGTGAATGGTGATGATATTTACGTGCTCACCGGCGCTCGAAAAAGCATCAAAGTGCCCTCCTTCTTTGTCCCGAAAACCATGCACAACGAAGGTAACTATATTGTCAGCTTGGGCAACCTCTGTCGGTGGCTCGCCGAGCAGGCGGAATCACTGGGTGTGGAAGTTTTTCCCGGTTTCGCTGCCGCCGAAATTCTTTATAACGATGACGGCTCGGTCAAGGGCATCGCTACCGGCGACATGGGCATCGGCGCCAATGGAGAGAAAAAAGACACCTATATGCGGGGCATGGAGTTGCATGGCAAGTTCACCCTGTTCGCGGAGGGTTGCCGCGGTCACCTCGGCAAGCAACTGATCGAAAATTTCCTGCTGGACAAAGAGGCAGAGCCCCAGCATTATGGTATAGGAATCAAGGAATTATGGAAAATTCCTGATGATAATTATAAACAGGGTTTGGTTGTTCACAGCGCCGGCTGGCCTTTGAATGAAAGCAAATCAGCTGGTGGTGGTTTCCTCTATCATCTGGAAGACAACCAGGTGGCGGTCGGGCTGATCGTCGATCTGTCCTACAAAAACCCGTACGTCAGCCCTTTCGATGAATTCCAGCGCTACAAGCACCATCCGGTGATCAGTCAGTACCTCGAAGGCGGCGAGCGCGTCGCTTATGGCGCCAGGGCAATTGTCAAGGGCGGTTTACAATCACAGCCGAAGATGACGTTTCCCGGGGGCTTGTTGATTGGTGACGATGCCGGCACCCTCAACTTTGCCAAAATAAAAGGCTCTCATACCGCCATGAAGTCCGGCATGATCGCCGCCGAGGTCGTCGCCGAAGCAGTCGCCGGCGACAAGCAGCACATTGAACTGCATGATTTCACCCAGCGTTATGAAGCTTCCTGGGCCTGGAAAGAACTTCATACTCAACGGAATTTTGGGCCGGCTCAACACAAGTGGGGCAATATCCTCGGTTCGGCCTTTGCCTTTATAGATATCAATATCTTCAATGGTAAGCTCCCCTTTACCCTTAGTGATCCCCTGCCCGATCACGCCGGCCTGAAACCGGCCAAAGCCTGCAAGCCCATCGATTATCCCAAGCCGGATAACAAATTGAGCTTTGACAAGCCCTCCTCGGTCTTTCTTTCCAATACCAACCATGAGGAAGACCAGCCCTGTCATTTGACGCTCAAGGATGCCAGCGTACCTCTGGCCCATAACCTGCCATTGTATGATGAGCCGGCTCAGCGCTACTGTCCGGCTGGCGTCTATGAGGTGCTCGAGAACGAAACCGGCGAAAAAGTCTTTCAGATAAACGGACAAAACTGCGTACATTGTAAAACCTGTGATATCAAGGATCCCACCCAGAACATCGTCTGGGTATGCCCGGAGGGTTCAGGCGGACCCAACTATCCCAATATGTAATTATCGAGAGCGTTTCCGATCATCAAGAAACTGCCGCGCCAGAACGGACGCGGCATTTTTTTTGGAGTTACGGTAGCGCAAGAATTTAGTGATCGCTGCGTGAATCCAGCACTCCGGCAGCTTTCAAGCTGGCAATCTTATCGTCGCTGTAGCCGAGTACATTACCGAGAATGGCCTCGTTCTGCTCACCCAGAAATGGTGCCTGCAAATCAAGTAATTCCGGAAACTGGGAAAACTTGAGAGGTACACCGGGAATTTCCACCTCGCCAAAGGTTCTGTCGCTTACGGTCCTGACAGTTTTTCGTTCCTTCAAGTGTGGGTGATTCATCGCCTGGGGCACGGTCAACATGGGCGCAACCGGAACCCGGTGTTCCTCCAGTACACGCACGGATTCCTCGTCACTGGGCATGCCGGCCAGCCACGCCTCGATAATCCTGACCAGCTCAAAGCGGTTTTTGACGCGCTGGGCGAGGTTTTCAAAGCGCGGATCGGTGGCCAACTCCGGTTGCCCCAGGGCCTGACACAGGTTCGCCCACTGAGTGCCCATGGCAATAATCACGATCTGACTGGTTTTGCCCTGGAACAGTCCTAGCGGCGCCACCGCAAAATGATGTTGCCCGGAACGGGTCGGTTCGATGTGGCCATTGCTGGCGCTATACATTTGCACATTCACTTCGTGGCAATGGAAATAGGCATCCAGCAGTGAAATATCCAGATGCTGGCCACCGTGTCCCCGCTCCCGATGGAACAGGGCGGCATTGATCGCGGCCAGGGCGTGAACACCGGTATTGACGTCACCGAGTCCCAGCATGGGCAAATAGGCCGGTCCATCCTTTTCACCGATCATGCTGGTGACGCCGGAATAGGCCTGAGCGATGTAATCGAAGCCGGACAGGCGGGCCAATGGGCCGGTCTGACCAAAGGCGGACAGCGAACACATGATTGTCTCGGGATTGATGCTGCGAACCGTCTCCCAATCAAGGCCCAGGCGGCCAATTACGCCAGGCGAGAAATTCTCCATGATGATGTCCACGTGAGGTACCAGCTCGCGAATAATCTCCTTGGCCTCCGGTTTGCTGAAATCCAGGCATAAGCTCTGCTTGCCGCGATTCTGTTGAATGTAATAGGCGCTGCGCTTGTCTTTCAGATAGCCCACCCCGCGTACCGGGTCACCATGAGGCGCCCACTCGACCTTGATCACGTCAGCGCCCATCTCGGCCATTAAGCGTGTGGTGGTGGGACCCGCGAGGTACTGGGTGAAGTCGAGTACTTTAATGCCGTCGAGTACATGTTTAACTGTCATTTTTATTTCTCCGCGTTACAAGTGTGAAATGTGTGATGGACAACTTTGTTTTCCGGATGTTAGCCATTTTAGCCGTCTGCTTTGGGGTAAACCGTCAACTTTTTGATTATGCTAGCATCCCTGGCTCTACATCCAATAACTATGGCGCTCTGGAAACGTTAATTTATGGTCGCGGCAACAAGTGGCAGGATTACAGCAAATGGTATTGATTTTCACTATCTTGAAGCGGGCGCTGGACCCCTGGTCTTATGCCTGCACGGCTTCCCTGACAATCCCCATACCTACGATACTTTGATGCCTCAATTGGTGAACGCCGGCTACCACGTGGTAGCGCCCTATATGCGTGGCTACGCACCCACGGGGGTCTCGCCGGATGGCCGTTACGATGCCGCCCTGCTCGGCCTTGACGCCAAGGCTCTGATCGATGAGTTGGGAGGTGGTCAGGCGGCGGCGGTGATCGGCCATGACTGGGGTGCCTTTGCCACCTATGCTATCGCTGCTTTCGCACCGGAGAAAATAGGAAAAATCGTTACCATCGCCATTGCCCATCCCGGCGCACTGCTGGGTGAGCTGGGGTTGAATTACGAGGTAATCAAAGGTGGCTGGCATGCCTATTTTTTTCAGATGCCTGGAGCCGGACAAGCCCTTGCCCATAATGACTTTGATTTCCTGTTCAAGTGGTGGCGGGACGCATCGCCCGGGTTCGACATCCCGCCCGAAGTGATCAAAAGCGTCAAGGATACTTTCAGAATGGAAGGTACGGTTGAAGCGGCTATCAATTACTACCGACATACCTTTAATCCCGCTGGCAGGGACCCGGCGCTGGCCGAACTAAGCGAGAAGATAGCCGCACCTACTACCCTGCCCTGCCTGGCGTTTCATGGCACTCGCGATCGTCCTGGTCGTTTGGAAACGTTTGAAAATATGGACCACCTGTTTACCAACACTCTGGAAAAGGTCGTCATTGAAGGCACCGGCCACTTTATGCATCTGGAGCAGCCACAAGCGGTAAACAGCAAGATTATCGAGTTTTTGACCCGATAACGGGCGCGGCTGATTTACATACTAAACACCTAACCCGGCATCAATAGGCCGCCGTTGACGTGCATGGTTTGTCCGGTCACGTAGGAAGCCCCCTCGGACAAAAAAAATGCGGCTGCCTCGGCAATTTCCTCGGGCCTGCCAGCGCGTTTCATGGGAATATCTTTTTCCAGATTCTCGAAAAACTTATCGGGGATGGTCCCCCTCAACCCTTCGTGCATGATCAGGCCCGGGACGATGCAATTAACGGTAATCCCATAGGGTGCCAAATCCTGGGCCAGCGAGCGCGTATAGCCCAGCACACCGGCCTTGGCCGCCGCGTAGCTGCCCCAATCACGTGGCGGGTTATAGGCCGCCCCGGAGGAGAAGTTGAGGATGCGACCAAAACCAGCATCGACCATCTGCTTTGAAAATGCGCGGCTTAGAAAGAACGAACCATACATATTCACTTTCACTACCCGATCCCAGGTTTTAGTGTCGTAATCCCAGGCCTTGCCCGGACCCTGGATGCCCGCATTGTTCACCAGATAGGCGATATGGATGCCTCGTTGATCGAGTTCCCTAACCAGTGCGTCCACCTGCTCTTCCCTGGTCACGTCGAGAGGAAACAATTGCACCATTTTGCTTTGTTCGGGACTGAGTTCCCGCGCGCGCCAGTCATCAAGTTCATCGGCCTTGCGGTCACAGCCAATAACCGAAACGCCCTGACTCACCAGCTTTTTGGTCATCGCTGTGCCGAGCCCGCCGATAGCTCCTGTAATAAGGGCGTGTCCTCGATTCATATTTTCATCTCTTTCAGGATGTTTGTGGCGACAAGCGTTGCCTGATGCGTTCGAATCTGAGCAGCACGTAAACCGCGCCGACAATATTGCCGACAATAAACAGGGCAATCGCCCAGGGCAGCGCTGTTCTGGCCGAGCCCTCTACAAAATAGATCATCCACGACAGTAATAGACAGCCGAATACGAAGTCCATTAAAACCACTATCGACCAGGGTTCGTTCAGGGATTGCACAAAGCCCATGAATTTAGGGTCTGCCATTGCCGCCCAGACAAACAGGGCCAGAAAAAACAGCAGATACAAAACGGTGACAGGTTTGATGACGTTCATAGGTCCTCTCCGTCATGATTGTAGTTATGGAGAAAATACTCGCCAACCGCGTCGGCTGGTGCGCCATCATCAACCCGGAGGGTTTTATTTGTCAAATAGCCAGGCGCGCGCGGCTATAGTGCCAATTGCCTGGCGGCCAGATCACGCATGATTTCCTCCGAGCCGCCGCCGATTGCGTAGACACGTACTTCCCGATAAATACGCTCCACTTTATTACCACGCATAAACCCCATGCCGCCAAATACTTGCACCGCTTCGCGGGCACAATACTCCATGGTCTCGGTGGCTTGCACCTTTAACAGACTTAATTCGGCCACCGGTACTTCTCCCTGCTGCATTTGCCAGGTGACCTTCTCCAGTAAGGCCTGGGTAGCCAGTATGCGCTTTGTCATTTCGGAAATTTTATGGCGGATCACCTGGTGTTCCATCAAGCGGTGGCCGAAAGTCACTCGCTCGCGTGCCCAGGCTACGGCTTCATCCATGCAAACCATGGCAAGCCCATTGGCCATTGCCGCGATATTTAACCGCTCGGCGTTAAAATTGCGCATGATGCCCGCGAAGCCCTTGTTTTCAGGACCGACAAGGTTTTCCACCGGCACGCGGCAATTATCGAAATAAAGAGTTGCGGTATCGGAACTCCACCAACCCATTTTATGCAGCAGGCTTTGGGTAAAGCCGGGCGTGTCCTTTTCAATTAAAAGCAGGGAAATCCCCGACATGCCAGCACCACCCGTGCGTACCGCCACGGTGTAGTAGTCGGCGCGGATGCCACTGGTGATAAAAGTTTTGGAGCCGTTGACCACATAGTGGTCGCCATCTCGCCGCGCGGTGGTTTTCAGGTTGGCCACATCCGAGCCGCCGGAGGGTTCGGTGATGGCGAGCGCGGAAATTTTTTCACCATTGACAACCTGAGGGATTACTCGCGCCTTCATGGCTTCGCTGCCCAGGGCGACGATCGGAGGCAGGCCAATACTATGACTATTGAGGCTAGGGTGAACTCCGCCACCGCCGACGCGAGCCAGCTCCAATGAGGTGACAATATCGAAAAATAAATCGGGCTTGTCGACACCGCCGTATTCTTCGGGATAGCCCAGTTTCGATAGGCCTACTTCGGCGGCTTTTTTATACAATTCGCGGGGAAAGCCGCCCGCCTCTTCCCACTCATCCACGAAAGGAGCGATTTCACGGTCTATGAATTGGCGCAGTGCATAGCGCCAGGCTTCATGGTCTTCATTGTAGTACTGGGTAGAAAGTGGCTGGTCGAACCAGGAAGTGAAATGTCCCAAGGCCATGGTTAACCCCTGTTTGAGTTTTGCCAATAATTGTCAGGCGGCGCTTGCGTTCAGAGGCAGCTCAATGGTCAAGCTGGCGGGAACGCAGGGGCCATCCTGGGTTGATATCAATACACTCAGATCAAGTAGATTGCGGCCGTTTTCCTGGTAACACCTTTCCACTTTGCCCTCTCCAGACATGATGTCGCCAGCGTAAACGGAAGCGCGCATTTGCATTTGACGCTTACGGATAAAGGTGTGTGGACCTGCCCAGTCGGTCACTACACGGTCAATAAATCCTTCGATGGCCATGGTATTCAGATAAATATTTTTCTGGCCCTGATGGCGGGCATAAGTCGGATTATGATGACCGGGAAAGTAGTCCTGAGTGGCCGCGGCATCGAGAATAACCCGCTCGAAAGGTACTTCCATCGCTACGCGAGCAATGGCATCACCCTCTCGGATTTCATTCCAGTACTTGCAATTGATTGTTCGCCTCATGACTCGACCTCCGGTACGTAATAGCGGAATAACTGGTTGCTCTGTACGGCGATCAGTTCGTTCTTTTGATTAAAAAAATTAGCCTGGGTGGTAAGAAAGTGGCCAATTCCCAGGCGTGTGGTTTTCTCCTCGGAGACGCTCACCAACTGATCTTCGACCGCGAGGCGATCGCCCAAAAACAGATGGCGATGAAATTCCGTGGTCGTCCCGACATTTATCAGCGTGTCTCCGGGCAGCGGAATTTTAATGGCGACAAAGTAGTGCTGGCGCTCTTTGTCGGGGTGCCATTGCAGGGACATCGCCCAGCTCAGCAGTAAACCGGGTGGTGCGACGATACCACCCCATTGCTGCCGGGCATAATCTTCATCCCAGTAACTCGGATTGGCGTCTTCTTCCATGGCGCAATATATTTTTATCATTTCCCAGTTGACGGTGAATTCTGCCTCGACACGGTTGCCGGGTTTGCCCACCATCTGGAGCGCATCTTCATAAGTGCCATATTCAAGTGGGAAAGGGACATTAAATTCTTCTTTCATGGACTCTGATCCGATGACTAAAAATGGTCAAGCGGTGGTTATGACCGCGGTTCAAACTGTGGAATTTTCTTATCGCCCCGACGTTCAAAGGTGACGGTAACCGGCGTGTTCACATGTACGGTGTAGACATCGCAGTTTACGACATTGGTCATCATCCGCAGCCCTTCTTCCAGTTACATCACTGCGAGCACATAGGGCAGATTCTGTTGGTAGGAGGCCAGTGGCGACTGGTGTATCACCGAAAAGCTGTAGACTCCGCGTCGATTCTCCAACCTTTGTCACGGTCAGCGGCTCGCCGACATAGCTCGCGGCAGCGGGATTTTTCAGCGCCCATTCACGAGAGGACACCGCCACCTCGGCCAATTGCTCCGCCGTAGTACCGAATTCATGCATATGGGGACTGGCGACCTGGGCGTAGATCGCGGGAATGACCGTGCCGTAGGGAAATTCATAGATTTCGTGGCTAACCATGCGCGCCATGGCTTCCGCGCCACCAGTGCCCACTTTGGGAAACTTACCGGTGCGCAGATGCAAGAGACGCTGTCGATCAGGCCTTGGCGAATAGCCAGGGCCGCGCGTTGTACCATGAGGCCATAGGTAGAACCCCCGGCGTTCGTGGTATCGGCAAAAAGGGGATGGATGCCCAGTTCCTCGTAAAGTTGTTCATGGACAAATATATCGGCACCGCTACCGCTGGCCATGCCCGAAGGACAGGCTAGTAGCCCCTGAATATCGCCAGGTTTTAATGACCACTCGGAGAGAAACTGGCGAACGACCTCGAGATAGAGATCATAACCATCCAGATTTGGATAGCGGGCGGGTTTGATTCCTGAAACGGCGGCTATCGCGACTGAAATTGGCAACGACTTTCCTTAGAACCTTTGAGCCTTCGAACCTTCAAAGGCTCAAAGGATCGAATGTCCCCTGGAAATTTAAAGACGGGCGGATTCTACCGGATGGCCATTCTGCCTTCCACAGAGGAACGCGAACGGGTGGTCACCGGCACATGTCCGGCACGGTGGCCGGTCGCAAGACCCTGCGGTGAGTAGATCGAAGACGCCCAAGGGACCCGCCCATTGGGTTGGCAAATGAATTTTGTGGAGATTTCCCGGCGGAGTATCTGCAGCAGTAGGCGGATTAGCACGGTTGTCCGGGACGCTGCTTCACGCGTTGGCAGGCATCTCGACCACTGCAGAAGCGTACCCCGACACCCTCTTCGAATTTATGGGCTACCACCGCCGATATGCGATACAGCCTGATGACGGTTGACGCGGGGGCATCGATGGTGAAGACAAGCTCAAGCGGACTGTCGATAGGCAGTTCAAGATCGTCCGCCAGCAGAAAAACGCCGCCGGCGCTCAAATCACAGGCTTGCGCGTGTCCGATACGTTGCCCGGCAAAATAGAGATACACCGTGACATCGGCATTGACTGCTTTTCGTGTGTGGGCTCGACGTTCCATCGATACTCCTTAATTTCCTGACCCGCGTCGGCTCAAGTCAACAAGTCCCGTAATAAGTACACGGACACGGTAGCAAACCGGGATTTGGCCAGCTTTGGGATGAGTATTTATATTGATAAATCTGGAGAGGAAAAGCGTAAAAAGACCAGTGGTCAAAACCTTTGCCCCAATTGCGCTTGCAAATGACCAAAGTGGGCTTTCTATGGACCAGCGGTCAATTGCAAAAACCACCTGGTTCTTCCAAATTTTGACTCGGGTCAATAGCAAGATAAGTACATTAGTTTATGGATTCGTTTTCTCTATTAATTAATTTTGATATTATCGCCGGCGTTGTTTGTTTCTCTATTGGGCAAGGTCGGGGGAGCCTCTCGGATCAGGTAAGTCACCAGCTGGAATCGTAGCCCCGCCGTTGCCTGTTTTGACTTCTGGATTTTTAGTATGAAAAGTTGGGTTTGGACTGTTCTTGTCGTAGTGCTGATTGCTGCCGCCTCCTATATGTTTTACATAAGGACCCTGCCGCCTGAACTGGAACAGGGTTTTCTTTACGGCAACGGCCACGTTGAGGGCACGGAAGTGAATATCAGTGCAGAAGTCAGAGGCCGGGTGCTGGATAGTAATTTGGTGGAAGGCGCAACCGTTGAACAGGGCTCACTGCTCATCGCTCTCGATAAACGTGACAATATTGCCCGCCTGGCTATTGCCAAAGCTAATGTTGATGCAAGGCAAATTGAGCAACAGCGTTTTGTCGAAGATCTGGCTACCTGGAAAGAGCTTCTAGCGACAGCTGAGCGGGATTTAAAGCGCTACACCGAGTTGCGGGAACGGGGTATCGTCACCGTGCAGAAACTCGATCAGATTACCAATGTCCACCGCGAAGCCCTGGGTAAAGTGCGCGCACTGACCGCCCAGGTCGGGGAAAGCAAGGCCCGTACTATCGTTGCCGAACGGGAAGTCGAGTTGTTCCAGATCGATATCGACAAGGCGGATATTCACGCACCGATGGACGCCACCATCCTGGCAAAAAGTATCGAGCTCGGCGAACTGGCGGTGCCGGAAAGCCTGGTGGCAGTGCTGGTGGATATGAACGACCTGGAACTCAAAGTCTATCTACCGGAAAGAGTGATCGCCAAAGTCAGGCTGGATGCACCCTGCAAAGTACGTGTCAGCGCTTTTGAAGATCGCTATTTTGATTGCCGGGTGAAGCGGGTGGACCAGCGCGCGCAATTTACCCCTCGCGACATCAATATGCCCGAAGAACGGGTGCGAATGGTTTTCGGCGTGGTTCTAGCGCTGGAAAATACCGAGGGCTACCTGAAACCGGGCATGCCTGCCGATGCCTGGATTCGGTGGGATGACAACAAGCCCTGGCCTGACCATTTGGTAGTACCCCGTTAAACGATCCACCAGACGAAGTATAGAAAAATTTTTCCGCCACATGAGCGTCGCGAGTCCCAGGTAATACGATGACGTCAGCAAACCCATCCTTGCCCAGTACCGAAGCTGGTAGTTCAGAAGCTGGTGGCGTGATTGTCACCGACAACCTGGGACGCAGCTACGGCGATAAAAAAGTCCTTAAAAACGTCAATCTGACCATCAGGGAAAGCGAAATTTTTGGCCTCCTGGGTCCGGACGGCGCTGGCAAGACCACGTTTATGCAGTTGATGGCGGCCATTCTCGACCCCACGGAAGGCAGCTGTACGGTTATGGGCCATGACTCGGTCAAGGATGCCTACTGGATTAATTCCCATATTGGCTACATGTTTCAGGGCTTTACCCTCTACGACAAGCTGAGTATTACCGAGAACATGAAGTTCTCTGCCGAGATCCGTGCCATTCCCAAAGATGTCTTCGAGGAGCGCCAGGAGCGCTTGCTGAAGATGGCGGGACTGTACAAATTTTTAACCCGCGCAGCCGGCAACCTGTCCGGAGGTATGCGCAAGAAGCTATCCCTGTGCACCAACCTGATTCACGAGCCGCGCTTACTGCTGCTGGATGAACTGAGCCTGGGTGTCGACCCTGCCTCGCGCAAGGAGCTATGGGACATGCTCCATGAATCCCGCGACGATGGCGTCTCGGTGGTGATCAGTACGCCATATATGGATGAAGCTGAGCATTGCGACCGCCTGGCCTTTCTCCACGAAGGCGAAGTCATCGCCGTCGACAGTCCTGAAAGCCTGCACCGGCGCTGTGCCGGCCGCGTCTATGAGTTGACTACCGATGATCGGGGTGCGGCCCACAACGCGCTGGTACAGCACCAGGATACGCTCAGCATTCGACATATGGCCAACAGTGTCCACTTTCAGCTGCTAACGGAAAACCGGATTGCTCCTGATCTCGAAGTCGAGTTAAAAAAGCACAACGGCGTTATCGAGGCGGTCGAGCCCTCCCTCGATGATGCCTACACCATGCTCAGTGGCGGCGAAAAAAGCACCGCCTATGCGCAGAGGCCACCAAAAATCCACTTGCCCGAAAGGTTGCCCGAAGGTGGCCGTATTCGCACGGATGGTCTGACCATCCGTTTTGGTGACTTTATCGCCAACGACCATGTCACCCTGGATATTCGTGCGGGCGAAGTATTCGGGTTTCTCGGCGCCAACGGCGCGGGAAAAACCACTTTTATACGCACCCTCTGTGGCCTGCAGTCGATCACCGAGGGAGATGCCTGGATCGGCGGTGTCAGCATTCGCAGCGAACATCGCCGGTTACGTGACCACATCGGCTATATGTCGCAACGCTTCTCCCTCTACCCCGATCTGACGGTGGCGGAAAACCTGGCCTTTTTTGGCGGCGTTTACGGACTCAGCCGCAGTGACCGGAAAAAGGCCATCGACTGGGCCGTGGGAGTCACCGACCTGGGCGGCGTCGAGGACAATCTGGTCGCCGATATGTCCGGGGCAATCAACCAGCGCCTGGCCCTGGCCTGCGCCATCATGCATGAGCCGGCCGTGGTCTTTCTCGACGAGCCGACCTCGGGCGTCAGCCCTGCCGCGCGCTACAAATTCTGGCAGTTAATCCAGACCCTAGCCGAGGTGGGCACCACTATTTTTGTCACCACTCACTATATGGAAGAGGCCAATTATTGCCATCGCCTGGGCATGATGCATCAGGGACGTTTGATCGGCGTCGGCCAGGCCGATGAATTAATCCGGGATTTACCCGAAGAATTCGCCGCTGAAACCATCGAAGATATGTTTCTGGCCTATACTCAGCTGGAAGACCGGCGCCTCGAAGCGGAGCGAGCTGGACAATGAAACTGCACCGTTTGTTTGCCGTGATGCGCAAGGAAAGTCGAGAAATTCTCCGGGATCGCGTCACCCTGTCCACGGCATTTCTGTTCCCGGTGATGATGCTGTTTATGTTTGGCTATGCCATTTCCCTGGAAGTGGAAGGCGTCAAGCTCGGCGTGCTGGATCAGGATCAAACACCATCCAGCGCCGCTTTGATCGACGCCTTTGCGGAAAGCCGCTATTTCATGCTGGTTCGTCGCTACGAGTCCGAATTTCAGATTCGCGACTCCATGGAAAGAAGCGAGGTAAAACTGGCGCTGGTGATCCCACCTGGCTTTAATGCCCTGGTCGGCCGTGAGAATCTGCCGGAAGTGCAATTGCTGATTGATGGCACCTATTCCGCCACCGCACTGGTAGCCCTTAACTACGGCATGTCTATTGTTTCCCGCTTCAAGGAGCAGGACAATAAACTGATCGATATCCAGACCCGCATCTGGTACAACCCGAGTCTGCAAAGTGTTATCTATGTGGTATCCGGTCTGTACGCGGTGATTATCGCTGCCTTTCCCCCTCTGCTGACGACACTGGCCATTGTCCGGGAAAAGGAGAGCGGCTCCATCCAGCAGATCTATGCCTCGCCCCTGACCGTTTCGGAATTCCTGCTCGGCAAGCTAATTCCCTATGGCTTTATCTCCGCCCTACAGTTGGCTTCGATAATCGCCCTGGGCTACTACTGGTTTGGCGTGCCTTTTAACGGCAATCTGGGCTATCTGAGCATCGCCGGTCTGGTCTATGTGTTTTGTAATGTTGGCATCGGTCTGTTGATTTCGACCATTACCAATAGTCAATTACTGGCGGTACTGCTGGCACTGGTGGTGACCATGATGCCCTCCATGCTGTTTTCCGGTTTTGTTTTTCCCATCTATGCCATGGCCGAGCCGGTTCAACTCTATACCCATATTTTCCCCGCACGCTATTTTGTCGAAGCCTCTCGGGGAATTATTTTAAAAGGTGCCGGTCTGGGTGAGATGGTTTATCCTCTGAGTTTATTACTCGGCTATACATTAATTGTGTTTTTCAGCGCCGTGGCGATCTTTAAAAAGAAAGTCGCATAATTCGCTGTTCATGCTGAACTTTAGCAATGGCACCGAAGGACAAATCGGGAGATAAGTTATGTGGGGACGCCTCAGCGCACTGATCCTCAAGGACGTGATCCAGTTTGCCAGGGATAAAACCATCCTCGCCGTGGTTTTCTGGCTGTACACCCTTGAAGTGTTGATTTGCGGCTACGCCATGACCTTTGAGGTAAAGGATCTGCCCATCGCCGTGGTCGATCACGACCGCAGCGCCATCAGCCGCAACCTGATCGACAAATTTACCCTGTCCGAAGCCTTCGAGGTGGCCGGCTACCCCGACAGTCAGGAGGAAGCCGAGAGCTGGATGCGTCGCGGCAAGGTCCGCTACATCATGGTTGTACCCAATAACTTTTCCGAGGATCTACGCCGGGGCGAGTCTCCAGGTCTCCAGGTGCTGCTCGATGGCACCAATTCCAATGCCGCCTCTCTTGCCAAGGATTACACGGCGGCTATCGTCAGAACTTTTGAAGCGGAATTTTCCCAGGATCCAGCCCAAGTGGCCACCACAGTCAGACCTTCTGTTCAAATATGGTACAACCGGGCACAAACCCTGGAATCCTTTGTCGTGTTATCGATGATCGTCGCTGCTATTTTGATGGTCGGCACCATCCACTCCGCGGCTTCCATCACCCGGGAAAAGGAGGTCGGCACCATCGACCAGCTTATGGTGACGCCCACCCATGTCTGGGAAATTTTCCTCGCCAAAACCATTCCGACGCTGGTGGTCGGCATCCTCGCCTTCTTCCCCAGTCTGTTTATTATCTGGTGGTTCGGCGTGCCCATGCGCGGCAGCCTTCTGCTATTTTTGGCGCTAATGGCGGTATTTTTAATTAGCGCCATCGCCATCGGGGTAATGATTGCCTCAATCACCAAAACTCTGCAGCAAACGCTGTTACTTTGCTTTTTCGGCTTGTTTCCGGTGATGTTTATGTCCGGCACCATGACCCCCATCGACTCCATGCCCGAGTTTTTGCAACCCCTAACGCTGATCAGCCCGGTGCGCTACTTTATGGACATCTGCATGGGCATTTTTCTTAAAGGGACAGGATTCGCCGAACTCTGGCCCGCGGCAGCGAGTATGGCCGCGATTGGTGCGGTTTTATATCTGATTGCCGGTTGGCGATTTAACCATAACCTGTCGTCGTGAACAGAAAGTCTGGCTTTTTAGAGCTGGCTTTCGGGAATCCGCAGGCAGGTAAATCCAATTGATGCCTGATTATTCGGAAGCTTCCTCTGCGTCATCTTTTGATGGCTCCTCGTTCGATGACAGCAGGGTGTCTTGCTTGCCGGAATACTTCTGACCAGGAGTTTCACCGGAGTCGCCCCTGTCGGTAGCACTCACATCCAAATCGGCACTATCCTCGAGGTCGGTTGGGCTTTCCTTTTGCATATCTTCTTCCGTGGTTTCGATACCGATACGGAAGGCCGCAAACCCCGGCAGGACCACCTGATCCAACGCTCTACCAAGAACCCGGCCGGTAAAGGGCGAAAATATTTCACTGCGCACATTGGTGATGGGATCGGTAACTGTACCCAGCAATTCACCGACACTGACTCGTTCGCCCAGCTCCACCTCACTGAATAACAGCCCGCCGCCATTGGCGCGAATCCACCGAGAGCGGTAAAAAACCGGCTGGGGTTCTCCCCAAAGCGTAAAGCGCGAATACATTTGCATCTTATCGAGCAGGGTTTCTATGCCTTTGACTCCATGGTCAACGGCGTCTTTTTGCAAGCGCATGGGCCCACCCGCCTCCAGCGTAATGGCCGGGATACCCGCATGTGCCGCTGCCCGGCGCAAGGTGCCCTCCGCTCCGCCACTGTGAAGCACCACGGTGGCGCCGAAACTCTGGGATAATTCGACGATGGCGGACTCCCTTAAATCAGCGCGTACCTGCGGTAGATTGGTCCGACGAAAGGACCCGGTGTGTAAATCCACCAGGGCATCGCAGCGGCGAATAATCTGGTTAAAAAAGGAATAGGCGATTCGCGATGCGGAGCTACCGATGGGGTTGCCGGGAAAAAATCGATTCAGGTCACGCCGATCCGGCAGATAGCGTGAGTTCCGGTGGAATCCATGCAAGTTGACAATGGGGACACCGATCAGGGCGCCACTGAGTTTTTCCGGTTCAACCTCATACAGAACCCGGCGCACAATCTCTATGCCGTTCAATTCATCACCGTGGATGGCAGCGGTCAGGCACAGGGTTGGTCCAGCGGTCTGGCCATTGACCACCAGCACCGGTGTGGGCGCGGCAATGCCCTCGAAGGATTGATCCGGCTCCCAGCTTAGGCGAGTGGCCGTGCCTGGCGGCACTTCCGTACCCAGAATAATCAGCGGCGCTTGGCTCGGACGCACCCTGTCTGCTGTTTCTTCTCCGACCTGCTCCGGCAATTCCGGAACAAAAGAATCATGATTCACTGACACGGGCTTTGGTGATTCCAGCGGCTCGCTCAGGTCGATATTTTCCGCTGTTGGCACGGCGAGCACCTTGTCCGATGCAATAGTCGCCGGTGCCGCCTTACCCACCTCGTCGGCAATACCGCCGTCTCCACCCTTTTCGGCAAGATCCGCGTTGTCTTCAACCGTTGTTTGGCCATCGGTGGCGCCCGCCATACCAGCTTCAGGCGCGGCAGGAGGAGCTACAGAAACCAGCACGCTGGGCTTAGCCCAGGCCGTACCGGCCGTAAGCAGCATTGCCGCGACTAACAAAAACACGGACCGGGCCACCTTTAAGGCCGGCCTATTAATATAGGCCCTTAAAGAAAAATGACTGTTTTGGGTTATTGGCGCCACTGTTGAGGCCGTCGCTAGACCAAACATGTGAAGCAAAATATCACAAATACACATCAACCGCATGTTTTATTGAGTGTATTCATTTTTGATGGTTACGGCTAGTTTTGTTTCCGTAAGCGCGGTTCACCGCCTGTTGATCAGATATTGAGCAAATTCAGTCCGTTAACCACCGACCCAGGGATTTCACCATATCCTCGGGTGAATCCTCCCAAGTGTAGGCTTGCGCCAGGCGATTATCCGGCGTCATCAAATAGATTAGTGAACTGTGAGTCATGGCATAGGCTTCGGCGCCACCACTGGCAGCGGCGATCTTCGCTCTTGTTGCCTTCCAGGCTTCCAGTACCGGCTTAATTTCCGCCTCTGTTCCCGTGAGATAAACAATTCCGGGGGCGAAGGACTGGCTGTAGTAATGTAGACGCTCGGGGCTGTCCCGTTCGGGGTCCACCGTGATAAACAGCGGGTAGAGCTGCTCGGATCGAGGGCCAAGCAACCGGAGCACCTGGGACATTTTGCTAAGCGCCGTTGGGCAAACATCCGGGCAGTGGGTGAAACCGAAAAAGATCAGCTTGTATTTATCGGCAAAGTCCCTTTCGCTTACCCGCCGGCCAGTCTGGTCAAGCAGGGTAAAAGCCCCGCCAATTTGTGCTTCGGTGCCCGGTTGCACCTTTCCTTCCGAGCGACCCAGCTGGACAAGATAATCAACCAGAATCACGCCGCCTAGTAGCACGATGACCACCAGGATAATGAAGAGACTGTGTCGGAAGCGTGGCGTTTTCACGAAAAAGCATCGAGTAATTTATGCTCAACGGTTGTCGGCATTGTTGCAGGCTAAAATGTCAGGCACGCGGTAATTGTACCTGAAGATATAATAAGCCTATGAATTCGCACTTCCCTATAAGGCCTGCTTCGCTGATTTTTGGTGTGCCGATCTTTCTCGCTGCTGTAATGATCTATATGAACTTCCGCCAGGAAGTATTTTCCGCGCTGGCTGCCGGGACGGAATGGGTGCTGGTAACCTGTGGTTTTGTTCCGGAGAACGGGGGCAAAGCCATTGAAAATGACCGCCTGCGCAACCTCTATTACGCAGCGCGCATGTTTAACGAAACTCCGCCTAAAGAGTTATCGCCGGAAGACCAGCTGGCGGCAGAACGTTTTCCAGGCATGGGTTTTGGCCTGGTGCATACCTTTGACCATCGACCGGTATCAACAGTTATTGGTGGCTGGTTGTTCTCCATTCCCTGCACCTATTTCATCGATAGCCGCGATTGCAAGCAGGTCCCCGCTGCCGCTCGGCTGAAAGTTAGCGTCAACGATTTTGCACCCATGACTTTAGAAACCGTTGAGCAGTTTCTAAGCGCAGCCTCGACCGAAGTGCTACGTATTACGATTAGCTCCGCACCCGGTGGCGAACTTTGGCCGAAGGATTTGCAGTCTGATACCGCCTACACCACTTACTCACCAGCCGGTGACACCACTACTGCTATCGGCGAGACGATGATTCGCTGCCTTCGCTCCGAGCACGCAAGGGAAATGGGCGTTATGCCCCATTGCCTGGCGCGCTTTAAGCACAATGCCGATACCCTGGTTGAGCTGATGTACAGCGAAAACTATCGCGAGGATTCAGCAGATATCATCGCCAGGGGCCGGCAACTGGTAAATGAATTCCAGGTGAAAACTCAGGGTTGATCTAAATATGCATCTGGGACTGACCCCGTGGCGACCCGCTGCCAACGACCATGCCCAATCGCTTTCCGAACAGGCACGATGGGCGGAACAGCTCGGCTATGACTCATTCTGGCTGCCCGAAAACCACTTTAATACCGATGCCATTCCTGACCCACTGATGTTGCTGGCCTGCGTGGCTGGCACTACCAACACCATCAAGCTCGCCACCACGTCCTACCTGCTACCCCTGCGTCACCCTCTACAAGCGGCGGAACAGGTTGCGGTACTGGACCAACTCTCCCAGGGCCGGTTGATCCTTGGCCTGGGACGGGGATTGGGCGCCGATATGTTCCGGGCATTTGACATCGAAGCGAAAAACAAGCGCGCGTTGTTTCAAAGCAATCTCGATTTAATGCTCTCAGCCTGGCGGGGTGAAAAGGTAAAGCACGATAAACAAAAGCAGGGTGGCGTGGTATTGCACCCGCTGCCGAAACAACAACCCCACCCTCCCCTTTGGGTCGCGGCCTTTGGCCCAAAGGCCCTTAAACAGGCGGGAAAACTCGGCCTGCCCTACCTGGCATCACCTTTGGAAGGTCTTAATGACCTCCAAAATAATTATCTGATCCATGCCGAAGCCTGCGCGGATTCCGGGCGAGCCATACCTGCAATCAGACCCGCAATGCGCCTGGTATTTATCAGCGACGATGAAAAATTGCTAAAGCGAGTCAGGCAGACGCTTTCCGAGCATTACCGGGATAGCCCCTGGCGTAGTGACAACGCTGGACTGGATGACTGGGCGATAGTGGGCGATGTGGCTTTTGCCCGTGAAAAAATTTTCGAATATCGGGAACAACTGGGTTTGACCCATCTCATTATTACCCACTTGCGGGGAACGACACTCGAATGTTTTGGTGCGGAAGCGCCCCTGAGGAAATCGCTCCGCTGTGCGCTGGATATATGCAGATCGATTCCGGGCACTTGAGTATGCCTCCGCAAATCTTCCGAGATTTATTCGATTATTCCAGCTGCGGTTTTTGGTTTAAGCCGCTATTTGTCCGCGCTAACAATTAACGCGCTCGCCTCCATGGCAACCGAACCGCGAGTCTGGTGAGCTTCCAGCATCCGTGCCAGATCAGCGGCAATGCGCTCCAGGATTTCTTGATCGGGATTTGCTGCACTGATCGCGCCACCCGAAGGAGACAGGTTCATCAGAAAGTGCACTGCTTCGGGAATATCATCGCCAAGAACCAAGGGCGCGCTAAAGGCTTCAACAGTAATTTCGCTGTAGCCCGCCTCGCCCAACAGGTTTTTTAGACGCGCCGGATCACCCAGTGAAAATGGGCCGGGGGCATCGGCCGGCGGTGCCTGCGGCAGCTCCATATGTTTAGCCACCCGCTGCAGGGGTTCGGCTACCCAGGAATTTTGTTCGCGGCTGGCCCAGGCGGCAAAAACCAGGCGACCGCCGGATTTAAGCGAGGTCCTGAGATTAGCAAAGGCTCCCACCGGTTCGTCAAAAAACATCACGCCAAAACGGGAAAATACCAGGTCAAAAGATTCATCGCCCAAATCGCTTGTCTGGGCATCAGCGCATTCAAACTCAACGTTGCTGACACCGGCGGCTTGGGCATTATTTTTCGCCCGGGAAGCAAGAGTGGTGGAAATATCCAGACCTTTAACCCGGCCCCCGGGCCCAACCCGGCGCGCCAGTTCAAGTGTGGTTGCCCCGCAGCCGCAGCCAACATCCAGCACTCGCTGGCCCGCCTGTACGTGAGCGCAGGCCAGCGCCCTGTCACCAAAAACGTGCAGGCTGGCTTCCAGGCGATCTTCAAAGTTCAACCACTTTGTGCCTCCATCTCCGTTCCAGAACTCGGCCATGGCGGCATTGGTTTTATCACTCATCTGCTTTATCGCCTATATCTGTTTTATCGCCTATATCTGTCTCTGAACCTGCTCATCCAGTGCTTACCAACCGTTACGCAATTCCCGTAATTTCAGAAACACGGTTTTGGCATCGGGGTTTCCTGGCAAATCGGGAAAGCTTTCCCGCAAGCGGGCAATCACCGAGGGGCTGCGCAAGCGGAAAAAGGTATTGACTTCTTTTTCCTGCCCCAGGGTTGTGACCAGCGCGTCGGCGGGATCCTGATCTTCGATGTCCTGTAACAATGCTCCTGCGGCCTCGTTGTCCGGCTCCCGGTCAAGGGTAAATCGCAGGTTGTTAATGATGTAGTCGTGACCGGGGTAAAGCAGCGTGTTGTCATCCAGGGCCGCCAGCTGCCTTACAAACGTGTCGTACAGCTCTTCCGGGTGGCCGCCGTGATGGCAGTTGCCAGCGCCGGCATTGAACAGGGTATCGCCGCTGAACAGACCCGGTTGATCGGTCTGGGACAAGAGGCAGATATGACACATGGTATGGCCGGGCGTATCCAGCGCCAGTAATTCAACACTGCGCCCCACTTTGATGATATCACCTGCTTCCAGGCCACGATCCATGCCCGGGATCCTGCCCCCGGCGTTTTTATGGGCAAGCACACTGGCGCCGGTGGCTTCGACGATGCCCTGATTACCGCCGGTATGGTCAAAATGTTCATGGGTATTGAGCACCTGGGTGATCTCCCAACCTTTGTCCCTACAGATATCAAGGCATTGCTGATGGGCCAGCGGATCAATAGCCAGCGCTTCGCCATTTTCCGGGCAGACGATAAGGTAGTTGAAATTGCGGTAGTCGTTACCGGTCCAAACCTGTTCGACGATCATTGTTTTTCTCCCATTAGTACGTGGTTAACCGCTGACTCAGGCTGCGAGCTGGCGAATTAGTCGCGGTCTTTGCTCGGCGGGGGCAAAACTGAAATTGATAGTGATGCGATCCACCAAGCCGGTATAGCGCTCGCGGATTTGTGGCACGATGGTGTCTGGCTCACCGACCACCGCAAAGGTATTGAGCATTTGATCGGAAATCAGCATACCCATCTCCGCCCACAGACCCTGTTTGGACATCTGATTCAGTTCCGGTTGCAGATTTTCCCAGCCATGGGCTTCAAGCACACGTCTGTAGGCTGGAGTCGATGAATAGAAGGCAATACGTTCACGCACCGCCTTGTCCGAAGCCCTGTATTCCTCCTCGTTTTGACCGGAGACCACAAACACCGGGTAGGACAGTTCAAAATCGCCGCGCGATTTCCCCCGGGCGGAAAGGCCTTTTTCAATCACCGGCAAGGTGTGCTCGCGCAGGTAGCGCACGGAAGTCAGTGGATGTACCAGCATGCCGTCGCAAAGATCCGCCGCCACCTGGGTCATCATTGGACCGACGGCGGCGATAAACACCCGTGGCGGACCATGCTCGCTGGTGGTGGGCGTGAACACCGGTGTCATCAGCGTGTGCTTATAGAACTCGCCACGGAAATTCAGCGGGGCACCGTCATACCAGTTGGCCCAGATGGCCCGCATGGCCTCGATCATCTCCCGCATCCGCGCCGCCGGTTGTGACCAGGGCATGGAAAAGCGTTTTTCGATATGGGCGCGGATCTGGGAACCAAGCCCGAGAATGAAACGGCCCCCGGAATAGGCATTGAGATCATTGCCAATGGCGGCCAGGTTCATCGGGTTGCGTGCAAAAGCCACGGCTATGGCCGTTATCAAATCAATGTTCTGGCTGTGCTCGGCAGCCAGCACCAGGGGCAGAAAAGGATCGTGCCCGGTTTCCACCGTTTGCGCACCGGTATAACCGGCCTCGACCATCTGGCCGATACGATCAGTAATTTTGCTCATGGCCATGGGTAGCTCGCCGTCGACTTTCATCACTTCCCCTTATCATTGTCAGTGGTTAGGTACAGAGCTTATTCAAGCACATTCAAGTACCAATCATAAACCGTGGACTGTGGTTGAATTGGCCCCCGGCGAGTCGTTGGCGCGATGTCGCCCGCCTGTATCCTCCCTCTGTTAACATATTGATTCCTTGCCAGAGCAACCAGTCGATACCTTAGTTCATGAAAATGCCAGCAGCCGAACCGGCCATCCTTCAACAACGCGAAGCCCTGCTTGCCGAACTGGCGGAATTTCTGCCACGCGGGCGTCTGATTGCCGACAAACCCAGTTTGCAAGCCTACGA
>JBECKV010000021.1:0-5995 GCA_040235495.1 Porticoccaceae bacterium
GCGCCAGCACCAGGATGGCGGCCAGCAGACTGGCGCCGGGCGGTTGCCAGCTGGCAATCAATGGCACCAGTCGGGTCAGGCCCCATAAACCGAACACCACCGAGGGCACCCCGGCGAGCAGATTGAGTAACAGCCGAAACCCGGGCACCAGTGATGCATGAGCATAAAACTGAAGGAAAATGGCGCTTGTCAGGCCCACCGGCAAAGCGAGGGTGATCGCGCCCAGGGTAACGGCAAGCGAAGCCCAGATCATCGGCGCCAGGCCAAAGCGCCCCTCCAGTGGGTACCAGCCATCAGACTGAAACAGTCTGAACAGTGTGTCGCCGCTGATGAGGTTGTCATTGCTCCCGGCAACACTCGTTTCGGTAAACAGGGGCCAGGATTCGAGGACCAGAAAAGCGACGATCAAAGCCAGTAGCAGCGCGCTTATCAATGCCAAGAAACGGAGCACGAAACTGACACGCTGATCGGTTCGGTTGGGCAAACGCTTTACTCTCTTATTTCACAGCCACTTTTTATTAACAGCCACATTTACTGACAGGCACTTTTCTTTTATTCACGGGCGGATTTAATCACAGGCGCGGTGCGCAGCGTGGATTCAGTCATGACGACATTAAAGGCGTTTATTTTGCTCATATTTTCCTCGCCTACGGCTGCATTTTTATTTCTCAAGGCTGTTTGTTTGACCGCTCAAGGCTGCTTCCGACGCACGGACAAAAAATTGAGCCTCGATCAGATCCGCAACCTCGGCGGATTGGGCAAATTCGATAAATGCCTTGGCGAGCGCACTCGGTTGCCCCTTGACAACCAGGTTCAACTGCCGTGCCAAGGGGTAGACGCCGCCTGCCACGGCCGCGACGCTAGCCGCTTGACCCGCCATCGGCAACAGCTTGATCGCTGTGCCGCGTTGCTCCTCATATTCGGCGCTACCGATCGACACATAACCGATAGCACCGGGATTGCCGGATACCGTCTTGATGCCTTGCTGGTTATCACCGATCACCACATGAGCTTTGATCTCGCTATTTTTCAACGCAAAGTGGTGCAGGAATAATTCCAGCGTGGAACGGCCTTCCGCCTTGTTGACAACGGTGATTGGCAGGTCCGGCCCACCGACCGTGTTCCAGTTGCTTACCAACCCGGTATAAATCGCAATGACTTGCCCGTCACTCAAACGGGTAATCGGATTGCTCCCGTGGACAATGATGCCGATTCCATCCATGGCGATCAGGTAGGGTGTCAGGTCCCGCTCGGATGGCTTCAGGGCTCTCGACACCATGCCGATATCCGCCAGGCCCGTGCGCGCATCGTTGATGCCACGGGATGACCCTCCGGTTTGCACATCGATGCGCACACCGGGGTGTTGTTGCTCGTAGCGCTTGGCGATTTCCAGCGCCAGCGGTGCGACAGTGCTCGAACCGGTCAAGGCCAATTTGCTCTCCGCCCGCAGGCCGGTCGGCAAGCCGAGGATAAAAATCGTGAAGAACCCAAGGAACAACGCATGACCGCCGCTAAGTTTTACTTGCGGTTGCATTGCTACTCCGGAGCGCCTGGCTGGATCGTGCTTTCAGCCGTATGAAGCGTGCCTGTGGGATTGAAAGCAAAAAAAGCAAATGCAAAGGTGACGACATAGGGCACGTCGGCATTAGCTCGGGTCACCACTATATTTCCGACATCCCTGCTGCCGTCCATACGCGCATGGTCCAGGGCCGAGAGTTGCCCGGAAGTCCAGGCAATCGTCAGTCCCCGATGCCTGATCACGGCTTGTGACACCAATAGCGGCAGCGAGAATGCCTCGTTCCCTACCGCCACTACCCTCATCATGGGCGGGACTCCCTCGGGCGTTGATCCTTTATACAAAAAAGGGAGTGGAGCACTGTCATAGCCGACGTAAGGATTTGACCCGTAAGCACGAGCCGCGGGATTGTTGGCAATCAACACCTTTCCGTGTGGCGCACGTGCGCGAAAATTCTCGAATGATTCCAATCGCGAAGCAACAATCGTGAGGGTTTGCCCCGCCAGCTCGCCGACGATGGCCTGACCCGAAAATTGCTGCCACCAGGATTCCGTTTGCCGGTCATACATGACGAGATCGGAGTGTCGCAAGTTTCCTGTCGTGCCAAAATCCAATATTTTGTTATCGAGTCGCCGATCAAAAACAATGGCGGTGTTACACAAAGGACAGTAGGTTACCGTAACCGGTATTCCAGCAACCGTATCATTGACGATTTCGTGCCACATCAGCACGCGTAGCGGATAGGCTCTGGCGTCGCCGTCAATACTCAATCCGATCACGGGCTCATGGTCGGACAGGGTATTGCCGGCGGCGGAAAGCAACGCGAATCTGGGGCTATCGATGGCTGGTATGCCGTCCTTGCCCGGCCCTCCGGGCTGAATTTCCTCCAGCGCAATGGTCGTCCTGGAAAAATCCGTTTTCGGCCATTCGTTTCGCCATTTGCTTGACCAGTGCTCCACGGATTGCGCGTCGGTGAATGCAGGTTTAATCATTATAAATACCATCAAGACAACCGCGATATTTTTATGTTTCAGCATCTTTATTTCTCCGTTAAAAACATCGTTTCGGCTGTTCATTTGTTATCCTGAAACGCCAAATCGCTGTGTTTTTATAGCGGGTACTTTTATTCCCGGGTGGTTTCTTAATATCCGATGGGCATCGTCGAGTTGACCACACAAGACCATAGCCTCATGAAACAGGATGTTGCGCGAGGTGCTGCCGGATTTCATAACGACAGCGCCCAGTCCGGCAAATATCGAAGCGCGTACGTCTCCAGGATTTTGTCGAACCCGGTAAGCACCATTACGCCAAGCAATAGCAGCAAGTAACCGAGAACGATTTTAGCCGTGGCTACATTGTTGAATAACCGCGGGCGCCAGACGCTCAATATTTTCCCTGAGAAAAACGCAGCCGCGATCAACGCGGCCGCCGTCCCCAGTCCAAAGGCAAACATAGTGAAAAATGCCATGCCCATTTCCTGCCCCACCGAAGCCAATGCAATGGCCGCGCCCAGGGTCGGCCCGACACAGGGTAGCCACACCAGTCCCAATAGCATCCCGACACCGAACTGGCCGAACGCGGAGTTGGCATCAGGACTGCCTACCTTCATATGACTGCTTAGCATGGATAAGCGAAGACCGACCCAATCGGCCAAAGGCTTGATGATAAGAATCAGCCCCACCAGTATCAGCAATATGGCCGCAAGCCCCCGGAAGGCATCCGGATTCAATCCGGCATTGAGCAGCGAAAATGTCAGCAGGCTGCCCGCCAGTGCAAACGCACAACTCAAACCCAGGGCGAGATGGACCGGGCCCCAGGGCCCCTTGCCCGCCGCCGACGCCATCACGACGGGCACCAGTGGCCAGACACAGGGCGACAAAATGCCCAGCACCCCGGCGATCAATGCCAGCGGGATGGAGGCCAGCTCCAACGTCATGACCTGGGTTTGAAGGTAATGGCTTTATCCAACTCCGCTGTAATCACAGCGGGCCGGGTTTCACCGACGCTAAACCAGAACTGCTCCCTGCCTTTATAAATCAATAAGGTTGACTGACGTGGCGCGCGGAAGTGACGCACAAAATCCTTTTGTGTATCAAAATCGATTTCAAGAATGATAAATTTTTTGTCCGGATTTATTTCCCGATAGCTCTCGAGCGCGGCCTGTTGCTTTGCGCAGGTCGGGCACCATGCGGCGTGGACATCAATCACTACCACCGCGTCTTGCGATTGCAGCTGCTCAAATCGTTCATGACTGTACGGCTCCTTGGCCAGGGTTGTCCCGGTAGTATGAGAGGATTTTTCCCTGGTGGAATCCGCGGGCAAACCATGCACGGGCAAAAGCGAAAATAACAAAAACAAAAACAAAGACGGAAAAACTTTACGTATTGGCATCATGGAATATCTGCCTTGCAGTGAGTTCATGCTAATCAGGGTTTCGCGTCCTTTTCCAGATCCATATGGCGCGGCCACTGTTATCGACTTTTCTATAACGGCCATGTGCTGCTCCCCTGCTGCTTGGGCGACACTCCTTTATTGGATGAATTCCGGTTGCATTCAACAGCATGGATGGGCCTCCCCGGAGCCAGTCGGCCGATCGAAAGGCATCGCCGCGCCACAGCCCTCAAATAGTCCGAAGTGGCGATTGAAATCACCAATAAAGGCAAAGTGCTCGGCGAAACGGCTATCGTGCAGCATGCGCCAGGTGTTACCGCAAACCGGGAAAACCCGACCCGCGTCGAGGGTGTGATGCTTGTCGAGGGTGAAATTGTGTGGGCAATGGGGAATCGTGCCTTGGTAAATCACGGCCTGCCCATAGTCCTCGCAGGCACTTTCCAGGCCGTCCAGTTTGAACAGGCGGTAAGTGGCTGAGTAAAACCGCAAGTTTCCGGTTTGCGCGCTCAAAGTATTGTCAGTGACGGCAAGGGGGCGATCTTCCACCAGTCTCGGGTCGGCAAATCCGGCTGCATTGGCCAGGCGCGGAAAGTCGTTCCAGTAGAGGGCGCCGCCCAGGCATTCCCCGTACAACACGGAATCGTTTCTCACCGCTTCGGGGACACGGCGATCGGAGTAGACATCGGCAAAATAGAATTCACCGCCGGGCTTCAGTAAACGTTCGACGCCAGCCAGCACGGCGGCTTTATCGGGCGACAGATTGACCACGCAATTGGAAACGATGACGTCGAAAGAACCCGGTTTCAAATCCAGCTCATCGAGTTTTTCGATAAAACCCTTGATAAAGCGGACATTGGCGTAACCAAACGCCTGTGCATGCCAGTCCTGATGGGCCTGGGCCACCGCCAGTTGCTCATCGGTCATGTCCACCCCGACGACTTCGCCCTCAGGGCCGACCAACTGCGCCAGCACATAGACATCACGCCCGGAACCGCAGCCCAGATCAAGGACCCTGCAACCTTGCAGCAACACGGGACACACCAGGCCACAGCCGTAGTAGCGTGCAAGGACCTCGGGATGAATTCGTGCCAGCAGAGGTCTCAGCCAGTCCGGCGAGCTACCGAGGTCACAACAGGCTGTTGTTTTCAGGTCGGCAGTGCTTCGCAACTGTTTTCCGTAATAGTCCTGTACCACTTCATGCATGGCGGGTGCTCCCTAAAATTTCAGAATTTAGCGCTGATTTGCCCGGGACTTGGTCTGTTGCCAGGCGAATTGCCGTATCCGCTCAAAATCCAGATGATCGCCATCATCGCCGCCATGGTAGGACTCCTGAATGATGCCCTGGCGATCGACGAGGAAATCCGCGGGCATGGTGTCCATGCGCCCACCAATAGTCAGAGGGACGTAACCTTTCCCGATCATGGCGTAGAGCAGCGCAGGGAAGCGCAACAGCATGCCCTTGAACACCCCGAACCAGGAGTGACGGATACCATAGCGGCCATGGATATGACCGCCCTCGTCGGCGAGAATGGGAAATGGCGAATCGTGACGTTCGGCGTAACGCTGCAACTCGCTCAACGAAGACTCGAACACCGCGACGATCGTGAAGTCCTCGGGCAACTCGTCAACACGGGTGATCAGTTGATGGAGGCGCAGGTTACAGAACGGGCAGGAGGCAAAGCGGAAAAACGCCAGCAAATAGGGCTTGGCCTCCAGGCTGGACGATTGCCATGGCGAACCATCGAGCGATGGCAGGGTGAACGGGATGACGGATTGACCGGATTGCATCTCAAGGAACCTCTTGACGAGCGTTTTTCCTTGGTCGCAACCGGAATCCGTTTTCTTACATCAATCGCTGGCCACACGCCCTGTGTCGCGCCATGGATTTAAAAATTGCGATGCGCATCGACTGAAAGGATAAAACTCCCCCGGTCAATTGGCGATCATGGCTTATGCCGGGTCCTTGATGAACTTCAAGGTCATGCGGTCGCTTTCACCCACGGCAAGGTACTTATCCTTGTCCTGCTCGCCCAGACGCAGGGTCGGAGGCAGTGTCCACACGCCCTTGGGATGATCGGCGGTATCCAA
>JBECKV010000036.1:0-10004 GCA_040235495.1 Porticoccaceae bacterium
TCGGTTTGGCTTTACCAAGGTGCGCTACAAAGGATTGGACAAGAATGCCCATCATTTATTTACATCCTGCGCGCTGGTCAATCTGGTCATGGCGAAAAAGACTCTGTTACGGCAACAACGGTTACTAATGCAGGCGTAGTACGCCTGTTGTACGCCCATCGGGCTGGAAATGCCGGCCTGATGGATAAAACGGCCCCGTTTGAGGCCCGAAACTAAAGAAAACGGAGCAGGTTCAGGGCAAACTGATCGCAACATCATTCTAGGCATCAATTGTTCAGACCTTCCCTAAAAAAGAAACCCTTGCTGATGTTAAAACAGAAACCCCTGCTGAACCGATCGCTAATCGGCGCCCACGGCTTGCACCAGCACCCAGGGTCTAACAACGACAGACCAGACCAGGGCATCGCTGTTGAACCAGTCCAGTGCCTGGCCATCGGCAACTTGATCCAGAAGACCCTCGGCCCGCCACGCCCTCACCTGTTCGACGTTATCCTGGCTAAGTTGATAAGCGGCCTCTATCAAATCAATATCGGCGGAAACAAAAATTGCCGTACCCCCGGCAAAAAACCGTTGCAGTTGCCGCCAGGGAATTTTTGCGGTCTCCGCGACCAGCTTGGCACGCGCCACCTGTTCCGGTTCCTGCCTCGCGGCCGGGAACGCGTCGATGTCGCCATCCACCCGCGGGCCGTCTTTCCCTAGCCCTGGGCTATCTTTACTCATCGCTCACCATCCAGCCGGCACAGCGCCAGCTTCTCCGCTCGGGACAGTTTTTTTATATAAGCTTCACGCTTTGAGGCAGTCGCGCGATCTTGAACCTCCTCCTGATAAACCACCTGCTTGGGCTGGCGGCCGGCGTGAAAATATTTGGCGCCCGCGCCCTCCCGGTGTTGCTGAAGTCGCCGCGCCAGATCAGTGGTAATACCGGTGTACAGGGAGTCGTCGCTGGCCCGGATGATATAGACCGTCCAAGACTCGGAATCCACGGTCAATGCTGATGCCCGCCCGGTCCATGGACGTGGCCGTGGCTCAATTCCTCGGCAGTGGCTGCGCGCACCTCCAACACGTCGATATCGAAGGTCAGATCCATGCCCGCGAAGGGGTGATTGGTATCGACATCAACGCTGAACTTGCCCACTTTAACCACGGTCACCTGACGCGGGCCATGTTGGCCCTGCACCACCACCACGGCTCCCGGCACCGGCTTTTTCTTGGCGCGCAGATGTTTGAGCGGAATTCTCTGAATGCTGTCGGCGTGGCTCGGACCGTAGGGTTGACTCAGCGAAGCACTGATCCGCGCGCCGGTAGTCAAGCCCGCCAGCTCTTTTTCCAGGGCCGGCAACATCCCTCCGTGGCCGTGGAGGTAGGTCGTGGGCCCGGCGCCCTCGGAGGACTCCAGCACTCGCCCCTCGGCGTCCTTGAGGACGTAATTAAACCGCACGACGGTATCCTTGCGGATTTCCATTAATTTTCACCCGTTCAAAAAAGGCCGCAGTATCTTGAAAGGCAGACAGCTTGGCAAGTAACACCCGGACACTGTCTCGGCGCGCCAGTTAGCCTGGTAACGCTCAGCCGGGGCGCAGATCGGTACGGCATACGCGACAACGGTAACGGGCCTGGGCCCTCAGGACTTTAAGGTGCCGGCGAATCCCCAGCAGCTGTTCACCGCAGTCGCAGCGATAGCCCACCTTACGGTAGGCCCTTTGGGGTACGCCCTCCAGACCATGATCAAAAGTCCGGCTGGCTGCCACACCAAAAGCCTGCATCACCCCCCGCCATTCGGCGCCATGGGGCTTAACCCTGGCCAGCCCATGCTGGCAATCCACCACATAGTGGGCCACTTCATGGGCCACGGTGTTGGTGAGATGATCAGCAAAATGCAGGGCGAAAATATAGGGGTTGTAGCGAAACCAGCGCTGCCCGCCTTTTACCTTGTACATGCCGCTGGCCCGACCCAGCAGATCAAAATGCACCGGCAGCATTGGCAGGGACTGTTGATAAAGCTCGGCAGCCAAGTGCACATAACGAGCCGTTTCAGCGACCACCCGCGCGCGCCGATCCGCGCTGATGGGTTCAAGCGCGGTGAAAGTTTCCCCCGTCTGACTCATCCCGATCCTCGTAAACACTTATCCAGCAGTCTCCACCAGTCTACTCGGCCACAGCCACAGCCCAAAGCGATAATAAACCGCGTTAATATACGATCATTGGTAACACACTCGAGTCAAACTAACCATGCGCCTGGATCTGCATTGCCACAGCACATTCTCGGATGGCGCCCTGACGCCCAGGGAATTGCTCCGGCGCGCGCACGACGCGCGCATCGATGTCCTGGCCCTTACCGACCACGACACCTGTGCGGGTCTGCAAGCATTACGGGCGGCAAATAGTTACGGCATCAGACTGGTGCCGGCAATCGAGTTTTCCAGCCTCTGGAACAAAATCGAGGTGCACGTGGTTGGACTCGATATCGACCCCGACAGTCCCGCTTTCCTGTCCGCCGTCAACCAGCAACAGAATGCCCGCCAGCGGCGGGCGGAGACCATCGCCGAGAGTCTGCGCAAGAGGGGTTTACCGGATCTGCTGCCGCGGGCTCTGGCATTTGCTGGCGACGGCAGCGTCGGGCGCCCGCATTTTGCCCGGGCCTTGATAGCACATGGCGTGGTGGACAAGCCGGAGCAAGCCTTCAAAAGGTATCTCGGTCAGGGCAAGGCCGGCGATGTCAGGGTTTTCTGGACCAACCTGAAAACAGTGGTGGACTGGATACGGACCGCTGGCGGCATCCCGGTTCTCGCCCACCCGAATAAGTATTCACTGACCCGCACCCGGCTGATTCACCTGCTTTCCGAGTTCAAAGCCGCCGGTGGCCTGGCCATGGAAGTGGTATCAGGCCAGCAATCGCCGGAGGTAACGCGACACCTTGCGAAACTCTGTAATGATCATCAGCTACTGGCATCGAGCGGCTCTGACTTCCATCGCCCCGGGCAGCCCTGGGCGGAACTGGGACGGCAATCGATCCTGCCTGACTACTGCCATCCGGTCTGGAATCCTTGCCAAGCACTTGGTTCAAGGAACATTGACGACCACGCGCAGAGCGTCCATTTTTAATTGCGCCGCGCCCAGATGGGCCTCCAGCGCCGCCAGGGTATCATGCAGGTAGTCAATTTCCCCCCCGCGGATATTGGGATTTATTGCCGCCAGCGCCTGCATTCGCTGTATCTCCTCCCCTAGCGTTTGCCGTGCCTGTTGTTGCGCGCCGGCAATCATTTGCTGTTGCAGAGGCCGAACCAGCACCTCGGCATGACCTACCAGTATCTCTACCTGGGAACGGATATGGCGGCTCAGCTCGCTGGCGACATTTTTCTTTACCGGCTTGCACAGGCCGGCTAACCGCTCTTCATTCACCGTGGCGCTCAAGTCCCGGCCCTTTTCATCGACCAGTACTCGCACCAGGGAGTCGCTCACGTAACGTTGAGGTTGAAGGGCGCGGGGCGCCAGGCAGTGCAGAGTGAACACCGCTTCCAGCAAGAGCGTGCCGGGCTTCAGGGCCGGCAGCTTGATCGTAGAGATGGTGGTACTGCCGAAATCGCCATCGGCAATACTGTCCATGAGCCCCGCGACCAGGGGGTGCTCCCAGGTGAAATAGTGCATATCCTCGCGACTCAGGGCGCGAGTACGGGAAAACGTCGCGGTAAGTCCATCTTCAGGCAGACCATGAAGCGCGTGGGTAAGCATGTGATCCCCGGGTTCCACCACCACGGCCTCGGGACTATGGTAGTGCTGATCGACGCCGAACTCGTCAAACGCGGCATCCAGATAGGCGGCCAGCTCGGTGCCCTGACTCAGCGCACTCAGTTCGGCAATCACTGCTTCGGCCCGGTCCCTGTTGCAGGAATTCATCTCCAGCAGGCGATCCCGCCCCTGTTGGAGCTCATTCAGCGCCGCCTCGGCGAGCTCGCGAGTGCGCTTGGTCAGTCCAGCCAACGCCGGCTCGTCCCGAGCCACTCGCAAACAGTCGTGGAGCTGCGTCTGAACCCGTGAATAAATCGCCGGACCCACGGGGCAGACCCGTTCGAACGCATTCAGACCTTCGTGATACCAGCGCACCAGCGCCGCCGGGGCGCCATCGCGGTGGCAGGGCGTATGGATTTGCACATCCCGGATCTGTCCGATGCGATCCAGCCGCCCGATGCGCTGCTCCAGAAGGTCCGGATTAAGCGGTAAATCGAACAAAATCAAGTGCCGACAAAACTGAAAGTTTCGTCCTTCGCTGCCAATCTCCGAGCACACCAGCACCTGGGCCGGTTCATCCTCGTCGGCAAAATAGGCGGCGGCCCGATCCCTTTCCAGAAGGCTCATTTGCTCGTGAAACACGGCGCTGCGCACCCCTTGACGCAGGCGCAGATATTCCTCCAGCTGCCGCGCGGTCCTGGCGCTGGCGCAGATCAAAAGCGTTTTTTCCCGGCGATGTTCGGCCAGCCAGGCAACCAGCCAGACGACGCGCGCATCCTCGCTTAACCAGGTCTCACCCAGGCTTTGCTCCGGGCGTAACAGCCGGTTCAAGTCGGCATCAACGTCTTCATCCTCGGGACGCCTCAACCACCCGTCCGGCAGGGCCTCAAGTAGATGTATATTGAGCACCCGCCGGGGAAAACCGGTGACGCCATCACGGGTATTGCGAAACAGAACGCGGCCAGTGCCATGCCGGTCCAGCAGGCGCTGAATCAAAACCGCCACCAGACCCTCGAGTGCGGTCTTGCCGGTTTCGGTGTTATTGCCGGACGCCTCCAGAACCTCGCTCAGCGCCTGTCCCGCGTCCTCGCCCAGATAGTGGCTCAGCTCGGCGAGGAGCTTGTCCCAAGCCACAGGGTTGTTTTCCTGGCCCACCGCAAGCAGAGCCGCTACCAGGGCACTGACCGCCTGATAGCCGCGCTCCTCCTCGCGGAATTTATTCAGATCGTAGTAGCGATCGCTGTCCAGGAGCCGCAGACGGGCAAAATGCCCCTCTATCCCCAACTGCTCCGGGGTCGCGGTCAACAGCAATACCCCGCCGACCTGCCGGGCCAGGCCTTCTATACAGGTATAGGCCGGGCTGACTTCGCGTTCATTCCAGTAGAGATGATGCGCCTCATCCACGACCAGCAAATCCCAGCCCGCGGCCATGGCCTGCGCGGCGCGGTCGGGGTTGTCGACCAGAAACGACAGCGCGCAAAGGACTAACTGGGCACTTTCGAAAGGATTGCTAGCCGATGCAGCCGCTTCTGGCAACTCCGCATCCAGACTAGCGTCTGGCTGCCGGTCTTCTTCATCACTAAAACCCTGGCTCGACCCAGCTTCGGCCGCATCGTCGCCTCCGGCTTCAATGGCCTGGCAGCGCGCCTCGTCGAGAATGGTGAAACGCAGATTGAAACGTCGCAGCATTTCCACCAGCCACTGGTGCACCAGGCTGTCCGGCACCACCACCAGTGCCCGGCTGGCGCGCCCGCTGATCAGCTGCTGATGCAGAATAAGACCGGCCTCGATGGTTTTGCCGAGCCCTACTTCGTCGGCCAGCAGAACCCTTGGCTCAAATCGCCGGGCTACTTCGCTGGCGATATAAAGCTGGTGAGGCAGCAGCTGCACCCGCGCGCCAAGCAAGCCATGGACCGGGGAGCGGCGAATACGATGGCGGTGCCTGAGCGTTGCACAGCGCAACTGATAGCGGGCGGGCTTATCGACCTGACCGGCAAACAGGCGATCCTTGGGCTGGCTGAAATGAACGAAACTGTCCAGATCGATTTCGTGCAGCACGGCCTCGTTACCCTGCTCATCCAGGCCCAGATAGATGGCACAGCCGTCGTGGTTTTTTACCCTGGTGACGCGCAGCGTCTCGCCTTCGGCGTTGCGGATACGATCACCCACCGGATAGATCACTCGGCCGAGCGGCGCATTGTCCGCCGCGTACACCCGCTGTTGCGCGGCCGCCGGAAAGGTGATTTCAACACGGCGATCAGTCACGGCAGCGACGATGCCCAGACCCAGTTCGGTCTCCGCGTTACTTATCCAGCGCTGTCCCGGGGCAAATTCATTGGCTGACAAGAACGTGTCTCTCGGCTGCTTGTGCGGGGGCGCATTCTAGGGGCTTGTCACCAAAAGAGCCAATTTGATTGCTCGCTGTCGGAGTTGAGCTGGGGCGCACCCGGTATACCCGAGTATAAAAGCCACGACCGATCACCTTGCGGTTAGACTAGCGCCTTGCAGGTACAATGGTGCGATGGCAACGCTTGGTTTTCTCGAAACCGATACGCTTTACCCGGAGCTGCTCCCCGACTATGGCTCCTATGGCCGAATGTTCGCCCGCTTTTTCGGCCGGCTGGACGCGGATTTGCGCTATCGCTACTACCAGGCGCGGCAGGGCGAGCTGCCGTTACATCCCGATGAATGCGATGCCTTTCTGATTACCGGCTCCAGGGCCGGCGTCTACGACAGGCTGCCCTGGATCGGCCCGCTCCGGTCCTGGATCATGGACTTCCACGAACGCGGTGCCAAAATCATCGGCATCTGCTTCGGTCACCAGATCATCGCTCACAGCCTCGGCGGCCACGCCGGCAAAAGTCCTAAAGGCTGGGGTCTGGGCCTGCACAGTACCGCAATAAAATCGACGCTGTTCGAGTGCTTTTCGGAAAACTGTCGCTGGTCGGAACACGATGAAGCACCGCAGCAACTGCGCCTGCTGTATAGCCATCAGGACCAGGTTGAGCGCCTGCCCGCTGGCGCCGAGCTGCTGGCCGGCAGCGACTTCTGCCCCTATGCCGCCTTCCGGATTGATCGACGCATCATGTCCTTCCAGGGCCACCCGGAATTTACCCCGGCTTACCTGCAACGCCTGCTCCAGCGGCGGATCGAAGTCATTGGCAGGGAAAAGTACGAACAGGCCATCGCGTCACTGACGCTGGAAAATGACGCCAGCGCCGTGGGAACCCTGCTACTGGATTTTATTTATTCCTGAAAACCGCGCACCGCGCGGCCAGCGCTAGAGAAAGCGCCGCACATACCAGCAACTGGCTTCAATGCGCAGGTTTTGCGCGCGTGCCCAGGCCAGGGCTGCGCGCACCAGCTTTTCGGCGACACCCCGGCCGCGCAGGGCGTCGGGGACGAAGGTGTGGTTAAAGTCGATGCCCTGCCCGGATAAGCGATAATCAACCACTGATTCATGGCCATCGACCACCGCGACAAAACGCTGTCGCTCCGGCTGGTGTCTGACCACCACGTTTTGAGTATTCATGCTAGCGTCCCATGCCATAGAATTCGTCATTGGGCCGCATGCTGGTCAGATTCGCCATGCGGTTGGACAGGCAGAAAAAAGCGCTGATACCGCCAATATCCCAAATGTCTTCATCGTCAAAACCGTAGGATCGTAGAATTTCAAAATCCTCATCGCCGATGGTCGCCGACTCCTGACTCACCTTGATGGCAAAATCCAGCATGGCGCGCTGTCGCGGGCTGATATCGGCCTTACGGTAATTGATCGCCAACTGGTCCGCGAGCAGGGCATTTTTGGCGACAATCCGCAAAATGGCGCCGTGGGCGACGACACAGTAATGACACTCGTTACCGCCACTGACGGCCACCACCACCATTTCCTTTTCAGCCTTGGTGAGATTGCTCTCGCGCAGCATCAGCGCATCGTGCATGGCAAAGAAAGCCCGGCACTCGTCGGGGCGATGGGCCAGGGCCAAAAATACATTGGGAATAAAGCCGGTCTTTTCCTGAACCTTGAGCACCATCTCGCGGAGGTCATCCGGCAACTCGTCCACCTTCGGGACGGGAAAACGACTAATGGGTTTATTGCTGGACACAGTTGCCTCCCGACGACCGATTGTATTGCTCAGTGTTGTGCCGCCCAGGCGACATAGCCACCATCCAGGCTGTAGACCTCGTGAAAGTCTTCGCCGGCCAGGAACGCCGCGACATTCTGACTGGAGTGGCCATGGTAACAACACACCACCAGTGGTTGGGTTTTATCCGCGGAATCGAGAAAAGCCCGCAGATTGGCGTCATTCAAGGGTCGAGCGCCGGGTATGTGCCCGGCCGCAAAGGACGCGGCATCGCGAATATCCACCACCTGCGCGCCACGTTGCGCTGCCATGGTCTTGAAATCAGCGAGATTGAGACGTTGCCATCGAGCCATTATTACAGTTTCCCTGACTGTGTTTCACCACCCGCCCGTTCATCGCCCGCCAGATCACCCCCGACGGATCATTTCCCAGCGGGTCACTGCCCGGCCGATTATCACTCAGCGCCCCAAAAGCGGGGCCTCTAGCCATAGGTACAAAGATAAGCGGTATCCTCCGCCACCCGCAAATCAAAGGACTGCCCGGCCGCCACCTCGAAACCTTCACCTGGCCGGTATGCGCGCCAGTCATTTTCATCCGGGAGTTTGACGGTCAGGACGCCACTCACCACCGTCATCGATTCCCGTTCACTGGCGCCAAAGGTATATTCACCGGGAGCCATGACGCCCACCGTTGCCGGCAGGGTAGCGGTCTGAAAACCGATGGACTTTACCTTGCCGTCGTAATATTCGTTTACTTTAAACATCCGTCCTGCCTGTTGGTTTATCTCGCCACCGCGGTTACTTCAGGGCGAGAGCTTCTTTGATCGGCCACCCGTGCCGTTTTCTAGATCCGTGCTGTTTTCTAGAGATGATCCGTGCGGTTAAGGAATTTGATTTCCTGATCCACCAGACAAATTTCCGTGACCGAGGTATTGTGCATCATATAGTTGACCCATTTAGAGGCATCACGGTCGATCCAGTGGGACAGGGCGAAGGCAATCGCCAGGCCGTGGGCCACCACCACCAAATTCTCTCCCCGGTGCTGTTCACGCAATTCCTCGACGGCGCCGACAAATCGCCGGGTGACCTCATAACGCGTCTCGCCGCCAGGCGCGCGATGATGCTCGTCTTCGATCACTGCCTGAATAAAGCCCAGGCCATTGCGCAACTCCTCGAAGCTCTTGCCTTCGTAGGCACCGGCGCCAAACTCCATTAGCCGCCGATCGGTTTTAACCGGGTGACCCCTGCGCGCCGCAATGCTTTCCGCCGTCAGCCGGGCGCGCTGCAGGGGGCTGGAGTAGATGGCGTGGATCTCGGGCATATAGTTATGGAAATACGCTCCCAGCCGGGCCCGCTGCTGCTCCCCCTTTTCGGTAAGCGCGGTATCGGTATGTCCATGCCATACGTGATCGATATTGGCATGGGTTTCGCCGTGGCGAACCAGCATCAATCGGCCCTTGCTCATAGCACCTTCTCTAAACACTCACTCATAATACCCGTCTCCGTCACTCCGGATTGCGGTAACCGCGTTAAATTTGTCTATGTCTTGATATTTTCGCAAAAAGCGGTACTCCATTATAATGTCGGTCGCGATTTTCGCGGGCGGCATTATCACAAACTTTGATGCACTGTACAGCCGCGGTGACGCGTTTTCGGATTATCCACCAACGCCCACCCTAACCTACAGGACCTACAGGAACCCGGGCTTTGGGCGATTGTCCATAAAGCAGCGCCCCGGTTGAATACCAGACACGCTATTTGAACCCTCGTATAAAAACCAAAGTAGAAACTTATGAAAACCCTGACTTTAATAAACCGCCGATACCTCTTGTGCCTGCTCCTGAGCACCCTCACCACACCGCCCGGCCTGGCTGCGTTACCCACCATCGAACCGGCCACGCCAGGAACGAGCAGCCAGGCGCTATTTGCCAGCACCCTCGCCGCCGCCGAGGCCGGTGATAGCAAGGCCCAGGTAGAACTGGGAAGCATGTATCTCAAGGGTGAAAATACGCCGGTAAATTATCAGGAAGCGCTACGCTGGTATGAAAAGGCCGCGGATCAGGGTAACGCCAACGGCATGTTCAATATTGGCGTCATGCACGACAAGGGTTTTCATGTAGATCAGAACTTCGACGAAGCATTGAAGTGGTACCGGAAGGCAGCCGACCTCGACTTCCCCGAAGCAATTTATAAC
>JBECKV010000042.1:0-15820 GCA_040235495.1 Porticoccaceae bacterium
GCGGGCTATTCACTTGCCGGTAAAGACCGGTTTTCGCTTCTCCAGAAAAGCGCGCTGCCCCTCTTTCAGATCGGCACTGGCGAAACCCTCGACCACGAGCCGTTTGGCTTCGGCTTTGAGTTCCTGACTAAAATCCGGGCTTTCCACCAGGTTCATGATGCGTTTCATGCCTTTCAGGGATAACGGGGCGTTGGCCGCAATTTCCCGGGCTAACTCAAATACGGTATTTTCAAGGGCGTCCCGGGGAACGAGATAGCGGACCAGGCCCATTTCGATCATTTCCTGGCCACGGTAGGGGCGTCCGGTAAACATCAGTTCCCGCGTCCGCGCGCTACCCAATACCTGAATAAACTCCAGCAGACCCTCCGGCCCGTAAACCACCCCTAGTCTGGCTGGCGGCATGCCCATGGAAATGTGGTCGGCGGCGATACGCAGGTCGCAACATAGCGCCAGATGCAGTGCGCCACCAAAACAGTGGCCATTAAGCATGGCTATGGTGGGATAGGGAAAGTCGCGCACCGCCTTGAGCGCCTGTTCAAAAGGCGTGGCGTTATCACCGTTGGCTTTCTTTTCCTTGTGTCCTGGCCCGACAGTTTCAATGGCCCCAATATCGTAGCCAGCGGAAAATGCCTTGTCACCGGCGCCGGTAAATATCACTACCCTGATATCGCCGGATGCCGCCCACACGGTCAGCACTTCGCGCAACTCGCGCAGGAGTCGCGGCGACAGGGCATTACGCTGTTGCGGCCGGTTGAAGGTAATCAGGCCGATATGGTCGCGCTGCTCATGGAGCAGGACATTTTCCTGGGAGGGGTCTTGTGCCACGTTGCCACCCTGTTCGTGCTAGTGTCGTATAGTTAGTAGGTTCGGGCTCGCCGTAACAGGGAGCAGGCCGTCGCCAACTCCCATCAAGCTTTACCGTGACTTAACTTAATACCGAAATCAGTTCGACGTCAAAAATCAGCGTGGTATAAGGTCCGATCAAGCCGCCCGCGCCTTTTTCGCCGTAGGCCAGATGATAGGGTACGTACAATCGCCACTTGGCACCTTCTTCCATCATCTGCAACGCTTCTGTCCAGCCGGCAATCACGCCGTTGACGGGAAAGTCCGCCGGCCGGCCCCGCTGATAGGAGCTGTCAAAAACACGGCCGTCTATGAGTTTACCTTCGTAATGGGTGCTGACCCTGGAAGCGGCCCCCGGAGTGGCGCCGCTGCCAGCAGTCAATACTTCGTACTGCAACCCCGATTCGGTTACCGTGACCTCATCGCGCCGGGCGTTTTCAGACAGAAATTTTTCACCCTCGCTGGCATATTTGGCCTTGTCTTCCGCCTTCGTTTCTTCAATCCGCTTGTTGATCGTGTCAAAGGCTTCGCGCAGCGTTGCCGAGGCGATTTGGCTGGGTTGTCCGTTAACGGCATCAGCGATACCTTCGAACAGCGCATCGAGCTTCAGATCTTCAAAGGGACTCTTGGACAATTGATCGCCCATTTGGCGACCAATGCCATAACTGACCTGTAATTCGGCGGTGGAATATTTCTCGGACATGGTAAGGTGCTCGTCAAAATGAGCAGCCAGTCTAACACGCCCCTAGTTGAGCACCGGGTAGCCCCTGCCGCGCATGCAGTTTTTTACCACCTGTTGCTTTTCATGGTGAGCTTGACCCGCGCCTTTGACACCACCCAGCAGGCCGCCAGCGCCGGCGGCGCGCTTGGCAGTATCGCTATCGCCAACAATTGCCCCCAGAGCGCCACCGACCACGGCGCCGGTGACGGCCTTGCCGACTACTTTTTCACCAGTTCTAACTTCGGCCGCATAAGCGCGGCATTCATGAAGGTCCTGGTAGTAGGCACCCATATCGACGCCCCGGGTATCGATAATGATATCGCCGCCAGCCTGATGGTGGGGATGTCCACCACAAGCGGTCAAGGCCAAACTCCCGAGAATAACCAGCCCTGTCAACTTGTTCATACGCGTCTCTCCCATTATGACATCGTTGTTCTAATCTATATTACGATGAGGTCAAAAGTTTTAAGCTAGTTCCAGCAGACAACGCCGAAGCTGCCCTTTCGTTGACCTGGATTAATGCCTGACAGAGGCAGGTGCGCAACGCTGAGCCGGTGCCCCCGCGGCCACCCGGCAGGAGGCAGACTGTAAAAAAAAAAGGAGTGACCTATGAAAATTGGTGTTCCCAAGGAAATAAAGGCCGATGAAAACCGCGTTGCGCTAACCCCTGCCGGCGCCCGTACGCTGGTCGAAGCGGGTCATCAGGTCGATATAGAGCGCAATGCCGGGCTCGGCTCCGGCTTTACCAATGGCGACTATGAAAGCGCCGGCGCACGTATAGTCAGTACCGAAGCGGCCTGGGACGCGCAACTGGTACTCAAAGTCAAGGAGCCGGTCAGCAGCGAATACGGATTTTTGCAGCAACAGCTGCTCTTCACTTATTTCCATCTCGCCGGTGTCGAGCCGAAACTGACCGAGACCCTGCTGGCCCGTAACACGACCGCTATCGCCTATGAAACCGTGGAGGACGGGTCCGGCAGTCTCCCCTTACTGGCGCCCATGAGCGCCGTGGCGGGCAGCATGGCCGTGACTGTCGGCAACTACTATCTGGCCAAGTTTAATGGTGGCCGGGGCATGCTGCTGGCGGAGCTGTTCGACCAGCGCTTTGGCAAGGTTCTCGTTATTGGCGACGGCGTGGTCGGCCAGCACAGCGCCAAGGTAGCCGCACGCCTGGGTGCCGAAGTCCACGTGGCCGGCAAGCGCCCGGACAAAACACGCAATTTGGCGAAAGCCCTGGATATTGATCTCCACTTTATCGAGTCGAACGAGGCCAATATCGGCACCCATCTGGGCGATGCCGACCTGGTCATCGGCGCGGTATTGGTGCGGGGCGGTCGAACCCCCCATGTGATCAGCGAGGCCATGGTTAAAACCATGCAACCCGGCAGCGTGATTGTTGATGTCAGTATCGACCAGGGCGGCTGCGTGGAAACCGCGCGAGCCACGACCCACTCCAACCCGGTCTATGCGCGGCACGACGTAATCCACTATTGCGTCGCCAATATGCCGGGTGCTTACCCTCGTCTGTCGACCATTGCCCTGACCCGCGCTACCCTGCCTTACGTCATCGCGCTGGCCACCGAGGGTGAGGATGCCTTAAGACGAGACCCGGGTTTCGGCAAGGGCGTGAATACTTACCGTGGACACATTACCTGTCAGCCCGTCGCCACGAGTCTGGCAATGGAAAGTCGATATGAGCCCTTGCGGAACTTGTAGTACTGCTTCTCCCGTCTTTCGCCCGTGTCCATCAAGCCCCGTCCATCAGGGCCAGACCGGGGGGAGGATTCCGATGGCCAGCAAGTGGATGGGCATTTTTATCCGAGAGATCACCCATGCGCGTCCCGGCCCGGGGCAGCGCCGCTACAATAGCCGTTCAACCGCCAGTCGTAAGACGCCATGGAACTTCAGCCCTACCTGCAATTGATGGTTGACAAGCAGGCCTCGGATCTTTTCTTCAGCACCGGGTCGAAGGTCAATATCAAAATCGAAGGCCTCACCACGCCTTTGAACCACGAGCCTCTGGAGCCCGGCATGACCCAGACGCTGGCCTATGGCATCCTCAGTGACAAACAGATCGAAACCTTTGAAAAAGAGCTGGAAATGAATCTGGCCACCACCTTTGCAGGTATCGGGCGTTTTCGCATCAATGTCTACAAACAACGTGGCGAAGTGGCCATGGTGATTCGCTACATTAGATCGAAAATTCCGACCGTCGAAGAACTGAACCTTCCTCTGATCCTGGAAAATCTGGCCCTTGAACCCCGCGGCCTCGTATTGCTGGTCGGCACCACCGGCTCCGGCAAGTCCACCACGCTGGCGGCCATGACCGGGTATCGCAACGCATCGAGGACCGGACATATACTGACCGTGGAAGACCCCGTGGAGTATGTTCACACGCACTTGAAATCGGTGATCGACCAGCGGGAAGTGGGACTGGATACCCTCAGCTACGCCAATGCCTTGAAAAATGCCATGCGCGAGGCGCCCGATGTCATCGTCATCGGGGAAATCCGCGACGTCGAGACCATGCATCAGGCTATCGCCTACGCCGAAACCGGCCACCTGTGTTTATCGACCATGCACGCAGCCAACAGTTATCAGGCTATGGAAAGGATTGTGAATTTTTTTCCGCAAAGCTCGCACCGCCAGTTGCTGGGTGATCTGGCCATGAACGTTCGGGCGGTCGTCTCGCAGAAGTTGCTGGTGGGCAAGGATGGCAAACGCATACCCGCCGTTGAAATCATGCTCAATACACCCTATATCGCCAGCCTGATCGAGAAGGGCGAATTTGAATCGATTCGCGACGCCATCGCCAAAAACGAAAATGATGGTGCCATTGCCTTTGATTCAGCGCTGCTGGAGCTCTACAAACAAGGCCTGATATCCGAGGCGGAAGCCCTGAGAAATGCCGACTCCGAAAGCAACCTGCACGTCAAAATCCGCCTGCTGGAAGGCGCCAATTACGCGGCTGGGCACAGCGATACCCTAAGCATGGAAGATGACTAAGCATGGAAGATGACAGAGACCAGGTCGATAGCGGTACCATGTTCGGCGGCTGAACCACCGTTACCGGACAGCCCGACCTGGCGTCGGGAGTTATTTCGCTTTGGCGGCTTCAGTAATCGCCAGCGAACTCGCCAACCCGAAAGGATTTACCAGAATGTGGGCCCGGCTGTTCAGCCCAGCAGGCCGGCAAAAAACGCCCGCAAGTTTTCCTCGCCACCCTCTTCCCAGGCCTTCAGCGCCGCGGTGCCGATGATGGCGATTTCCGCCTTGCCGCGCAGAAAATCCAGATCAGTTTTCTGGCTGACGCCAAAGCCGACGCCAATGGGCAGCCTGGTATGGGCGCGGCAGCGGGCGATAAAGGCGTCGAGATCCTCGCCCATTTCGGTTTTATTGCCGGTGACTCCCTTGCGGGCGACGGCGTAGATGAAGCCTTCCGCGGCGTCCGCCAGGATCTGCAGGCGGTCTTCGGTATTAGTCGGCGTCATCAGCACGATGGGTGCGAGCGCGCGACTTTTTGACAGCCCATGTAATTCACCGGCCTCCTCGACCGGCAGGTCGGGCAGGATATAGCCACAGCCGCCAGCAGCCGCCAGCCGGTCAACAAAGACCTCGGAGCCCATTTTAAAAGCGGTGTTGTAGTAGCCCATCATCAGTACTTTAAAAGGAAAGTGGGCACTGACTTTGCGCATGAATTCAAAACAGTCGGCCGGTCGGACACCCCGGGTTATCGCCGCCTGATTGGCCTTGACAAACAGCGGACCATCGGCGGAGGGCTCGGAAAAGGGAAACTGCAACTCGACCAGATCGACGTCGAATTCGGCCATGATCTCCAGTTCGCGCCAATTATCCTCGAAGGAGGGGTAGCCGCAGACCACGTGGGTCATCAGCAGGAGATCCTTGCGCTTCAGGCGTTCACGCAGGTATTGCTCAAGCGCCATATTCGATGGCCTTATCTTTTATAAACTGCTTCCAGTGATCATCCTCGATGGCATCGGCAACGGTAAAAATATCCTTGTCGCCACGCCCGGACTGGTTGATCAGAATGACTTCCTCGCCCGACATGTTGGGGGCTTCCGCCACCGCCCTGGCAAAGGCGTGGGTGCTTTCCAGCGCCGGTATCAGGCCTTCGGTGCGCATGACCAGTTTGAGAGTCTGGCGCACTTCCTCGTCGGTAGCCGCCTCGAAGCGCACCCGTCCCTGCCGCCATTGGTCAGCCAGGATGGGGTTGACGCCAATATAGTCGAGCCCGGCGGCGATGGAGTGGGTCTCCAGCATATTGCCGTCATCATTTTGCAGAAAGTAGGTTTTAAAACCCTGGGCGACCCCCACCGAGGCATCGTCATAGGCCAGGCGCGCGGCATGCAGGCCCGATTCGGGACCGTGGCCGCCGGCTTCGACGCCCACCAGTTCCACATCGTCAGCCATGAAACCCTGGAAAATACCGATGGCATTGGAGCCGCCACCAACACAGGCATAGACCCGATCCGGCAATTTGCCGGCCTCCTGGATGATTTGCTGCCGTGCTTCCTTGCCAATAATCGATTGAAAAAAACTGACCATCTCGGGAAAAGGATGTGGACCACAGGCGGTACCGAGCACGTAGTGGGTATCCGCCATATTGGTCACCCAGTCGCGCAGGCATTCGTTGATCGCGTCCTTCAAAGTGCGCTGGCCATCCTGCACGGCAACCACCTCGGCGCCCAGGTTTTCCATCCAGAACACGTTGGGTCGCTGGCGCGCCACGTCCACCGCGCCCATGTAGATTTTGCACTGATAGCCAAAACGTGCCGCCATGGTCGCGGTGGCAAAGCCGTGTTGGCCCGCGCCGGTCTCGGCAATGACCCGCTTTTTCCCGAGGCGCCTGCAGATCAGGCCCTGGCCCATGACATTGTTAATCTTGTGGGAGCCGGTGTGATTAAGATCCTCGCGCTTGACATAGATGCGGGCGCCACCCAGTTCATTGGACAGATTTTCCAGGCAGGTCACCGGCGTGGGCCGACCGGAATAGCTGCGCAACAGCTCCACGTATTCGGCCCAGAAGGCGGGATCCTGTTTGCACTTGCGGAAACAGGCCTGCAACTCCTTGATCGTCGCGGTGAGAATTTCCGGTAAAAAGGTTCCGCCGAATTCGCCGTAATAGCCCTCGCGGCCATCGGCAAAATCAAATAGAGACATGGTTATACCAGACTGGACAACAGACAGGGCCGCACATAGTAGCCAAGGCGCTGTCAATCAACAAGTCGGGCAGCCGCGCCGTTGCCGCCTGATCACGGGGTCGAGGCAGGCTGCCCACAGCGGAAACCAGGGGCTAGCCGCGGTATTTGGAATTATGCTCCCCCGGTGCCGGCGCCTTGCTGCGCACACCGCCGCGCTGGCCGTCGATGCGCAAGGCCGAACGCACCACCGGTAGCGCCTCGCTGTCGTCGATCATGCCCGTGGCTCGGGTTTGCGCGTGTGCCAGCACTTCCGCCGCATCCTGAATCGGTGAACAGGGCACACCGGCCGGGCGCAACAGCTCGACCCATTCATCCCGGGTGCGAGTGAGCAGGGCTTCCTGCACCAGTTCATTGACCCGGGTACGATTCCGGCCGCGGGTACGGGTGTCGACCAACTCGGGATCAGTCTTCCATTCCGGATGCCCGACCACGTCCGCCAGGGTAAAAAACAGTTTGTTATTGAGCGCGGTGATCATGATCTGGCCGTCGGCGGTATCAAAGGCCTTATTGGGCGCCACGCCGCGAATGCCCGAGCCGGCCCTTTTCGGCGCTTTTCCAGTGGCGCCGTATATTCCGAATTGCATGGTCATCCAGGCCAACGCGGTTTCCAGCAAGGACACGTCCACGACGCCGCCCTCACCGCTCTGATGACGCCGGTGCACGGCGGCCAGCACGCCGATCACCAGCCACATGCCCGTGCCAAGGTCGACCAGGGGCACGCCCACTCGCGAAGGCGCTCTGTCCTCCTCGCCGGTGACGCTCATGATGCCGCTGAACGCCTGAATCATGGGGTCATAGCCCGGCAATGCCCTGAGCGGGCCCTCGCTGCCATAGGCGCCCAGGTTGCAGTAGATGAGATGAGGCGCGCGCGGCAAAAGAGCTTCCGCGCCCAGCCCCATGGCGTCGGCTTTGCCTGGACGCAAACTCTGGATACAGACATCAGCGTTTTCAACAATAAAATCCCGCAGCCACTGGCGCTCCGATTCCTGGGACAGATCCAGACTGATCGCTTCCTTGTTACGATTGAAGGCCTCAAAGACGATGGAGGAGTGATCGCCCACCTTCGCCCCGTAATGACGGGCATCATCACCGTCGAGTGACTCCACCTTGATCACCGAAGCGCCGAGATCGGCGAGAATCATCGCACCGAAGGGCGCGGCGACGTTCTGGCCGATTTCAATTACTTTTAGCCCCCGCAGCGGCGCCATGTCTGACATACAAATTCCTCGGCTTCCCAAGCAGCGAATAGTCTAGGTCCGGCCTACGTGAAGCACAATGATGTTGTCCAGGTGGCCCGGCGAACCCGGTAAGCCGTTGAGGTCTGTTTACACCAACTCGCATGCCTGCTTGGCTTAGGCGAGCCTGCTTGCTTAACCGCGCGCGGATCAGGTAATTCAAAACCACGGATAGCAGACCTTAAATCATGCGAGCCAGGCGAAATACCAGACGGGTCTCTGGTTCACTCTGGAGGCCGTTAAGGTTTTCCAGAGGCAGGCTGATAGCGGTACTCATCGTCCAGCCGCCTGTGCTAATGCTCAATCCCGGAGACAGATAAACCAGATTGCCACCGCTGTGGCGCTCGTCATGACCGCCGATTGCGACGCGGTCTCGCCACTCACCGTTGACTTCGAGAATCAGGGAGACATTTAGTCCCGACTGGCCCGGGAAAGAATCATGACTATGGCCAGCGTGCCCGTCGTCGCCCGACCCAAGAATCGAGCGGGACAGTGAAAAATTGTAGTTGAGGATGTCGCCAAGATCCGTGTCCTGGGAACCTTCCATGACAAGGGTATAAAGCAAATTGCCATCGAGCGACCATGCGCCCCACCGGCGACTATGAGCAACACCCAAAAACGGATCCCATGAACCGGAACCCGGCTGTAACTCAGCCTCGAGGCGTTTACCTTGACGATTTTTTTCATGAGTGAGTCCGGTGGGCGCCTTCACGCCAGACAACAGCGCCGTCGCCCCTCCGTTTTCCGGTGTGGTCAGGCGATAAGACCCATAAAGCCGCGCATCGCCAAAACCAGTCGCATCACCCAAATGCGCCACCCCTTCGAATTCATTGACCATTTGGAGGGCCGCTTCGGGCAGATCATGATCGTGTGCAATATCAGATCCCTCTTCTTCATGTTCGCTTTCATGACCATGGACCGAGCTACGCAAGCCCTTGCGTTCGACGTAAGGCAAGGACAGACCCAAGGTCAGTTTATCACTCACTCCAAAAGCCAGACTCAAGGCACTTCTGGCAAGTGAATCAGCGCTGTGAATATCCTCCCCCTGCCTGCTGGCCAGGGCCAGGCGGGCATCACTCACCGGATCAAAATCGATGTATTGAAATTCCAGGGACACGGTTGCAGCGCCCTTGGGAAGAGTCCTGGCCGTCGCCGTCGTTATCGGGCCACCCGGACCACCCTGGAGCCCGATCATCGGGTGATCAGCAACCGCGGCCATGGCTGGGACAAGCAGGGAAAGACCTAAACACCGGTATCGTGGCCGGAAAGCGTGGGTTTTCATTATCAGCTGGTCCTGGTTTCAGGAGGCTGATTATCTCTAAGGGATTTGATCCTACAATGCGACAATTTGTCGCGGAGCGAGGGTAGCAACAACTCCTTAACTCCTTGCGCGGCGGCTGGTAAACGGCTGGAGATCACTGGTCGAGCAAAGCGCTCAGCCGGTCATACGAGTATTTTAATTCGATAGGCCCGGGCAGCGGTATTGTGAAACAAATCCCGCTTTTCGTCGGCGGAATAAGCGCTGGCGATGCGCTTAAAGGCATTCCACGGCACCACATAACCGGCGCCCCGTTTGTCTGCCGGAAAGCGGAATTCAAACAGACAGCGCTCGGGGCTGAACCGATCAGTAACGAGGTGGGTCGGGCATCGCCAGAGCTCGGCCAGCTGCCGGGAAGTGGGCGAGCGCTCCTGTGGGTCCCGGCGAAAACCAATTCTGAAACACTTGAAACAGAAGGAAACCTTTGAAATAGAAGAAAGCCTTGCAAACCGATATGCAAGCGCGCGAACTATCCCAACAACCTGCGTCCCCGGTAATGAGGCTGCTCGATTAACATGTCCCATCCACATGCGGGCCTGGTGGAATCCCGTTCGTGGGTTAGCCGTCCATGCCCCCGTGCGAGCCAAAGCCGGTGAAAACCAGGCCGATTTTCGCCCGGAGCTCCTGTAGCCCAGAACTCCTGCAGAAAGAATAATAAAAGGGGTCGAAAACACGCATCGGAGCCGGCTTGTTTATCAACAACAGCGTGTTTATTATTCGTCCATCCCTGCAACATCTTCGAAATCCCGGCCGGCAACGCCCCATTGTAACGATGGTCGCTATGTAACGATGGTCGCTGTCGATATCGAGAGGATAAGCCTGTGCCCAAATGCTCCCCCCCAGCGATCCCCGTCACGCTTCTATTGTCCCTGTCACTGCTGCTCGCCGCGTGCGACAGCGGAGACCAGGCTACGGCACCTGCGCCCGGCCCGGTGGAAGTGGCGGTGGTGACCCTGGGCACCCGGGATGTGCTGCTCGACACCACACTGCCCGGCCGCACGGTCGCCCACCGGGTCGCCCAGGTCCGGCCCCAGGCGGCGGGGATCATCGAGCGCCGCCTGTTCACCGAGGGCGCTATGGTGGAAGCGGGGGAAACCCTCTATCAGATCGATCCAGAGAGCTACCGCGCGCAACTGGCGCGCACCGAGGCCGCCGTCCAACAGGCCAGGGCCCAAGAGAACATCGCCCGGCTGAGCGCGGAGCGACTCGCCGATCTGGTCGAGCGCAAGCTGGTCAGCCAGCAGGACTACGACGACGCCGAGGCGAAGCTCGCCGCAGCCTCCGCGGCAGTGGCGGTGGCGGTGGCCGAGCGCAATCTGGCGCGCATCAATCTAGGCTACACCAGTATCCGCGCCCCCATCGCCGGGCGCATCGGCCGCTCCCTGGTGACCGAGGGCGCCCTGGTCGAGGCCGAGCAGGAGCAGCCGCTGGCGATCATCCAGCAGATCGATCCGGTGTTCGTCGATATCACCCGGCCAAGTGTCGAGGTGACCCGTCTGCAGCGGGACCTGGCCAGTGGCAACCTGGTTTCCGCAGGCGATAACGCCGCCGTGGTGCGCATCAAGCTGGAGGACGGCTTGGCCTACCCCCATCCCGGCACCCTGGAATTTTCCGAAGTCCGGGTCGACGAAAGCACCGGCAATGTGGTGATCCGCGCCACCGTGCCCAACCCCGAGAAACTACTGCTGCCGGGCATGTTCGTGCGTGCCAGCTTCGGTCAGGCGCAGCGTCGGGATGCGGTGCTCGCCCCGCAGCAGGCGATCACCTTTGATTACAGCGGCAAGCCCTATGCGATGCGGGTCAAGGAGGACGACACCGTCGAGCAGCGTTTCATTGAGGTGGGCCGGACGGTGGACGACCAATGGCTGGTGCTGTCCGGGCTACACGCTGGAGATCGAGTGGTGGTCGAAGGTCTGCAGAAAATCCGTCCCGGCGCCCAGATCACCGTGGTTCCGGCGAAAGGGCAAGTCGCTCCGGAGGCGCACTGACCCATGTCGAACTTCTTCATCGACCGCCCCATCTTCGCGTGGGTGATCGCCATCCTGGTGATGCTCGGTGGCACCATGGCTATCACGCAGCTGCCTGTCGAACAGTATCCGGATGTCTCCCCGCCCACCATCAACATCCGCACCGTGAATCCGGGCGCGTCGGCGGAAACCGTGCAGGATACCGCGGTACAGATCATCGAGCAGAACATGGTCGGGCTCGACCATTTCCTCTACATGTCCTCGAAGAGCGACGCCGCCGGCGTGGGCGAGATCGCCATCACCTTCGCGCCGGGCACCGACCCGGACATCGCCCAGGTCCAGGTGCAGAACAAGCTCTCGGTGGCCATGCCCCAGCTGCCCCAGACGGTGCGCGACCAGGGCGTGCGGGTCACCAAGCAGAGTCCGGGCGCCATCATGGTGGTGGCCTTCTATTCGCCCGACGGCCGCTTCGACCGCTACGACATGTCGGATTATATTGCCGCCAACATCCTGGAGTCGGTGAGCCGGCTCGACGGGGTCGGCGACGTGCTGCTGTTCGGCTCCCAGTACGCCATGCGCATCTGGCTCGACCCCGAGCGCCTGACCAGCTATCGGCTGACACCAGCGGATGTCACCGCCGCGATCCGCGAGCAGAATTTCCAGGTTCGCGCCGGCGAATTGGGTATGGGCCCGGCGCCGCCCGGGCAACAGCTCAATGCCACCGTGATCGCGCAGACGCTGCTCAAATCCCCCAAAGAGTTCGAGAACATCATTCTGCGCGTCAATCCGGATGGCTCCCGGGTTTATCTGCGCGATGTCGCGCGCGCCGAAGTGGGTGGTGAGAACTACCAGTTTCTCAGCCACTTTCGCGGCCATGAGGCCAGCGGGTTCGTGATCCAGCAGGCGCCGGGCTCCAACGCGCTCGAAGTTGCCGACCGGGTCAACCAGAAGCTTGCCGAATTGGAACCGTTCTTTCCCGATGGTATGGTGATGGAGCGCGCCTACAACACGGCGCCCTTCACCCAGGTGGCGATCCGCGGCGTCGTTGAGACGCTGATCGAGGCGATGGTCCTGGTCACCCTGGTCATGTACCTGTTCCTGGGGAACCTGCGTGCTACCGTGATTCCCACCATCGCCATTCCGGTGGTGTTGCTGGGCACCTTCGGTATCCTCCAGGCCACCGGCTTTTCGATCAATACCCTGACCATGTTCGCGATGGTTCTGGCGATCGGGCTGCTGGTCGACGACGCCATCGTGGTGGTGGAGAACGTCGAGCGGATTATGGCTGAAGAGGGGCTTTCGCCGCGCGAGGCGACGCGCAAATCCATGGGCCAAATCCAGGGCGCCCTGATCGGCATCGGCTCGGTGCTGTCCGCGGTGTTCATTCCCATGGCCTTCTTTCCAGGCTCGACGGGCACCATCTACCAGCAATTTTCCATCACCATCGTGTCGGCCATGGTGCTGTCGGTATTCGTCGCACTGATCCTCACCCCGGCGCTGTGCGCCACCATGCTCAAACCGATTCAGCCCGGGGCGCACCACGAGAAAAAGGGCTTTTTCGGCAGCTTTAACCGCCTGTTTAGCAGCACCACGGAAGGCTACCGGAGCCTGATCGGACGGATGATCGCCAAGCCGCTACGCTACCTGGTGATTTACGGGGCAGTCATCGCGGTGGTGGCACTGTTGTTTTCGCGCATGCCTACCGCCTTCGTGCCGGAGGACGATCCGGGGCTGATGTTCAGTCAGGTGCAACTGCCGGTTGGCGCCACCATGGAGCGCTCGCGCGGCGTACTCGAGCAAGTGGAGCGCTACTACGACGAACACGAAAACGAGACCATCAAGACAGTGTACTGCGTCACCGGCTTCAGTTTTACCGGGCGGGGCCAGAACAATGGCCAGTGCTACATCCAGATGCACCATTGGGACAATCGCACCGAACCGGGCATGGATGTCAAATCCGTGGCTGCGCGCGCCAACCAGGCGTTCGCCCAGATCAAGGACGCCCGCGCAGTGGCTTTCTATCCGCCGCCCATCCGCTCCCTCGGTAACTCCGCGGGTTTCGTTTTCGAGCTCAAGGACAATGGCCACCGCGGCCACGAGGCCCTACTCGCCGCCCGCAACCAGCTGCTGGGCCTGGTGGCCCAGGATCCGCGGTTAACCAAGGTGCGTCCCAACGGCCAGGAGGACACGCCACACTTTCTGGTGGAGATCGATCAGGAAAAGGCACGCGCCCTCGGCGTCGCCATCAAGGACATCAACGATACCCTGGCAACCGCCTGGGCCTCGAACTACACCAACGACTTCCTGCACAACGGCCGCATCAAGAAAGTCTATGTGCAGGGCGACGCCGTCCACCGCATGCAGCCACAGGACCTCGAAGACTGGTTCGTGCGCAATCACGATGGCGAGATGGTGCCGTTTTCGACCTTTTCCGCTACCGCCTGGACCAAGAAAGCCTCGCGCCTGGAACGCTACAACGCGGTGCCCTCGATGGAGATCATCGGCGAAGCGGCGCCGGGCCACACCACCGGCGAAGCCATCGCCGCCATGGAAGAACTGGCCGCCAAGCTACCGCCCGGTTTCGGCTACGAGTGGACCGGGATTTCGCTCCAGGAAACCCAGGCCGGGGCTCAGGCGCCACTGCTCTACGCGCTTTCCATCGCCCTGGTGTTTCTGGTCCTGGCCGCGCTCTACGAGAGCTGGTCAGTGCCCTTCGCGGTCATGCTGGTGGTGCCCTTGGGGGTGATCGGTGCGCTGCTCGCGGTCTACGGCCGAGGCCTGCCCAACGACATCTTCTTCCAGGTGAGCATCCTCACCACCGTGGGCCTGTCGGCGAAGAACGCTATCCTCATCGTCGAGTTCGCCCGCGACCTCCAGGCCCGTGGCGCACCCCTGCGCGAGGCCATCCTCGATGCGGTGCGCCTGCGTTTCCGCCCCATCGTGATGACTTCACTGGCCTTCGCCCTCGGCGTGCTGCCGCTGGCGCTTAATACCGGCGCCGGCTCGGAAAGCCAGAACGCGGTCGGCACCGGGGTGCTGGGCGGAGTGATCACCGGTACCCTGCTGGCGGTGTTCTTTGTGCCCGTGTTCTTCCTGGTAATCCGCCGTATTTTCAAGGCGGGTTCACACCGCGATCAGGAGCTCGCCACCGAGGGTGGTTGATCTCTGTCCGGCTAGAGGGAGGTCAGCGGTCGCCGCACGATGGCGACCGGCGCCGCGGACGATGATCGCCAACTTTAGCCCATCGCCCCATCGCCCCGGGGTCCCCATAGTACGGGGCAGTGTCAACACCAAGGGATGCGACTTTGGCACCGATGCACCAGGGTCTGTGAATCATGGCCGCAAACGGCGCAGCAACATTCTGGCCGATTTCGACGACGTGGATACCTTCCAGCGGCACGGGCCCGGATACCAGCTACCGGGACATGTTAGCGGCCAGAATGTCTCCGCGAGAAAGGCGAGTCCAAGATTGACCTCGCCAATCACAAGATGTACTCATCAACAGCCAATCAGCGCCACTACACTGCCCTGACATGACAGGTAACAACAAGATATTGATCGTTACTGGTTCACTCTGGTAGTGCGACTTATCAGGGCGCCTAAAGTGCTCAAAAAGTAGTGATCAAAAAATACGCGAATAATTGACGGACTACCGGCTCAATAGCTTGCTGTCGAAGTTCAATCTCGGCATCGCTTGGGGTATCCCGTTGCGCAAAACCAGGCTCTGTAGCGAACAGCCGAGTCGGTTCCAGCGCGGTTTCCACAACACTGGCATCCCCCGCCGAGGTAGGCCCCCTCAGGTTAATACTCCGTAACGTCCCTTCGCATCAGTCATCAGCAACGGTATGGCTTTGACCACCCCCTATCAAAAACATGGCTTAATGGCAGGACTGGTTCATACCTTCGATCACGTAATGGTAAAACCACATAATGAGTTGGTTGAATTCCGGTAACTCATCTATCGTTTATCGTTTCCCAACCGGGGGCTATGCGCTTCACCACCACAAATCCCGGGTATCCACACAGACACCATGATGGTACCAGGCGCACAGGCGATGGCGACCAAATAGCCGTCAAACTTGGAGATACCCGGCGCGACATCGCTGTCATCAAACCCGTACGCCAGGTAGTTTGGCCACTCCCCGTGGGTTCGACCCGCGTTTTCAGCCAAGGTAAAAAGAATATCGGTTTTTGCCCCGCTCATAAGGCCAGGGCCTGTTCAATAGTCTGACCATCAACGACCGGCAAGGCTTACGAAACGACGTCTAACCGATAGGCCCTCGCCGCCGCATTATGAAATAGATCCCGCTTCTCGTCCGCGGAATAGCCAACGGCAATGCGCTTAAACGCATTCCACAGCACCACATAACTGGCGCCCCGTTTATCTACCGGGAAGTTGGATTCGAACAGACAGCGCTCGGGACCGAACTGATCGATGGCAAAATGAATCGGGTCGCGCCAGGGCTCGGCCAGTTCCTCGGAAGTGGGCGGCCGCGCCTGTTTGTCCCAGCGAA
>JBECKV010000023.1:0-9755 GCA_040235495.1 Porticoccaceae bacterium
ATCAGTGTCATTGATTTCAGCTTTCAGCCACCGCTCCAGCCGCAACCAGCAAACTGACAACCGCCTCGGCCATACGCTGATAACCCGGCTGATTAAGATGAACCGGATCGGATTTCATGGCCGGGTCGGCTTCCAGTTTGCCGAGAATATTTTCATCCAGGGGCACGTCGAATTCCCTGGCCAGGCGATTGTATAGCTCCGGTGGGTTTGCCCAGATGCCTGGTAGTGGCACAGCGATCAGCACGACGTCTATGCCTCGCGACTTCACTTCGCTGATCATCGCGCGCAGGTTGGCTTCGGTTTGATCCTCGGGCAGGCGATGCAGGAAGTCGTTACCGCCGTGACAGATCACCACCAGTTGCACGCTGTATTCGTCGAGCAGGCCGGGCAGGCGGACTTTGCCATCCTCCGTCACTTCACCGGGCACGCCGGCGTTAATGACTTTTCGCTGTAGCAGCCTGGCGAGCACCGCCGGGTAGCTGTTTTCCGAGCTTACTCCGGTGCCGGCGGTGAGGCTATCGCCAAAGGCGAGGATGGTGGCATCGTCGGACAGGACGTCGAGCCTTGGACCACTGCAGGCTGCCAGTAAAAGCGCGGCGCAAAAAATAAACAGCTTGCTCGTGGCCGCCGAATGGACCTGCTTTTTTAACCATGTACTAGCGTGATTCATTTTTCACCTTGTTGACTTCCTGGCCTGCCGCGGTTTATTCGGAGTTTTGTTGTCGCCACCTGTCATCCCTTCCACGTACTATCGGGTTTTACGCACCACCGGCTTTCAATCACTTCCGGCTTTCAAAGCACCAAAAGCGGCAAAACAGCTGTTTTTATGCAGCAGCTCCACCCGTTCAAAGCCTACCTCGCGCAGCAGGTCGAGTTGAAAGGTGACGGGCCGGGGCGAGTCTTCTTTGTCGATGTAGGCGAAAACTTTGTCTCTATAGGCTTCGCCGTCGAGATCGCTCAGGTAGTCGCCGTAGCGTTGCCACATCAAGGCCTGTACGGCGTTGCTTTCATGGCTGACCAGATCGCTGATCCAGACGCTGCCGCCGGGGGCGGTCAGGCGGTGGATTTTTTCAAAGGTCCGGCGCCAGTCGTCGTCGTCGCGCAAATGATGCAGCACGGCGGCAGCGATAATCACGTCGAACTGGCCCGCCGCCAGTTCCACCTCGCGGAAGTCACCCTGATGGCAATGCACTTCGCTGGCCTTTGCCGCAGTCACCCTGGCCCCGGCCCGCTCCAGCATGGGTTTGCTGAGATCGAGCAGATGGCTCTCGAACGGTCCGGCTTTTTCCAGCAGACGCAGGGTGTTGTTACCGGCGCCGCAGCCGATGTCCAGCACCCGCTTGATGTCACCCGTGGTCGCCACCGCCGCCTGTGTCAGCAGCTCCATGACCAGGGCAGCGTCGATGGTGGAGGTCTGTCCGGTTTCCAGGTTGGAAAAACGCTCGACGTCATTGTCGAAGCGCGCGCGGATTTCCGCGACGGTGGATTTGTGCTGGTAGGACTCGCTCATTGTTTGGCCGGGGTTCATCGATTGATCATGGCTAATTAATACGCGCCGACCAGTTTACGGCAAAACGCCCCAGGGTTTTTGCCGCTGCCAATGGCAATACAAATTCAATAAGATGAGGGCTTTAAATGCAAAGACCCGCCGATCATGACCATCGCCCGTGTGCAGCGCTGTTTCAATGTCGAGGACTTCGGCCCCCTGGCCAGGGCCAGACTGCCTCGCCCCCTCTACCACTATATCGAGGGCGGCGCGGACGATGAGATCACCCGCTATCACAATACCGAGGCCTTCAATCAATATCAGATCATTCCCCGCTGCCTGGAAGATGTCACTCAAATCGACATGAAAACCACGGTGCTGGGTTGCACGGTGGCCAGTCCGGTGCTGCTCGCGCCCACCGGCATGACACGCTTTTTCCACCACCAGGGGGAGCGGGCCGTGGCGCGGGCCGCCGAAGGGTTTAATACCCTGTATTCGCTATCGACGCTCTCGACCACCAGCATCGAGGATGTGGCCGCGTCCACACGCGGGCCGAAAATGTTCCAGCTGTATGTGCTGCGCGACCCGGCGATTAATGAGGAATTGATCGACCGCTGCCGCGCGGCCGGCTACAACGCCCTCTGTCTGACCGTCGATACCGTGGTCCAGGGTAACCGGGAACGGGATCTGCACACCGGCATGACGGTGCCGCCCAAACCGACCCTGCGCAGCCTGATGGGCTTTGCCCGGCGCCCGGCCTGGGTGTACCGCTACTTCACCAGCCCGGCGCTGGAGATGGCCAATCTGTCCCACCACATCGCCGAGGGCAGCTCCAGGGTCAGTTCCCTCGGCGCTTATATCAATGGCCAGTTTGACCGCGCCCTGAACTGGCGCGCCGCCGAAAGCATCGCCCAGCGCTGGCAGGGGCCATTCGCGATCAAGGGCGTGATGTCCACCGAGGATGCCCGCCGGGCGCTGGACATCGGCGCCACGGCGGTGATCATTTCCAACCACGGCGGCCGGCAACTGGATACCGTCCCCGCTCCCATCGAGCTGGTGGCGGAGATCGCCGATGCCGTGGGTGACAGGCTGGAGATCATCCTCGATGGCGGCGTGCGCCGGGGTACCCATGTGCTGAAAGCTCTGGCCCTGGGTGCCAAAGCCTGCATGATCGGGCGGCCTTACCTGTATGGGCTGGCGGCGGGCGGTCAGCCGGGGGTGGAACGGGTACTGGGTTTATTGCGGGATGAAATCGAGCGCGCCATGATCCTGTCCGGCCGCGCATCCCTGGATAAAGTCGATGGCAGTTTTCTGCGTCCGGCTCCGGCACCTATGAACAGGCGGCCGACACCGGAAATTTAACGACCCCTGAAATGAATTGGGAGCGCGGCCTGGGCCAGATATTTATCCAGGCCGCTTTTTATTTCCGCTTCTATCGTCCCGCGCAGGGCCGACATCATGAGGCCCTTTAGGGTTACGTCCACGACGATGTCCGCGCTTGAGCAGATAATACAAGCATCGACACCGGATCGCTGGTAACGCAACTCATCACCCTGCCAGCGATAACTGCCGCCAAAACGCTTTCGAAGCTGGGCCGCCAGGTCATCGGCCGTCTCTCGCACCGTCTCCAGATTCAACTGGTGATCGCGTTGCACTTTGATTACCGCCATGGCTCACCCTTACTGAAATATCAAAAAGCAGGCATGTTGACCGGCCCCCGTCAGTCTAAGTCCATATGGCCTTATCGTCATCCACCGTCCACCGTCAACCGTCCACCGTCGCGCGGCGCCAGTGCCGCGCTTATTTGCTAGACTGCGCGGCAATTTCGCGAGGCCATATTTTGACAGAACACCCGCAAACCCCGACCCCGGCCGGGTTGATCAGGCGCCTGCTCGCACTGGTGTATGACGCCTTCCTCATATTCGCGATCGTCCTGGCCTACGCCGGCCTGGTATTGGCCATCAGGGTAATGGTGACCGGTGCCGAGGCCGCCACCCAGCCGTTTACCGGGCCTGCCGCGGCCGTATATCTGTTTGGCCTGTGGTTGGGCCCGGTGCTGTTTTACTGCATTTGCTGGCGGCGCAGCGGACAAACACTGGGCATGAAATCCTGGCGTCTGAAATTGGTTACCGTCGACCATGAAACGCCCTCCTGGTCGAGGTGCCTGTTGCGCTGTGTCGGCGCCCACGTGTCGCTGATAGTGGTCGGGCTGGGCTATTTGTGGTGTCTGTTCGGCGACAAGAACTGCTGGCATGACCTGTGGTCGGACACCCGCGTAGTCGTACTGCCCAAATCCGGAAAGTAAAATCCGCTGGTCAGGCCGCGCGACGCAGTAGTAACAAGCCCACCAGCATGCAGCCAAGCGCCGGCGCCAGCACCGCCCAGAGCGCGGGAAAACCGAACACAATGCTTGAAGGCCCCAGCAGTTGTTGCAGGGTTTGAAAGGCGATACCGACCACCACACCGGAGAAAATCCGAAAACCCATCGTCGCTTCACGCAAGGGACCAAACACAAAAGACACCGCCACGAGCACCAGTCCCAGGACCGTCAGGGGCTGCAGAACCTTGCCCCAGAATGCCAGCCAATAGGCCGTGGAGGTATGGCCCTGATTATCAAGATAGCTCGCGTAGTGGTACAGCTTGGCCACGGGCAGGGAGTCCGGGGTCATGGAAAGCAGCTGCAAAAAATCCGGCGACAACTCCGTGTCCCAGCGACGGGTGACGAAGGTGTCGGTTTCGGTTCTGTCCTCCTTAAATCGCGTAATCATGCCCTGTTCTTCGACCCAATGATCGCCGAAATGCGTGGCCAGGGCGGCGAAGCTGACTTCTTCAATGGCACGATCGGCGCCGAAGCGATAGCGGGTGACACCGTACAGACGGCCGTTGGAATCGACCGCGTTGAAGTGAATAAACTCATTACCTTCCCGATTCCAGACTCCCGAGGTGCTGGCCACCGCCGCCTGCCCGCCCTGTCGCACCATGCGGCGGGTTTCGGCCAGTTGATCACTATGGGGCACCAGGTATTCACCGATCAGCAGGCCGGCAATGATCACCAGCAACACCGGCCGCAGGACAAAGCCGCTGATACGCAACAGGGACACGCCCGCCGCCCGCATCACTACCAGCTCGGCATTACTGGCCAGCACACCGAGGCCGAGCAGACAACCGATCAGGGCAGCGAAAGGTAGTTGAACATAGACGCGCGCCGGCAGAGTGAGGGCGATGTATTCAAGCACATGGACAAAGCGATAGTTATCGTCGATATCCTCCAGGCCATCGATCAGGGCGGCGATGACATCGAGGCTCAGCACCACCAACAGCACCAGGGCTATCGACCCAAGCACAAAGACGCCGACATAGCGTGACAGCAGCGTCATGAGCGCCCACCAGCGCCACCAGCGCTGACACGGCGCCGCGGTCGCCAGCCACTGTTCCAGATGATCAGTCCCGCGCCGATCACCACAAATATGCCATGCACGGCCAGGAAGCGCGTCAACGCGAAGGGGACCTGCTCCTCGATGCCGCTGCGCGCCATGTTCAGCAGCACCAGGTAGAGGATATACAGGATCACCGCTGGGAAAATTTTGACATAACGGCCCTGACGCGGATTCGTGCGGCTCAGGGGCACGGCCATCAACGTCACCACCAGCACCAGCAGCGGCACCGATATACGCCAGGCGAGCGCGGCCCGATGGGCGGGTTCCGCGGAATCCATGAGCTGGCTGGTGTCCAGCGAGGCCGCCTTCTTGCGCGTGCGATAGTGCTGCTCCGGCTTCACCAGGCGCTGACCGTATTGCTCGAAAGAAGTGATCTGAAAGTCCGCCCGACCCGGCACGCCCTGGATACGGTAACCCTGCTCCAACACCAGATAGGGCTCGCCGTTGTCCGGATGCTGCCGGGACCGTCCCTGTCGCGCCAATACCACCACGCGAGCCGGATCGCGGCTTTTTTCATCGCCCGGTTCGGCCAGGAAAACATTATGCATAACGCCCTCGTCGCTGACCGTCTCGCTGTAGGTCACCCCCCGGTCGCCACGCAGACTGTAAAACTTGCCACCTTCCAGACTTTCTATCTCACCCCGGGTGTTCTGGGCATTGAGCAGGGATTCAGCCTTGGCCAGACCGGCCGGGCTTATCGACAGACTCAACCAGGCGACGACAACGGCAATGGCCACGGCAATCAGCAGGGTATGGCGGAGAAATTGATTGGGCGCCACTCCACAGGCGTGGAGCACGGTCATCTCGCTATCGACGTACATACGCCCATAGGCGAGCAGAACAGAAAGGAAAAAGGCCAGTGGCAGAATCAGTTCGAGAAAGCCTGGAATCCGGTAACCGATGACCGCGAACAGGATGTTGGCGTCGAGCTGACCAGCCGCCGCCTCGGCCAGGTACTTTACAAAGCGGCTGCTGATAATGACCAGCATCAGCACCAGTGTCACGGCTGCGGTCGTGGCCAGGATGGCGCTGCTGATGTAACGAAAAATAATCACCGAATATCGGGGCCTGTTAATACCGATTTGCCGGGCCCTGAAGCCCTTTTATTTCCAGCATTTCCCTGGAGGGCATTTGGTTAGTATCAGCGCTTGGCATAAACTAACGAGACATTATCCAGCATAAATTCAGCTTTGTCTTGAGGAGCACCATGGAAATATCCGCACGCCACACGGACCCCCTGAATCATAAATGCGACTGCCTCATTGTCGGGGTCAGGGAGTCGGGCAAACAGGACCCGTCCGTCGCGGCCGTCGACAAAGCCACCGGCGGCTTTATTAGCCGCTGCCTGAATGAAGGCGACCTGTCCGGCAAGGTGGCCAGTTCCCTGATGGTTCATGACCCCAAGGGCCTGGCCGCCAGCCGCTTACTCCTGATCGGCATCGGTGCCGGCGAACTCAGCGTCGAGGCGTTCCTGAAAGTCGCACGCGCCGCGGCCCGGGCCAGCAGCGGCAAGGCCATAAAAAACGCGGCCACCACCCTCGGCCAAACGCCAGTCACGGGCCAGGCCGCCGGCTGGACCGCCGCGCAACTGAGCCGTTTGTTTACAGAAGCCAGCTACAGCTTCCGCAAGGGCGAAAGTGAAGCGCCGAAAAGCGAGATGAAAAAACTGGTGCTGCTGAGCACGGATCGCAATGCCCTGAAGACCGATAAAGCCGGCATCGACAAGGGCAGCGCGATCGGCGCCGGCGTCAATCGCTGCCGCTATCTTGGTGATCTGCCGGCCAACACCTGCACGCCCTCCTATCTGGCAACGCAGGCCCGGGCCCTGGGCCGCAAGCACGAGCGAATCAGCACCCGGGTATTATCGGAAAAACAAATGCGCGAACTGGGCATGGGCGCCCTGCTCTCGGTGACCGCCGGCACCGAGCAACCGGCTCATCTGATCGCCATGGAATACAGGGGCGCCGTGAAAACCGCCAAGCCCGTGGTCCTGGTCGGCAAGGGTGTAACCTTCGATTCCGGCGGCATCAGCCTGAAGCCGGGCGCCAAAATGGATGAGATGAAGTACGACATGTGTGGCGCCGCCAGCGTCTTCGGCGTCATGGAAGTGTTGGCCCGACTGCAACCCAGGCTCAATGTCATCGGCCTGGTGCCAGCGGTGGAAAACCTGCCCAGTGGCATCGCCACCAAACCGGGAGATGTGGTCACCAGCATGTCCGGTAAAACCATCGAAATTCTCAATACCGATGCCGAGGGCCGACTCATTTTATGCGACGCGCTGACCTATGCCGCGCGCTACAAGCCACATACGGTTATCGATATCGCCACGCTCACGGGCGCCTGCATCATGGCCCTCGGTCATATCAGTACCGGCTTGTTCGCCAATGACCAGAGCCTGGCCGACGAACTCATGAGCGCCGGACAAACCGCCGGCGACCGCGCCTGGCAACTGCCCATCTGGGACGATTACGACGAACAACTGAAAAGCAATTTTGCCGACATTCCCAACATCGGCGGCACCGGGGCCGGCAGTATCACGGCTGCCTGTTTTCTGGGCCGCTTCACAAAGGATTATCGTTGGGCGCACCTGGATATCGCCGGCACCGCCTGGAATTCGGCCGGGCCCAAGGGCGCCACCGGCCGACCGGTGCCGCTGCTGGTGGAGTACTTGCTGGGCCAGGCCAACTAGACATTCGATGCCGCTGACGGGGGTCGTCCACGGATGACAAAGGTTAACTTTTACCGGGTTCAGGGTGATCTGGAAGCAGTGCTGGCACTGAGCTGCCGCCTGGTGGAGCGGGCCTGGCAACAGGATATCGACACGCTCATCCATACTGACGAGGAACAGACCGCCGCGCTGATGAGCGACCGGTTATGGGACTGGTCGGCGAGCAGTTTTCTGCCCCACCGACGCGAGTCCAAAGGTCCGGAGAGGATTCAAATCCTTACCGGTCCCGCTGACAGCGCCGATGTGGAGGAAACCATCGAACTACACCACGGCCTGCTGCTCAACCTGGCGGCGGAAACCCCAAGCTGGTTCGCGCGCTTCGAAGTGCTGTGCGAATTTGTCCATGGTGACGAGGCCCGGATCGCCAGCAAAAGAGACCGCTACCGGTTTTACAAGGACCGCGGCTATCCCTTGCAATATCACGACATGAGTGATCGTTTCTAATTTCACCGCGGAGGTTCTGAACACGGGCATGAACGACCAAAAAAAAGACTCCACTGACTCCCGCGCCGGGGAAGAAGTTTCGCCGGGGCGCGACCCCGAGCAGGATGCCGCGAAAACCCGAGGCCGATTGGGCGAGGCCTTTTTCGAGACAGAAAAGGCCGGCGATACTCCCTATATCACCGTCCTCGACACTCCCGCCGAGGCGCCACCCGAACTGGATATCGACCTGATTGAGGTGCCCATTTTGACCGAGGTCGTGGAGTGGGAAGAGGATCAGGGCAAGGACCCGAAAAAATCCGATCGATGACGCAACACCCACCCGCCCGGTGCTGACCGGGCCACCCCGGGGGCAGTATAATCCCGCGTTTTCACTGCTTCCGGCCACCAGCGCCCATGGCTGGTGGAGCTGCCCGATAAGCTCCCCGTGCGCAACTTTCCGGAACCGGACACTGATCACCAGACGACAGAGTGCTATGGAAACCACCTACAAACCCGGGGATATTGAACGCCAGTGGTACCGGACCTGGGAAGAGCGGGGTTACTTCAAACCCTCGGGCCAGGGGACGCCCTACTGCATTATGATCCCACCGCCCAATGTCACCGGCAGCCTGCATATGGGCCACGGTTTCCAGGAAGCCATCATGGATGCCCTGATCCGCTACCACCGCATGAACGGCGACAACACGCTGTGGCAGGTGGGCACCGATCATGCGGGCATCGCCACCCAGATGGTGGTCGAGCGCCAGCTCGAAGCCGACAATATTTCCCGCCACGATCTGGGCCGGGAAAAATTCATCGAAAAAGTCTGGGCATGGAAGGCCGAATCCGGCGGCACCATCACCCGACAACTCCGTCGTTTGGGCGCCTCACCGGACTGGTCCCGCGAGCGCTTCACCATGGACGACGGCTTTTACCGGGCCGTGCAGGAAGCCTTTATCCGTCTTTACGAAGACGGCCTGATCTACCGGGGCAAGCGTCTGGTCAACTGGGATCCCCAGTTACACACCGCCATTTCCGATCTGGAAGTCGTCAGCGAGGAGGAGCAGGGCCACCTGTGGCATTTCCGCTATCCGCTCACCGACGGCAGTGGCCATCTCACCGTCGCCACCACCCGCCCGGAAACCATGCTCGGTGACACCGCCGTGGCGGTCAACCCGGAGGACGAACGCTATCGCCATCTGGTCGGCCAGGCCGTGACCCTGCCGCTGGCAAACCGGGAAATTCCCATCATTGCCGACGACTACGTGGATCGGGAATTCGGCACCGGCTGCGTGAAAATCACCCCGGCCCATGACTTCAACGACTACGCCCTGGGTCAGCGCCACAACCTGCCCATGATCAACATCCTCGACCAGGATGCCTGCCTCAACGATCAGGTACCAGAACGCTATCGGGGCAAGGATCGCTTCGAGGCTCGGCGTCTGGTGGTCGAGGATCTGGAAGCACTGGGGCTACTGGAAAAAATCGACGCGCACACCCTGAAAGTTCCCCGCGGTGATCGCTCCGGCGTAGTCATTGAACCCTGGCTCACGAACCAGTGGTACGTAAATGCCAAAAGCCTGGCGGTGGCGGCCGTCGACGCCGTTAAAAGCGACGCTATCCGCTTCGTACCGAAGCAATATGAAAACATGTACTTTTCCTGGATGAATGATATTCAGGA
>JBECKV010000159.1:0-3561 GCA_040235495.1 Porticoccaceae bacterium
AGGATTTCGTCACTGATGACTTCCGACATGCCGGCCATATCACCGGCTTTCTGGCATTGGCGGATTTCAGCGGTGGTGCCCTCGAAGCCGAGCAGATCGAACTGGAAGGCGTAGTTGGGCGTCGAGCCGTAAAAGGCCACCTGCTGACGGCAAAATGCCCGTGAGGCGGCTTTTTCTTCTTCGCTGTCGCCGACGATGGTGAGTACCGGCACCAGCAGATCGATCTCGCTGGCGTCGCGACCGGCTTTGGCGGCACCCTCGGCGACAGCGGGCAGTAAGCGCTGGTCGATATATCGCTGGCTATGGAAGGGGTGCACCTGAACGCCGTCGCACAACTCGCCGGCCATTTCCAACATGTACGGGTTGACCGCCGCGGCGTCGATGGCCGGCGCCGGGTAGTCGATGCGTCCCGGCGACCACATGTCATTCAGCAGCGAGAGCTGGTAGTACTCGCCCTGGTAGTCGAGTTTTTCTTCCTTGTTGTAGGCTCTGAAGATGGCTTTAAGGGCGCCGATGTAGTCGCGCATGCGCGGGCCGGGCGGGTCAAACTCAACCCCGTAACGGCGGGTGATATGGGCCCTCACCTGGGTGCCCAGGCCGAGACGGAAACGGCCGCGGCTGGCGTCCTGCAATTCCCAGGCGTTGGCGGCGGTAATCATGGGGCTGCGCGGGAAGGCCACGGCAATGCCGGTGGAAAACTCCAGCCGCTCGGTGACCAGGGCCGCCGCCGCCACTGAAAGGTAGGCCGTGCGCCCGCCTTCGGTAAAAGTGATACCACTGAAGCCCGCCGCTTCCACATCCCGCGCCATGGTTTGCACGGCGTGAAGTTCTCGCGGATTACTCATCAGATCAATTTTCATAGTCCCCTTTCCCCCGCATTAAGTGTTTGGCTATTTTCGAGACCAAAGCATTCTGACACTTCAAGAGGCGCGGAAAAACCCGGCATTAGTAGTGCCGGGAGAAATCCAGGGGTGCTGTTGGCCAGCCAAGCCTCTATACCATCTCAGCCCCTATACCATCTCAGCCTCTATACAGGGCGGCACTGGCGGACTAAGATCAATCGGCACACACAATAACGAGACCAGCCCATGACTGAGCGTACCCTGAGGGGCAAAGTCGCCGTTGTCGGCGTCGGCGAAACCACCTATTACAAGCGCGGCGGCGCGCGGGACGCGGAATTTGTTCTGGCATTGAAAGCTATTCTGGCAGCCTGCCAGGATGCGGGCATCGACCCCTGCGATATCGACGGCTTCTCGTCTTTTAGCAATGACCGCAGCGATCCTTCCCGGCTTTCCGCCGCTCTGGGCATGCATGAGTTGAAGTTCGCCAATATGCAGTGGGGCGGCGGCGGCGGTGGCGGCAGCGCGGCGCTGGCCAATGCCGCGGCCGCGATTGCCACTGGAGTGGCGGATTGCGTGGTGGTTTTCCGGGCTCTGGCCCAGGGCCAGTTCGCCCGTTTTGGCCAGGGACCGAAATCGTCGGGGGTGTCCGGCGATCCCGCCTACACCATTCCCTACGGCATGATGTCGCCAGCGCAGATGTTCGCCATGCGCTGCATCCGCCACCTGCACGAAACCGGCGTCACTCGCGACACCTATAAAGCCGTGTCACTGGCGACCTACCACCACGCCCAGAACAACCCCCGGGCGGTGATGCGAGGCCGGCCGCTGACGCCGGAAAAATACGACGAAGCCCGCTGGATCGTGGAGCCCTATCAGCTCTATGACTGTTGCATGGAAAACGATGGCGCCGCGGCCCTGGTGCTGGTCTCGGCTGAGAAGGCCAGGGATATGCAACAGAAGCCTGCCTACTTGCTGGGCGCTACCGCCGGCTCGGAGCACCGTAATGCCGCGCCCTGTCATAACGCGCCTTTGTATGCCACATCCAGTTTTACCTCCCTGGCGCCACGGCTTTACCGGATGGCTGGCGTCGGACCGGGGGACGTGGACGTGTTGCAGAGCTACGAGAATTTCACCGGCGGCGTGGTGATGTCCATCATCGAGCACGGTTTCTGCGGCCACGAGGAAGCCAACGACTTTATCCGCTATGACAATCTGCTGGCCGAAGGCGGCAAGCTGCCCCTCAATACCAGCGGCGGCAATCTGGCCGAATGTTATATGCACGGACTGGAACTGATTGTCGAGGCAGTGCGGCAGATCCGTGGCCAATCCCCCAACCAGGTAGCCAGCGCCGAGATCTCCATGGTCACCTCGGGCCCCATGGTGACGCCCGTGAGCAACTGCATACTCGGCAGTGAGGAGACCCTGTCATGAGCCAACGCCAAACCAGTGAATTTTATTTGCCGGAAGGTTTACCCGCGCCGATGCCCAGTCGGGACGGGCTGGACACCCCCTACTGGGAAGGACTGAAAAATAATCAGCTCGTGGTGCAGCGCTGCACCAGCTGCCGCAACCGGCAGTGGGGGCCGGAATGGCTCTGCCACGCCTGCCACAGCTTTGAACTGGGCTGGGAAGAGATTGAAGGCAAGGGGCGAATCTACAGCTGGGAACGAGTGTGGCACCCGGTACATCCCGCGCTCAAGGACCACGGTCCCTATCTGGTGGTGCTGGTGGAACTGCCCGAGGCCGGCAACATTCGCATGGTCGGCAATTTGCTGGGCCAACCCACCCGGGAGGTAGTGATCGGCTCGCCGGTCAAGGCGGTGTTTGAACACCACCGAGAGGCACCGATCCCCTTCACGCTGCTGCAATGGGAACTTGCCTGACGGCCCCAGATGCCTGATAAAAAGCCCGGGCGTTAATTTCCAGAACTTACAGGTCGCTTAAGCGAAAAGCCGCTCGGGCAAGGGTGTGGCGCTCGTTGTCTTCCAACCGAATCAGACTTTCGAAAACCTCTTTGAGCTCATCAGTCTCGGAATCGGCCAGCAGATCGCGATAGAGCTGGATCAGATAGTCGTCCACCTCCAGGGCCACGGCGACAATACTGTCGACATCGTTCATATCGACCGCCCTGATTTTTGCCACCAGGTCTTGCGGGTGAGACTCCGGAGCAAACTGCAACCAGGTGTGCAACAGCCCGGAGTCGGCATCCTTGCCGTACTGGGCAGTGGCCTGACTCAGATGCCTTTCGTGCCGGTTAAGGTAGTCGAGCATCAACTGGGCGCGCTCGGATGTAGTCAGTTGTTCCAGCTCGGAAAACTGCTCGGCCAGTGCCTTGTGAAAGGTTTTCACCACTTCCAGCACATCCGCCAGGGTTTGAAATCGCATAAGCTTTCTCCTTATTGACTACCATTTTGACTGCGTATAGACGCCCGTACCTTGCGCGGGATCAAGCCAGACTCTTGTTAACAATTTCATAAACATCCTTCGACAATCGTGGCTCGCCCATTAGCCGTTCGAGCTGATTTTTCATCCGCGCGGCGCGTTGCGCGGGATATCTGCGCCAGCGGGTCAGCGGAGTCACCAGTCGCGAGGCGATCTGGGGATTGAGTCTGTCGAGGGTAAGTATCCGGTCAACCAGGAAACGGTAGGCTTCGCCATCCGGACGATGAAAGTTGATGGCGTTACCGGCGCTGAAAGCGCCGATCACCGAGCGCACCTT
>JBECKV010000196.1:0-7365 GCA_040235495.1 Porticoccaceae bacterium
AGATATACATGGCCGCCCGGTCGCGTAATGGATAGCGCCCGGGCGCTTCTTGGTGCACCAACTTGCGCGGCTCGTAAACCTCGCGCCCTGCTTTCAGCAGGGCTTCAGTCGCGGGATCGCCGGGCCGGCCAACGACGGAAAGCTCCACGTAGCCCGCGGTCATGATTTCAAGTGCAAGGAGCAGATTGCCGGTGATCCGTCCCTCCCGACGCACGGCCACGGGTGAGGTGACAGCGCGAACGGCGCGTTCTGCGGCATTTTTATACCTGTCATCCTTACGCAAAACCCCCAGCAGATACAGAAACTGGGCAGCCGCGGCATTGTCCTCCAGAGGCTTGCGTCGTCCTGGCGTGCCATCGTCCGGTCCCCCGTAAAAGCCGCCCAGGCTTGCATCTTCCAGCGCGGTCAGCAATGCATCCGCCAGCTTTGCCGCAGCCTCTGTCCAGACCGGTTCGCCGGTGGCGCCATGCAGCGCCAGCAGCGCCTGGCCGAAGTGGGCCTGAACACGAAGATAGGGTAGCGCTTGTTCATGCAAGCGATGAATGCGCTGATCCCCGCTCAGGTGGTCGTCCAACACCAGCTGTTGTAACCAACCCTCCCTGGTCTGGCGTTTCTCAAGAAGCTGCTTGGCAGCGGCGGACGCCCGGTCGAGATAAGCCTGTTTGCCGGTCGCCTGATGAGCCATGACGTAACCGAGGATGACCCGGGCATTGACATCGCTGTAGACCGCATGGTCGATGCTGGGAATCCCGTAACGGCGCCTGTTTTCATCATCGAGGGCATAAAATTCGTCCATACTGATATCGCCCACGGCGGTCGCGAATCTATCCTGCTGATTGGCAAAATAGCCCCCGTCGCTGGCGCGCATAAATTCATTCAGATAACGATCGACATTGGCAATCGCGTCACGGTAACGGTCGTCACCAAACACCTGATAGGCCTGGGCGTAAGCCTGGAGCGCCGCCGCCTGACTTTCCAGGCGCTTTTCGGTGGCAATGCGCCGGCCCTGGTCGAACGAGGCATAAAACATCCCGCCCCAGACCGGATCCAATTGCCCGAGATAGCGGTCCAGCGCCGTTTTCGCCAGCCTGCCGGCTTCCTCGTCGCCGTAGAGATGTTTACGCAAGAGCAAATGCCTGAGTGACTCGGCGGATTCGAAAACACCGCCGGTTTGCTGGCGATGGAACCGCTCATGTAAATTTCTCAACTGATCACGCAATGGCGTCAGGGGATCGGTATTTACCTGCTCAGCCGCGCCGTAGGGCGCCAGAACATCGGGACTCAGGTCGCCGGCGTTGTGTTTGTCAATAATTTCACGCAGCACTTGCAAGTACGATGCCGGACGACGGCTACCGGCAAAGGCCAACACCTGGGTGCCGTCGGGAGCCAGGAACACATTGGCCGGCCAGGCCCAGTCGGAGTAGCGCTCGCCAATGTCCGGCCGGGCTTCACTGTCCACCTGAATAGCCACGAAGTGGCGGTTGACCAGGGCAATCACTGCCGCGTCACTGAATGTATTACGTTCCATGAACAGACACGCGGTGCAACCTTCGTGGCCGACATTGAGCAGGATCGGACGATTTTGCGCCTTCGCCCGCGCGAAAACACTGGCAGACCAGTCCTGCCAGTGGATACCCTCCTCCACCGCTCGTGCATGGAGGGTCGTCAACAACGGAACCGTAACCAGAAAGCGCGCCAAAATGATAAAAAGAGGATTGAAGGTTTTCATTATCCGATCGTCGTGTTGTGGTCAATGATCCACCCGAGGCTCCCGGCTCGCTACTATCCGGACCCGCTACCTATTCCGGACCCGCTGCCTATTCCGACCCGCAGCCAGGCCTGCTACCGCGCGCCGACAAGCGGACCCGTACCGAGCCCTTGTCTAAACGGCTAACGTTTTGATCTCGGACTTTCGAGCCGCGTTGGCAATCGAGTCAACTTTTTCAGTGACCACTTGAATGCACAATATAGCTGTTCCGTGCTGATTTTGTCCTGGCGTCATGGGGCCAGGACGAAGCCGATGCCCGGATTGATCATCGCACCCCGAATGTCTAATATTGCCCTCCTTTCGCGGCCTTCCCATGCTTGTTTGGGCCGCCAGGATCTGGATTATTTTATGACCTATTGCCTGGGTATATCACTTAAAGCCGGACTGGTACTGGTATCCGATTCGCGCACCAACGCCGGTACTGACCAGGTCAGTCAATATGGCAAGATGCATACCCTGGGACTGGAAGGGGATCGCCAGTTCGTCCTGCTCAGTTCGGGTAATCTGGCCACGACCCAGGCGGTGCTGGCGGAAATCCGCCACGATCTCGCGGACAACCCCGATTGCAAGATCGCCAAGGCCCGTTATCTTGATGAAGTCGCCGACCACATTGGCGAAATCAGCCGGCAACAGCAAAGCCGGTTCGCCGACAGTGAAGGCGTCAACGCCGGTTTCAGCCCCCGGGTCTCTTTCATTCTGGGCGGGCAGATCAGAGGCGAAGCCGCGGGCATACACCTCATCTACCCCGAAGGCAATCACATTACCACGTCCATGGCCACGCCCTTCCTGCAAATCGGGGAGACCAAGTACGGCAAACCGATACTCGACCGGATTCTGACGCCAGATACCAGCCTGGAAGATGCCACCCGCTGCGCCCTGGTTTCGATGGATTCAACCATGCAGAGTAATGTATCCGTCGGGCCGCCCATCGAAGTGCTGATTTATGAAAAGGACAGCCTGAGGTTTAACCGCTATATGCGGCTGGACGATAACCACACCTATCTGCGCGCCATTCGGGAAAGTTGGTCCAGCAACATACGCCACGCTTTCGACGCCCTGCCTCGCTTTAGCTGGGAGATAACCGGCCCACCACCTGGCCAATAAATTCCAGTTTGGCGATCACCCCGGGGGTCAGCACAAAGGGGTAGGCATCCGCGTGTCCCATACAACGATTCAACTCGTTCAACGTTACCGACAAGCGCGCCCACTGGCTCGCCCAGTGAGGTGAGTCCATCGTCCCGGCATTGAAGACGATCATACCGCTGGCGCGGGCGCTCTCCAGAACATCATTGATGTGCAGAAAATGCGCCCAGCTTTCCGCCCAGTCTTCCAGGGGGTGCGCCTGAGCGTATTGACTGATAAACCCGGAGCCCGCGACCAGTGGCGGAGGATCCGCGTAGTAGCACCGCAATGCCTGCTCATAATCGAGTTCCGGATTGCCGAACACGTTTTCGAAGCGCGCGCGCCATGGCCCCTGGCGAATCAGCCGGTCATAGAAATAATGGCCACTTTCATGACGCATGTGGCCCAGCGGCGTACGGTAATCCTCGTTCATCAGGGAACGTGTATGTTCGCGCTGTACCGGGTTCGCCTCGGAAACATTAATGGTAATGCGCCCGGTGACGTAGCCAGTGCGAACATATTCCTCGGCCACCAGCGGGTTGCTGCCCTGGTCTTCCAAAAAATCAAACGTCAGGGCGGGCACGCCACCAGCGTCATCGTCAAGAAAGGGTAAGTGAAAGTACAGAATGCTGTAGATCAGTCGGCGTTTGGCGCTCTCCAGCACTGCCCACCGCCCTCTATTCGCCGCTACTGACAGGTTCGGGGTGGTGCGGGTCAGACGGCAGGACTGACATAACACCTCGTCATCATCGGCGGACAGCACCCAGTTACAAAGCGCCAAGTCCCGATAATGGGCACAGGGCCGGTAGCGCGGATCGTTCAAAGCCACCATGGCGCGCCTGTCTGGATCGAAACCCAGCGCCAGCTGGCAGTTCAGACAGCGGGTACTTGCAAAAAAAACCACCTGGCCACAGGGGCAATTAAAGGGTTTCACAGTCAGCCAAACCAGCTTTCAGTGATTGCCGTGTTGATGCCAGACAAACCGACCTGCAGTGCATCGACCTCCCCGTGCAGTTTTTCTCCGGCCAGCTCGTCGACTTTGATATCGTTGAGCTGACGGCGAACATTGCGGACGGCCATCAGGCCGCGTTGCGGTTCGGGCAAACTGCCAAGCCCTTCCTCGACGCGATCCAGACAGTGGGCGACAGCCCTGGGCAGAGCAGCATTTTGTAACAGGTACACCACCACCGCCCGCCAGGAAACCGCCAGCTGCACGTCCTTTCGATACATTTGAAAGGCGTCGAGGGCGCGCAGCATGCTGGTCCAGACATGAACATCGACCTTGCCGGAATCGCCGGTTCGGTGCAGATACATGGCGCCGATATCGACAACCCTGCTGGTCATATCGGCACGCTCCAGGTTGCGCCCGATACGCAGAAAATCGTAGGCGCTGCCCTGACTCATGGTGCCTGCCATCAAGCCCGTCAATTGCTGGCAGCGCTGAATGATCTCCGTCAGCACGTCAAAACGGCCTCGCCTCGGTATGGCCTCGACGATCCTGGCGTTGAGGTAATTGTGCAATTCGTTGATCTGCTCCCATACCTGCTCCGGCAGCACGTCCCGGGAGGTGCGGCAATTTTCACGGGCGTAGGCTATGGAATTCATCAAAGAGGACGGGTTAAAGCTGTCGGCGAGCAGAAACTTGACCGTATTGCGCTCATCGTGACGCTGATAGTGGTCGGCGTACAACTTGTGCCCACCGGCAATCACCGGCAGGGTTTCCCAACCCACGGCTGTTCCGCGCGGCAAATCCAGGAGCAAAAAATTGAAGGTATTCACCAGTCGGGCCGTATTTTCAGCCCGCTCGATATAGCGCGCCATCCAGTAAATCCGCCATGCCACCCTGGAAAGCATCATTTGCCGGCCTCATCGTCGATAATCCAGGTATCCTTGCTGCCACCGCCCTGGGAGGAATTGACCACCAGCGAGCCTTTTTTCATGGCCACGCGGGTCAGCCCACCGGCGGTGACGAAAATATCCCTGCCCTGGAGGACGAAGGGGCGCAGATCGAGATGGCGCGGCTCCAGATTATGGTCGCACAGGGTCGGCGCGGTCGACAGTTTCAGCGCCGGCTGGCCGATATAATTGCGGGGCTGACTACGCACCAACTTCCTGAACGCGTTCCTTTCCCTGGCCGTGGACTGGGGACCTACCAGCATGCCGTAGCCACCGGATTCATTGGCGGGCTTGACCACCATGGACTCAAGATTTGCCAGCACGTAGTCCCGTTCGGCTTTGTTGTTACAACGATACGTGGGCACATTGGGCAACAGGGCTTCTTCTCCGAGGTAGTATTTAATCAGGTCCGGTACGTAGGAATAGACCACCTTGTCATCGGCGACACCACAGCCTGGCGCATTGGCCAGGGCCACGTTGCCAGCGCGCCAGGCCCGCATCAAACCCGGAACACCCAATACCGAATCGGGATGGAATACTTCCGGATCCAGAAACAGATCATCGATGCGGCGGTAAATCACGTCGACCCTGGCCAGTCCCTGAATCGTCTTCATGTACACGCAGTCATCATTCTCGACCACGAGGTCAGCGCCCTCGACCAGCTCGGCGCCCATGCTCCGCGCCAGGAAGGCATGCTCAAAGTAGGCCGAGTTGTAGATGCCCGGGGTCAACACCACCACTTGCGGCCGAGTGCGCCTGCCGGGGGCCAGAGACTGGAGCATATGAAGCAGTTGTTCCGGATAACCGTCGACCGGGAGAATCGAGTAATTTTCAAATAACTCCGGCATGACTCGCTTGGTCACTTCCCGGTTTTCAATCATGTAGGAAACCCCGGATGGCACGCGCAGATTGTCTTCGAGCACGTAAATCGTGCCCTTGGCATCGCGCACCAGATCACTGCCACAAATATGCGCCCATACCCCGTGGGCAGGCCGGATTCCGATGCATTCCTTGCGAAAGCCTTTTGAAGCAGCCACCAGGGCCTCGGGCACGACGCCATCCTTGATCACTTTCCGCCCGTGATACAGGTCATTGATGAACATATTGAGCGCTTTCAGGCGCTGCTTCAGTCCCGCTTCCACGCCTTTCCACTCCCGGACGGAAATGATTCTGGGGATGATGTCGAACGGCCAGGCGCGATCGATGTTTTCACCGTCGCTATAGACCGTGAATGTCACGCCCTTGTCGATAATGGCAAGTTCGGCTTCGACCTTCCGGTCCTGTAATTGATCACTGCTGAGCGAACGTAACCAGCGAGCCAGGTGTCCACCCGGGGCTCTCGCTCGACCGGAGGGCATAATCAGTTCATCGTAATAACCGGTGGCGTCGTAGTTTTTCCAGTTGATAGCGGGCATGAGTGTTTGGTACCGTGATTGTTGATTTCCGCAGTGTGCTTAGTATAACAGTGCGACGAGCAATTCAATTTGCCCAAGCCACTGCCCGGGTTACCGATTGAGCTGTCAGTAGCACTGTCTACCAGGTCCTGGCGATTGAGCCATAAAATCCTTGCGGTTGCGCCACAAAGTCCAAGCAATTGATGCGCCAATACGTACACGCCGGGCAACGGAATATTCAATCCACTTAAAATCTTCTTAATAGACAAAAATGGTATGGGGCAATGAAAAAACTGACGCAGGGTTACGGCCTGATCGAAGGCCCGGTGTGGGATCGGCAGCGAGGCCTTATTTTTAGCGACGTAGTCTTTGGTGGTGTATTTGCCCTGGATGCCGACGGGCGGGTCACACGGCTCTTCGAGCACCGCAAAGGTATTGGCGGCATGAGCCTCCACCAGGCCGGTGGGCTGGTGGTCTCCGGCCGCAACATTGCCTTTAAACCCTTCGATGGTGGCGACACGCTGGTGCTACTGGACCGCGACGAAAGCACGGGCAACCTAGGCTATAACGATATCACCACCGACGCCAAGGGCCGCATTTATGCCGGTTCCCTGGGGCAAAGCACTGTGTTCGAAGACGGACGCAAACCCCGGCCGGGTGATTTGTTTCTGCTTGATCTGGACGGCGGCAGCCGCGTTGTCGCGACCGATATACGCCTGACCAATGGCCTCGGCTTTTCACCGGACGGGAAGATCCTCTATCACTCGGATTCGCAGAGAAAGTCAGTTTATTGTTACGCCGTGGAGGACGATGGCAGCCTGGGGGAAAAACGACTGTTTATTCGCGCCGAGCGAGGTACGCCAGATGGCTTGGCCGTTTCAGTGGATGGCCGCGTATGGCTGGCGCAGGCGGGTCGCGGCGCCGGGGTCGGCATCTATGATACCGATGGCAATCTCTCCCACCTGATCGAGATACCTGGCATGTGCACCAGCCTCTGCTTTGGCGGTGAAGACCTCAAGACCCTCTATATGGTGACCGGATCGGAAAATCTCGGCTCGACGGATCGCGACGGCGCGGTATTCAGTATTGAAAGTGATGTGGCCGGAGTTCCCGTCGCTCCAGCACGTGTAAGGTTACCCGACCCTGCCGGGTGAGTCATTGACGTGCTGACACGCGCTCCGTCCG
>JBECKV010000072.1:0-9877 GCA_040235495.1 Porticoccaceae bacterium
GCCTCGAGGTCCGAGCGCCGGGCCATGGTGCCGTCATCGTTCATGATCTCGACAATCACCGCCGCCGGTTCGAGCCCGGCCAGCAGCGCCAGATCACAACCCGCCTCGGTGTGGCCCGCGCGACTCAGAACACCGCCCGGTTGGGCCTTGAGGGGAAAGATATGTCCAGGCTGGACAATATCCATCGGGGTCGCATTGGGGGCCACCGCGACCTGTACGGTTTTTGCGCGATCGGCCGCTGAGATGCCGGTGGTGACACCCTCCGCCGCCTCGATCGACACGGTAAAATTGGTGCCGTGAGCGGCGTCGTTAACATCGACCATCAGGCGCAAGCCTAACTGTTCACAGCGCTGCTGGGTCAGGGTCAGACAGATCAGTCCCCGGGCATGGGTGGCCATAAAGTTGATATCCCGGGCGGTTATTTTTTCCGCCGCGATGACCAGATCACCTTCATTCTCACGGTCCTCATCATCCATCAGGATAACCATGCGCCCCTGGCGGATGTCCTCGATCAGTTCTTCAGTCGTATTTAATTGCATGGCATTACCTTTAAATTTTAAAGCCGGTTCTCTCGACCGCGCGGGCGCCAGTGCTAGGAATCGGAAGACCTGTTTTGCAGCAGCGAACGTGCCAGCTCGGTCAGGGATTCGCCGCCGCTGGTGCCGGTGTCGTGACCCATCAACAGGCGCTCCAGATAACGGGCAATGACATCCACCTCCAGGTTGACCCGGGTGCCCGGCTTATAGTCGCTGAAAATGGTGTGCTCCAGCGTATGGGGCACGATGTTGAGCTCAAAATCGGCACCCGCTACCTTATTTACCGTGAGGCTGGTGCCATCCACCGTAATCGAGCCCTTGTGGGCAATATAACGAGCCAGCTCAGCCGGTGCTCTGATTGTAAAACGCTCCGAGCGCGCATCCGGATGCCGCTCAATCACCTCCCCCAAACCGTCGACGTGGCCGGACACCAGATGTCCACCCAGGCGGGAGCTGGGGGTCAGGGATTTTTCCAGATTGACGCCGGCGCCGGTCCGCCACTGGCCCACCGTGGTCAGATCGAGGGTTTCCACGGATACGTCAGCAGCAAATCCGCGCGCCAGTTGCTCGACCACGGTCAGGCACACGCCGTTGACGGCAATACTATCGCCCAATGCGACATCGGCCATATCAAGGCCGCCGCTATCGATCGTCAACCGCACATCGCCGTCGCGACGCTCGGTTGCCACCACTTGACCCACCGCCTGAATAATGCCTGTAAACACGATACTGTCGCTCTCTGAAGTATGTTCCTGGATGTGGCGCCTGATTGCCGCGACTGCTTACCGGTCGCCGGCCCGGCTCGACTTGTCCACCACCTCGGCAGTCACCCGCCAGTCATTGCCGAGGGCGCGAACATCCGTGATTCGGAGATCCAGCGCCTGCGCCATCTTATCAAAAGACAGCTCCAGCATGGGCATGGCCTGACTGCCAAGCAGTTTGGGCGCCAGGTAGATGATCAACTCATCCACCAAACCCTCGCGCACAAAAGCGCCCGCCAGTTTGGCGCCCGCCTCCACCAGGACATCGTTGCAGTGGCGCTTTCCCAACTCATCGAGTAAGGCCGGCAAGGAAACCTTGCCCTCGTGATTGGGTATGCTTAGCGTTTCGTAAGCGGCCAGACGCACGCCTGGCGTAGCGGTGGCTATCAGCACGTTTCCCGGGGCATGTAGAATCCTGAGCGCTTCGTGAAGCCGGAATCGGCTGTCGACGATGACCCGCAGGGGTTGCGTGCTTGCCACGGCCTCAGCGTCGACCAGGCCCAGCTGATCCGCCCTCACTGTCAGGGAGGGATCGTCCTGCAACACCGTGCCGATGCCGGTAATGATCGCGCCGCTCCGGGCCCGTAATCGCTGCACATCGCCGCGCGCCTGTGGCCCGGTAATCCACTGGCTCTCACCGCTGGCCATGGCGGTTCGACCATCCAGACTGGCGGCGATTTTCAGAGTCACCCTTGGGCGACCAGTGGCAAGACGCTGAAAAAACCCCGCATTGACCACTCTTGCCTCGGATTCCAGCACTGGCCCGTGGACTTCGACGCCGGCGTTGCTCAGTGTCTCCAGGCCGCCCCGGGCATCCTTGTGGGGATCCTTGATTCCGTAGACTACCCGGCTGACACCGGCTTTGATCAGGGCCGTGGCGCAGGGCGGTGTCCGCCCCTGGTGATTACAGGGCTCAAGGGAAACGTAAGCCGTGGCGCCGGCCGCCGCGGCCCCGGCCACGCGCAGGGCATTGGCTTCGGCGTGGGGTTCGCCAGCGCGCTGGTGCCAACCTTCGCCAACGATTTCACCCTTGCTGACAATGACGCAACCGACCCGCGGATTGGGGCGGGCGGTGTACCAGCCACGGCGCGCCAACTCGATGGCGCGCGCCATATAGTACTCATCACCGGCATCCATGTTTACCCGCCGCTGCCTTTTTGCCCGCTTTCCTCTTCGAGCCGGTCCAACTCGGCGCGGAACTCGCTGAGGTCCTGAAAGCTGCGATAGACCGACGCAAAGCGCACATAGGCGACATCATCCAGCTGGCGCAGCTGGTCCATCACCTTTTCGCCGATGATCTGAGAAGGGATTTCCCGCTCGCCGGTACTTTGCAAAAAGCGTTTTATCTGTGACAGCGCCGCCTCGATTTGCTCGACACTGACCGGTCGTTTTTCCAGGGCCCGATGCAAACCCGAGCGCAGCTTCTCTTCATCGAAGGGTTCGCGGGTATCGTCGCGCTTGATCACCCGGGGCATCAGCAGCTCGGCCAATTCGTAGGTGGTAAAGCGATCCCGGCACTGGACGCATTCGCGACGGCGACGTACCTGATCGCCATCGGCGACTAGTCGCGAGTCAATTACCTTGGTGTCATCGGCACCACAAAAGGGACAGTGCATCCTGTGCCCCGCCAGTCAAACGTGAGCGCGATCTTATCACAGCACCCGGCATGCAACGGGGCAGCCGCTATTTTCAATCTGCGCGGTAAACCGGGAACTGACGACAAATCTCCAGCACCCTGGCTTTCACCTCGACGATGGTCTGATCCGCCGAGTCATCCTCCAGGGCTTCAAGCACGTCGCACATCCAGTGAGTCAGGGCTTGGGTTTCGGCCTCCTTGAAGCCCCGCGTGGTGATGGCTGGCGTTCCGACCCGCAAACCGCTGGTAATAAATGGCGAACGCGGATCATTGGGCACGGCATTTTTATTGACGGTGATATTGGCCTGGCCCAGGGCCTCATCGGCATCCTTACCGGTGTATTCCTTGCCGATCAGGTTCACCAGCATCAGATGATTGTCGGTTCCACCGGAAACAATATCGATGCCTCGCTCTATAAACGTGGCAGCCATGATTCGGGCGTTGGCCACGACCTGCCGCTGATAGACCTTGAAGTCTTCGCTGAGCGCCTCCTTGAAGCTGACCGCCTTGGCGGCGATGACATGCATCAGCGGGCCGCCCTGACCGCCGGGAAAAACCGCGGAATTAAACTTTTTCTCCAGCTCCGCGTTGGCTCTCGCGAGAATCAAGCCACCGCGCGGCCCGCGCAGGGTTTTGTGGGTTGTGGAAGTCACCACATCGGCCACCGGTACCGGATTGGGATAGCAGCCCGCCGCCACCAGGCCGGCCACATGCGCCATATCCACCATCAGATAGGCACCCACCTGGTCAGCGATATCACGAAAGCGCTGCCAGTCCATGACCCGGGAATAGGCCGAGAAGCCAGCGATGATCATTTTCGGTCGATGCTCGAGCGCCAGGGCCTCCACCTGAGCGTAATCCACTTCGCCGGTGGCGGCATCCAGGCCGTACTGGATCGCGTTATAGATCTTGCCGGAAAAATTCGGTTTGGCGCCGTGAGTCAAATGCCCGCCATCGGCCAGACTCATGCCCAATACCGTGTCACCGGGCTCGCACAATGCCTGATAAACCGCGGCGTTGGCCTGGGAACCGGAGTGGGGCTGAACATTGGCGTAGGCCGCGCCAAACAGGGTTTTGGCCCGCTCGACCGCCAGTTCCTCGGCCTGATCGACAAATTCACAACCGCCGTAATAACGCTTATGGGGATAACCCTCCGCGTATTTGTTGGTCAACACCGTGCCCTGTGCCGCCAGCACCAGCGGGCTGGCGTAATTTTCCGAAGCAATCAGTTCGATGTGCTCCTCCTGGCGGCGCTCTTCCTGCTGGATGGACGCCCACAACTCCGGATCGAACTGGGCGAGAGTCTGGCTTGGATCAAACATGGCGGGAACCCCGGGGTGGCGAAAAATGAGGGCGGATTTTACACAATACCACGGCCCGGGCCTATGGCTAACGATGGCTAACGATGGCTAACGATGCGAAGTGCTCGATAGGTAAGGCGTTCGAACCGGGTTCAGTTCCGGGACCCGGGTTTGTCACGGCCGGACCGGCCTGGAGTTTTTCCCCGGCTGGTGGTTTGTCGTTTAGACGGCCGCTGACTACTACTGCGCTGATTACTACTATGCTGATTACTATTAGATGACGCATTCGCGGGCCTGGCCCCGGCGCCGGGAGTTCCACCTTCGGCGCCCGCTCGCCGTGCCGGCATGGTTTTCTCTTGCCTCGACTTCGTGGCGGGCGGGGTTTTTCCTTTTGCCGGCCTCCTTCGCATGTCTTCGACATCGAGGAACTGCTCCAGCATGGATTTGTGCATATCCACCAGCTTGAGCCAGTTACGCAAAAACAGCGTCCCGCCACTGGTCAGGGTATACATGCGCTTGGCTGGACCTGATTCGGACGTATCCCATAAGGAGCTGATCAGGCCGTGCTTTTCCATCTGCCGCAAGGTGCGGTAGAGGGAGCCGGTGTTATAACCGCGCAAGCCACTTTCCTCCAGGCGCTTGGCCAACTCGTAGCCGTACCCCGTCCAGCCCTTCATCAGCGCCAGCAGATGGGCAGTGAGCATATCTCCGGGCAGGCGATATGCCGCGTAGGGATCAGTTGGTTTTTCCTCGCCGTCCTCGTCCACGATAACCCGCCGCTAAGACAAATCCTTCACCCAGGCAGTATAAACGACGACGCGGGTATCCTTCACCCAGGTCGAGGCGCCACCCGCGTACTTCGGGCACGATTCAATCAATGGCCATTAATCAATAGCAATTAATCAATGGTAGTTAATCAATAGCAGTTAATTGAGACAACAGCAGGGCGGTTGAATCGAAACCGGGGCGATTAAGCCAACAGCGAATAGGCGACAGTAAATTCACCCGAGTCCAAAGGCATCGCGCTTGGCCAGCATGGCCTGCACATTCACCGCCATCACCAGCACGTCGTGCAGCTCACCGTGACGGTCCTTCACCTCGTCTTCCAGCAGCGCTTCCGGCCGAAAGCCCAATTCCTGAAACAATTTTCGGGCTGCCGTCTGATCCAGGGTCATGCGCGCGACCATTTTTTCGACGCCGTTAGCCAGGGCGAGGCGGAAAACCTCTCGCGTCAGGTACCGCCCGGCGCCGGAATCACGCTTGTCAGGCCTTACCATCACCCGCAGTTCCGCCACGTGGCGGGACCAACTGTAGTCACTGAAACTCAGGGTGCCGTAACCGATCATCTCGCCACATTGGTCCGCGATGACAGTAACCGTACCACCGGCCTCGATTTTATCCACCCAGGCCTTGATGACTTCCGGACGGGTTATATCCCGGCGTAAAAACATCAAATCATGCTCCGGCAAGGCCTGGGCGAAACTCAGCATGCGCTGTTCGTCGGCGCGCGTCATCAGATGCAACTCGACGCTACCCTTGTTCAATTCAACCTGTTTCGGAAAGTGTTCCAAACCCTTCTCCTTCTCGATCACCGATTTCATATGGAGCGCGCCGACAGCCAGTCCGCCAACTGGGGCCATAGGCGATATACCGCGTTACCGCCCGCAACCAGGCTGACATGACCGCCCTTGACCACTACCTCGAGCTTATCCGCGCTGCCGACCATATTGATCAAATCCTTCGAGGCATCAGCCGGGACAATATGATCATGAACCGCCGCAACGTGTAAAAACGGGCAGGTAATATTTTTCAGATTCACCTTCTCCCCCTTGATCTCGAATTCGTTCTTGATAAATTTATTGTCGCGCAGAAAATGCTTGTACAACTGCCGCGCCACCTCGCCAGCCAATGGCACCGGGTCCGAAGTCCAGCGCTCGAACCGGTAGTGGGCCTTGACGAATTCATCGTTGCTGACGTTATCGAGCAGACTCATGCGCCCGGCGCTTTTTTGCAGTGGCCGCAGAGCCTGCAACATGGCATCAACCATCACCGGCGGCACGTTGCCCAATTCCTCCACAATGGCATCGATGTCAACATTTTCTCCGTCCGCCCAGCTTTTGTATAACACCATGCCGCTGGCGTCGGCCGGGGTGGCGAAACAACCCAGATTCCTGAGCCCGGTATCCGGGTTGAGCGCGGCATGCATGCAGGCCATGACCCCGCCCAGGCAATAGCCGACCATGGAGTACTCACGCTCGCCACTTTCTCCGGCGACCTGCTCCAGGCATTGGGGTATGTACTCACCCACGTAGTGGTCCATGTTCAAATACTCATAGCCCCTACGCACCACGCCCCAGTCAATCAGGTAAACGTCAAAACCCTGGCGCAACAGATATTCCACCAGACTCTGGCCGGTGGAGAGATCAACGATGTAATAACGGTTGATCAGCGACATCACCAGAACAATGGGCACCCGGTATACCTCGTCGCAGACGGGCCGATAGTGGTACAACTTCATCGTGCCACGGGCATAAATAACGTCTTTCGGAGTAACGCCTAAATCCAGCTCCAAACCGTCGAGCGGTTTCAGGCCCTTGATGTTTCGGGATAATACTTTTTCAAGGGTTTTTTGCAGATTATCATTCGCCACTTCAGCCTCACGAGCCGCTGCGCGCGCGTTCATAGTCAATTACCTGTGTTGGCTGGCCCAAAAGCCTTGACTCACCATAAGACAAGGGCTCACCCTATGTTTTTTTAGTTATTTGGAGCATCCTCGATCGATGCTTTTACCTCGGTTTTTATGCTGTCCTTTGCGCTGTCCCTTGCCGGCGGCTTCCGGGTTCTGCGCACCGGGGCAACAGCACTGGAACCCGAATTACCAGCCCGCCCTGACTGGGCAAGCTGCTTTTTCAGCTGATGAATTTCGGCGGTGAGCGCCGACAGGGAATCCTCCACCTCTCCCATGCGATCACCGACATTTAACAAATCATTGCGCGAAGGCAGATTCAGCGCCGCCAGTTGTTGGCCAACCATTTCAGTAAACATGTGATGGGCGTGGAGCCACTCCTGAAAATATTTCCCAAAGCGCTTACCCAGGCGTTCATCGGCCATAATCTCGGTAATCGCCTCACTCCACTGCTGCTCGGATTTTTGATACCAGTTACGCCACATCCTCATGGGTTCGACAAATAAATCTCTCTCGTCTTCCGTCATCTTCTACTCCCGAAAATTCAATGCTCGTCCCGAAAATTCAATACTCGCCTTAAATTCAATACTCGCCTGGTGTCTTGTATCGCCTTTGCTGGCCAAAACGGCTTTCGCCAAAAAATGTCTTTACCCGGAAAATATTTACCCGGAAAAAATGTCCTTACCCGAAAAGTAGCGGGGTGGATTTTTAGCGACCCCGCCCTGATGGAGAGCAAACGGACTGCACCAATCAGGGGCATGCGTGGATTTAAAAAGCCCGCGTTCCGGGAAAACACGCTCGTTTCACTAGCGTTTCATTAGTAACAGCAAAAAATAGGCCAAGTTATTAGCCAGCACTCGGGATACTAGCGCCACTGTGTGACGAATTTATTTAATCAGCGGCCGGCATTAATCGTTGAGTAAAGCCGAGGACCTGAAAATGCAATAAATGGTTGTTGGCCCGGTAATTGCTGCCTGCGCATTGCGGCTGGCATCAGCCGAAGTCATCTGGAATCACAAAATTTTATTTGACAAATATATGCATAATGCATATATATACACCAACGGAGCGCACCTCTACCCGCGCGCCCCTGGAGACCGATATGACCGAGGCACAAACAGCAGTACCCGCAACAGTACCCGTCAAACCCAGAAAGCGAACCACCAAACCCAAAGAGGAAAAAATCATGACCAGTGGCATGAGTCCTTTTATCGACACCCTGCTCGACAATCACAAAACCCTCACCAAGGCCTATGCCGACGCCCGCAAGCGCCGGATCAAACTGGGCGGCGCGATGATTGATGATGCGATCAGCGCCCAGAAACTCGGCCTGGAGCTGGCCAAAACCCTGAGTGAAAAACCCAGCGACTACAAGGAAAACCTGACGGCGGTGATAGAGTCGTTCACGGAGATGCAGACGCGGACCTTGAATCTGATGAAGCTCATGATTGCCGAGCAAACCGATATGCGCGAGGAAATGCTGTCTGTCACTAAAGCCCTGCTCGAAGGCTCGCAGACCAGTACCAAGGCCGCATTGGCGATGGCCAAATCCTTCACCACGGAAAACAGCATGTCGGAAATGTTCAAAAAGTCCATGGACACCATGAAGGAAGCGGCGCAGAAAATGAGTACCGCCGCCTAGCATTTTTGCGCGGAACCCAGCAACGGTCCGGGCCTGCCCGGACCGTGGTGTCGGCCAACCCTGCCCGGCCAGCGATGCACCGGCGGGCAGTCGCTATAAATGCGCCCGGTTCATTCCGATGTTAAACCAGGCGGTTTAATTCAGGGGTTCAAAGCCAGCGCCTGCCAGGCCGCAAGCGACCCCGGCGAAACACCACTGATTCTCAACCCCGTATTTTAGGGAGTATCGGCCTTGCAGGAAGAAATACATCTGTATGAGCCGCTGGACATCGATTTGCAGTCGCAACATGACGACGATGCCGATCCCTTCGCTCATGACCCCTCGATCGAGTTTGCCGCCACCCCCATCTGGCGAGAGGCGCTGTGGCCCGCCGATTTGATGGTGCTGTTAAACCATCCGGTCTACGCCGGCAAGGGCGTCACCCGTGGCTCGGGAGAACCGGTGCTGGTGATTCCAGGCTTTCTCGCCAACGACCTGCTCATGCTGCCCATGCGCCAGTGGCTCAACCGCATTGGTTATGAAGCTCACGCCTCGCACATTCTCTGGAATACAGACTGCCCCAACGAAACCTCCAGACGCATGATCAACACGGTCAAATCACTGCATCGCAGAACCGGGCAAAAAATCAAGCTGGTGGGGCACAGCCTGGGCGGCTTACTGGCCAAATCCGTGCTTCAGGCGGTGCCCGAATGCGTTGACCGGGTCATCACCCTCGGTTCGCCCTTTCGCGACTCCGTCAAGGCGCACCCAGCGGTAGTGGGCGTGTGGGATTACCTGATAGCCGGCAAGGGCAAGCTCGTCGGTCGCAATCTTCATGCCTCCTGCGGCTCTGGCCACTGCATGTGCGATTTTGTTCACCATATGCTGGCGCCGGAATTGAGGCAGGCACCGCAGTTTTCCATCTACTCCCGGCGTGATGGCGTGGTCGACTGGCACAGCTGCCTGGAACAAGACCCCGACATGAACACCGAGGTTAAAGCCACCCATATCGGCCTGGCCTTCAATGTGGGCGCCTACCGCGCCCTGGCCAAACGCCTGGCTCAGGCCGTCTCGACCGGCTAGGCCAGCTCACCGAAGCAAACTAGGGCCTGTTCACACTAAGGAAGGTCTGAACAATTGATGCCTACAATGATGTTGCGATCAGTTTGTCCTGAACCTGCTCCGTTTTCTTTAGTTTCGGGCCTCAAACGGGGCCGTTTTATCCATCCGGCCGGCATTTCCAGCCCGATGGGCATACAACAGGCGTACTACGCCTGCATTAGTAACCGTTGTTGCCGTAACAGAGTCTTTTTCGCCATGACCAGATTGACCAGCG
>JBECKV010000078.1:0-3477 GCA_040235495.1 Porticoccaceae bacterium
CAGGGCGATGCCAAAACAGTCGCAAAAGTTGATGAATCGACTGATCTTTTGACAGGCTTTGACATCGATGGTACCGGACATATGGGCCGGCTGATTGGCGATGATCCCTACGGCACGACCACCCATATGGGCCAGGGCGGTGACCACATTGGCGGCGAAGGCCGGCTGCATTTCAAAAAAAAGCCCATCGTCGACCAGTTCGGCAACGACTTTTTTGATGTTGTAGGCGAATCGTAAATCGGAAGGCACGACTTCCAGCAGGGCGTCACAGCGCCGCTCGGGATTGTCGCGGCTTGGCCGACGCGGAGCCGGTTCATGGCAGTTATCCGGCAAGTAGCTCAAAAACTCCTTTATTTTATCGATGCATTCGCGGTCGTCCTTGACCAACAGGTCGCCCATGCCACTTTGTTCCACATGCTTGCGGGCGCCGCCCAGTTCTTCGAGGGTAGTCTCGACCCCCATTTTGGTGCGCAGCAGCGGTGGTCCAGCCAGCATCATCGAAGCGTTTTCCGTCATTGGCACAAAGTCGCCGATGGCGGTGAGATTGGCGTGACCGCCAACGCAGAGCCCCATGACCGCCACTACGATCGGCACATAGCCGCTTAACGCCACCAGATTGGCAAATTGTGGATTGTCGTAGGCGCCCTGACTGCTGACCTCCTCTTCAAGCCGCGCGCCGGTGCCTTCGCTCATGACTACCAGGGGAAAACCCTGCTCCAGGATCAGGCGTTTGAGGCGAGTGAACTTCCATTCGCAGACCTTGCCCATGGAACCGCCGCGAAACTGAATATCATAAGCCGCAGCCCCGACCGTTCGGCCGTTTACCTTGCCGTAACCGACAACGATCCCGTCTCTTGGTGTTGCCCCGGGTTTGGTATCCGCGGCAAGGTCGGACTCCCTCGCCAGGGGCGCGATTTCCGTAAATGTACCTTCGTCAAATAACAATTCGATGCGCTCGGCGGCGGATAACTGCCCACGAGCGTGTCGTTTTGAATAATCCAGCGTGCTTAGCGCCAGTTTTCGCTCGAGAAAGGGCTGCAAAGCCTCGCTCATGCTCAGGCTGTGCCTGCGCCCCAACTGCTGATAGATGGAAGGTGTGGATTTTTCTGTCGATTCGGCACCAGATTTGGACTGGGTCTTCTTTTTTGACACCAATTTAGCTCGCGTAATCACCACAGTGGCGGGCCGGGCAATTTAGCTCGAATTACCGGGCACCTCAAGCCAGCTTACCGATCAACGGCTTGCTCGTCGTCGGCTGATACGATTGTTATGGAACTCGATCGAGTCTATAAATAGACTATGTACTTGAAAAAAAGTAGAGTCGATTCGAGGTAGTACGAGACTACGCACAAACCCTGCGAGGATTTAACAACTTGATTGCGGTTCGAATATTTTTTCTTCTGTCGCTGTCGATCAGCTTGTGGCCTGCAGGTGCCTGGTCGGCGAGCGATCACCGGGCGCTGGTTTTGACCGTCGCCGACGCCATTGGCCCGGCCACCGAGGATTATATCGAACGCGCTTTTGAACAGGCCCAGGAGAGCGGAGGGATGGCGCTTATTATTATCCGCATGGATACCCCCGGCGGTCTTGATGGCGCCATGCGCGGAATTATCAAATCCATTACCGCATCTCCTATTCCCGTGGTTACCTATGTCGCCCCAACCGGCGCCCGCGCCGCCAGTGCCGGCACTTATATTTTGTATGCCAGCCATGTTGCCGCCATGGCGCCTGGCACCAATCTGGGTGCGGCCACGCCCGTGCAAATTGGTGGCTCGGCATTTCCCGGTGGCGATAAACCCGGCACCGGCAAGCCATCCGCTGATAAGGGCTCGGGGAAACAAGGGGAAGACGACAACAAAGATGAGTCCGGCGCGCCGGAGCAGGGCGATGCCATGAAGCGCAAAATGGTAAACGACGCTTCAGCCTATATTCGGGGTCTGGCCGAGTTGCATGGCCGCAACGCTGACTGGGCCGAGCAGGCGGTGCGCGAGGCGGTGAGCCTGCAAGCCAGTGAAGCGCTGAAAATTGGGGTTATCGATGTGGTTGCTGCTGATATTCAAGACCTGCTGCAGCAGATCGACGGTAGACAGGTGAGCGTGCGCGGCGAGATACAAACGCTGAGCACCCAGAACCTGCAAGTAGAGGAGTTATTGCCGGACTGGCGGAACCGCCTGCTCAGCGTCATCACCAATCCCAATGTCGCCTATATCCTGATGATGGTGGGCGTTTACGGACTGATCCTGGAATTTTATAACCCCGGTGGCCTGGTGCCAGGGGTGATTGGCGCGATCTGTCTGGTACTCGCGCTCTATTCATTTCAGCTGTTGCCGGTTAATTACGCCGGTTTTGCGTTAATCCTGCTGGGGGTTGCGCTGATGGTGGCCGAAGCTTTCCAGCCCAGTTTCGGCATGCTCGGTATCGGCGGCATGGTGGCCTTTGTTATCGGCTCGATTATTTTAATGGATACTGACATTCCCGATTTCAGAATCTATTTATCGGTGGTGCTGAGCGTCGCGGTAGCTACGGGGCTGGTATTTTTCCTGGTCATCGCCATGGCCCTGCGCGCCCGACATCGGCCGGTGGTCAGTGGCGTCGAAGAGTTGATCGGCAAGGTGGGTGAGGTGCTGGAGATTCGTGATTCTCACCACGCCATGGTCCGGGTTCACAGCGAATTATGGCAGGCCCGCAGCGCCGTTTCGATGGAGAAATCGCAACGTGTCAGGGTCCAGGCGGTTGATGGCTTGACCCTGGAGGTCGAGCCTGAACCATTGTCCAACCAGGAACAATGAGAATCCCCACACTCATGGAGAAATGACCATGATCGAATATCCACTGTACACAGTTATCGTGCTGGTGATTTTGTTTTTCGCCAGTGCCATCAAAATCCTGCGCGAATACGAGCGTGGCGTGGTGTTCCTGCTCGGTCGCTTCTGGAAGGTCAAGGGTCCTGGTTTCATTATCATCGTGCCGGGCGTCCAGCAAATGGTGCGCGTCGATCTGCGCACCATCGTCATGGATGTACCCAGCCAGGATGTTATCTCGCGGGATAATGTCTCGGTCCAGGTTAACGCCGTGGTCTACTTCCGAGTGGTGGACCCGGAAAGGGCCATCATCCAGGTGGAAGACTTTTATATGGCCACCAGCCAGTTGGCGCAGACCACTCTGCGTTCCGTGCTCGGGCAACACGAGCTGGATGAAATGCTGGCCGAGCGGGACCGTCTCAACACCGATATACAAACCATCCTCGACCAGCAGACCGACGCCTGGGGCATCAAGGTCAGTAACGTCGAAATCAAGCACGTGGATCTCAATGAAACCATGGTGCGGGCCATTGCCCAGCAGGCGGAAGCCGAGCGGGCGAGGCGCGCCAAGGTAATCCATGCGGAGGGTGAACTCCAGGCCTCGGAGAAATTGCTGCAGGCCGCCAACACCCTGGCTCAGCAAAACCAGGCCTTGCAATTGCGCTATCTGCAAACC
>JBECKV010000133.1:0-7500 GCA_040235495.1 Porticoccaceae bacterium
GGGACGGGTTGGTTGCCCACCGCTGGCGCTTGCGTCGGCTTTTCAATCGGCGAGAAAAGCGCCGAGAAAAAGCATCAGGTAAAAAGTGTTAATTAAACAGAAGTAAAGAAGGAGTGAACGGGTAATGAGATTGACAGGTGACCGCTACCAAATCCGCAAGACCCTCATCGTCGGCGACAATACCTACCACTACTGGAGCTTAAAGGCCCTGGAACAGCGGGGCTTCAGCGATGTCAACCGGCTGCCCTATAGTCTGAAAATATTGCTGGAAAATATCCTCCGTGGTGATGATGGCGGCGAGGACGCCCGCCAGGCCATCGAAAGCCTCGGCAACTGGCGCCAGGTTCGAGGCAGCGAGCAGGAGATAGCGTTTCGACCGGCGCGGGTGCTGATGCAGGATTTTACCGGTGTGCCGGCGATCGTCGATCTGGCCGCGATGCGCGATGCCCTGACTCTGCGGGGACAGGATCCGTCGTTGATCAATCCACTCACGCCTGTTGATCTGGTGATCGACCATTCGGTCATGGTCGATCATTTCGCCGAGCCCGCTGCCTACCAGCGGAATGTAGAGATGGAAATGCTTCGCAACGCCGAGCGTTACCAGTTTTTGCGCTGGGGCCAGACTGTCTTTGATAATTTTCGGGTGGTGCCGCCGGGTACCGGTATCTGTCACCAGGTTAACCTTGAATATCTGGCCAAAACGGTGTGGGTCAATGCCATCGAGGGACATCTATTCGCCTATCCGGACACCCTGGTGGGCACGGATAGTCATACCACCATGATCAATGCCCTGGGCGTCCTGGGATGGGGCGTCGGCGGTATCGAGGCCGAAGCCGCCATGCTGGGTCAGCCGGTTACCATGCTGATACCGGAGGTCGTCGGTTTCAAACTGAGTGGTCGCCTCGGGGAGGGCGTGACTGCCACGGATCTGGTGTTAACGGTGGTGGAAAAGTTGCGTCAACATGGTGTCGTCGGAAAATTTGTCGAATTTTATGGCAGCGGTCTCGACTTTCTGCCACTGGCCGATCGGGCCACCATCGCCAACATGGCGCCGGAGTATGGCGCAACCTGCGGCTTTTTTACCATTGATCAGGAAACCCTGAATTACCTGCGTCTGAGTGGCCGCGAGGAAAAGAACATCGCGTTGGTGGAACACTATGCTCGCGCGCAGGGCATCTGGCGCGACAGTCATTCCCCCGAGCCGGTTTACGACAGCACCCTGGCGCTGGACTTGAGTGATGTGGTGCCCTGCGTGGCCGGCCCCCGCCGGCCCCAGGACCGGGTGGCGTTGAATCAATTACCTGAAAGCATCGATCAGATGCTCGCCTTGAGAGGGCGCCCGGATCAAGGGGCAAGTGTTGCGGTAGAAGGGGCGTCGCATGCGCTGCGTGACGGCGACGTCGTCATCGCCGCCATCACCTCCTGCACCAACACCTCAAATCCCGCGGTCATGTTGGCGGCGGGCTTGGTCGCCAAAAAGGCGGCCGAACTAGGCTTAGGCCGCAAACCCTGGGTCAAAACCTCGTTGGCGCCAGGTTCCAGGGTGGTAACGGATTATTTACAGGAAGCGGGTTTGCAGCGCCATCTCGATGCCCTGGGGTTCAATCTGGTGGGCTACGGTTGTACGACCTGTATCGGCAACTCCGGGCCCTTGAGTCCCGACATTGAAGCGGCTATCGATGCAGGGGACCTGAGTGTCTGCGCGGTGCTCAGTGGTAATCGCAACTTCGAAGGACGCATTCATCCCAGGGTGCGCGCTAACTGGCTGGCGTCCCCGCCACTGGTGGTGTTGTTCGCACTCGCGGGGACTACCCGCATTGACCTGACTCGTGATGCGCTGGCGGTGGACAGGGAGGGCCGCCAGATTTTCCTTGGGGACCTCTGGCCCAGCGCCGAGGAAATCGCTGATGCGATGCGGGTTGTGCGGGAGTCGATGTTTCGAAAGGAATATGCCAATGTCTTCAGCGGCGATGCCGCGTGGCGGCAACTAACGGTTTCGAAAGCAAAAACCTACACCTGGAATCCCGGATCAACCTATATTCAGTGCCCGCCATTTTTCAGTACCGAGCACCGCGAGCCGGAGGATATCCACGGGGCAAGAATCATTGCCGTTCTGGGAGATTCGGTGACCACGGACCACATTTCGCCCGCCGGCTCGATCGCATTGAACAGTCCGGCCGGTGAGTACCTGCGACAACACGGTGTCGAGCAAAGCGACTTCAATTCTTATGGCTCGCGGCGCGGCAACCACGAAGTGATGATGAGAGGCACCTTCGCCAATGTGCGTATCAGGAATGAAATGGTGCCGGGCACCGAGGGGGGATATACGCGCCTGTTGCCGGACGGCGCGCAAATGCCGATCTACGATGCGGCGATGCGCTACCAAAAGACGCATACTCCGCTCGTGGTGATTGCCGGCAAGGAGTACGGTACCGGTTCCAGCCGAGACTGGGCCGCCAAGGGGACGAAACTGTTAGGGATCAAAGCGGTTATCGCGGAGAGTTTCGAACGTATTCACCGCTCCAACCTCATTGGCATGGGCGTGTTGCCCCTACAGTTTCAAAATAACGAGAGCCGACACAGTTTGGCAATCGATGGCACTGAAACAATTGATCTTGCCGGGATCGGTATCCTGAAACCGGGAGGCACGGTGAGATTGAGTCTGCAAAGCGAAACCGGTGCGCGGGTGCAGACTGATTTGCTGTGTCGAATAGATACTGAAATAGAACTTGATTATTTTCGAAGTGGCGGCATATTAAATTTCGTGCTGGACCGCCTGGGTCGGAACGCCACTGGTTAATGCTTATGAGCAGCCGTAAAGAGCAGGATGGTTTAGGCAGTGTCGATGTCCCTGTCGAAGCCCTCTGGGGCGCCCAGACTCAACGCTCGATAAACAATTTCGACATCGGCGGCGACCGCTTTCCCGAGGATTTCATTCAGACCTTTGCTCTGGTCAAAAAAGCCGCGGCACGAGCCAATTGCGAACTGGGATTGTTGCCGGCGTTACAGACCCGATTGATTTGCCAGGCCTGTGATGAAATTATCGCCGGACGCCACGCGGAGCAATTTCCCCTGGTGGTCTGGCAAACCGGCAGTGGCACCCAAACCAACATGAATCTCAATGAGGTCATTGCCAACCGGGCTAATGAAATCGACGGCCAGCAGCGCGGTCAAAAGCAGCCCGTCCATCCCAATGACCATGTCAATTGCTCCCAGTCATCCAATGATGTCTTTCCGAGTGTGATGCATGTCGCCGTGGTGTTGCGCTGGCGCCAGCATCTCCTGCCCGCGTTAGCTTGCCTGACTCGCGAATTTGAGGAAAAAGAGCAGGCCTTTGCCGAACATGTGAAGGTCGGACGTACCCATTTGATGGACGCCGCCCCGGTCACCCTCGGTCAGGAATTTAGTGGCTATGCCAGCCAGTTGCGCTATGCCTCGCGGCAACTGGAACACGGGCTGGGCAGTCTGTACTCCCTGGCTTTGGGGGGCAGTGCCGTGGGTACCGGGTTGAACACGCACCCGGCGTGGGCAGCGACAGTAAGTCGGGAAATCAGCCGTTTGACCGGGTCGGGTTTCCAGCCCGCTGACAATGCCTTCATGGCGCTGGCGTGCCACGATCAGCTGGTGAACTTTCACGGCTGCTTGCGTGTTTTGGCGCTCGCGCTTTATAAAATCGGCAATGATTTGCGCTGGTTGGCGAGTGGCCCCCGATGCGGGCTGAACGAATTACGGTTGCCGGCCAACGAGCCGGGTAGTTCAATCATGCCTGACAAGGTCAATCCCACCCAAATCGAGGCGTTGACCATGGTGGTTGCTCAGGTGATTGGTAATGATGCTTGCGTGGCATTCGCCGGTTCCCAGGGGCAACTCGAACTCAACGTATTTAAACCGGTGATCATACTCAACATCCTCAAGTCGATGCGTTTACTGGCCGACAGTATGGATAGCTTTCGCAAAAATTGCGTAGCCGGGATTGGCGTTAACGACGCACAGTTCGCGACTAATATAGAGCGGTCCTTGATGCTGGTGACCGCGCTCAATCCGGTGATTGGTTACGACAACGCGGCAAAAGTAGCGAAACTGGCGCGGGAGAAAAACATATCGCTCAAGCAAGCCGTTTTGGAATTGGGCTATCTCGATGAAAGCCGCTTTGACGAACTGGTCGATCCTCGCAAGATGCTGGGGCCGAATATTTCATCTCAAGAAAATATTGAAGGGTAACGTTTTCTGAAGAAACTGGGCCTTGCCGATAGCCGTACGATCAAAACCATTTTTGGCGTCTGAAATAAAGCAACATGGCGATAACCGTTGCGAGCATTACTCCCCATGCGATCGGATAGCCGTAGTACCAGTGCAACTCAGGCATTGCCCAGGGGCTATTCGGGTGGCTGAAATTCATGCCGTACAGACCCACTATAAAAGTCAGTGGAATAAATATAGTTGCTATAACGGTCAGTACCCTCATGGTGTCACCGAGTCGATGATTGGCGGACGAGAGGTAGAGATCAATCAGGCTCGCGGACATTTCACGGTAGTTTTCCAGAAACTCCATGATTTGCGTGCTGTGGTCGTAACAATCCCTTAGATAGAGTAGCGTATCGTCACTTATGAATGAAAAGTCGTCGTGCAGTAATCTATTCAGCAATTCCCGTTGTGGCCACAAACTTCTGCGCAGTAGCAATAGCTCCCTTCTTGCCTCGTGAATTTGAGTCAGCATTTCATGGTTGTGTTTAAAACCGAGGATATCCTCTTCGATCACTTCTATGGTTTCACCAAAGGACTCCAGGATCGGATAGCCCTGGTCTATAACCAGATCGAAGATGCAGTAGAACAGGTAGTCCTCGTGCCGCTGCCGCATGCGGGAGTTCTTTTTTCGCAGGCGCAGGCGCAGGGGTTCAAAGGGGTCAACATTGCCTTCGGCAAAACTGACAACAAAATTCTCGCCGACGAAAATCGAAATCTGTTCGACCCTGATCCCTGATTCCTCGAGATAGGGTAGGGAAAGGACCGCGAAAAGATGCTCGTTGTATTCGTCGAGTTTCGGTCGCTGACCGGTGTTGATGACATCTTCCAGCGCCAGGGGGTGGAGATTGAACATTTCGCCGATGTTTTTGATGCTTGCGACCGCCGCGCATCCCTGAAGGTGAATCCAGGTGGTATTGGTGCTTTCCAGGTAGGTCTTGCATTCCTCCACCGTAGCCAATTCTATTTCCAGATAATCGCTTGGAGAGTAATCTATCAACCGAATGGTCAGCGATTCGAGCGCTATGTCCCTCTTGTGTTGAAGTGTGCCGGGGGCCGTGCCTGGTGGATGATAGGTTTTCTTGAAGTACGCCATCGTTGGTTTTGCCTCCCGGGGATGCTGGGGCCTGTTGACACTCAATGGATTGTACCGGTTGCGGCCGAGAAAGCGCCAATCAAAGCGCGACGCCAGGCAGTCACTGCGAGAGGAATAGATGCGCGCATACGGAGGCTGCATAACCTAAAGCAATAACCGGAGCCCATTTCAGATGTCCCCCGAAAGAGTACAGGCCCTTTGATTGGCCCATAAGGGCGACACCGGCGGCCGACCCCATGGATAGTAATGATCCGCCGACCCCGGCTGTTAGCGTCACCAATAACCACTGAGACGTGTCCATGTCAGGTTCCATTTCGAGCACCGAAAACATTACGGGGATATTGTCGATAACCGCTGACAATATGCCAATTATTACGTTAGCCCACGTCGAGCTTAAATTGCTGTATATGGCCGATGAGGCAAGTTCGAGGTAGCCGAGCGCCGATAGCCCGCCAATACAAAATATAATCCCGTAAAAAAATAGTAAGGTATCCCATTCGGAGTCCTTGATGTGCACAAAAATATCGAATTTGATCTCCTCGTCATCCTTGATTTGCAACCAATATCCGACCAGCATCAATAATGAAAGGCCCATCATCATGCCCATGAAGGGTGGCAGGTATAACATTTCCTCGCCAATAATCGAAATTGCAATCGTCAAAAAAAACAGGAATATGATTAGTGTGGCGCCTTTCTTTACACGCACCGGAGTTTCCGACTGTACGGATGGCTTGGTGCTTGGTATAAAGTAACTCAGGATGGCAGCCGGGATGGCAAAATTAATCACTGCTGGAAGGAAAAGGTTGAAAAATTGGATGAATTCTATCGTCCCTGATTGCCACATCATCAACGAGGTCACATCACCGAAGGGACTGTAGACGCCGCCGGCATTCGAGGCGACAACGATATTAATTAAACTCAGTCTGGTAAATTCTAGGTTGTTTTTACCACAAGCCAGAACCACCGCGCCCATCACCATTGCCGTGGTCAAATTATTGACTATGGACGAAATAAAAAATGCGAGTATTCCTGTCAACCAAAATAGTTTTCTATAATTTAAACCCCGCCGGATCAACGAATAGCGAGCTTTTTCAAAGACATTTCTCTCCACCAGCGCGTTTGTATAGGTCATGGACACTAATAGGAAAAGGAGCAATTCACCATATTCCATCAGGTCCTGCTTGATGACGACTCCAATCTGCTCTTTTGTAAAGCCATGCCTGGCGACCGCCAGTTGCGCGACCAGGAGCCATATTATTGCGGAGGCAAAAAGAACCGGCTTGGATTTTCTAATGTGTGTGAACTCTTCCGAAGCTACGAGTATGTACGCCAGGATAAAGATAAAGAGACAGGCGAGCCCCAGGTTGGACGCTGTTTCATGGATATTCATAGGTGCGGTTTTTGATCAGGACAACAGGTGGCCGGCAGTCTACTCCTATTGCTGTGAATAAGTAATGGACCACCGAACCCGGTGTTCTTATTCCCAGGCACGGAGATAACCTTCAGTGGTGATCGTTGAACGGTGCGTAAGTGGCCGGTAGGTAGGTGCCGCGAAGGGGCGGGCGCTCGATATATCCCGACCCGCTGCTCGACTGGCTGAAACTGCTCACTTCGCGATTATTCCGACAGCGACTATTCCGGCAGCCACTATTCCGGCAGCCACTATTCCGACACCCAATGACAGGCTGGCACAGGCCTCGCGTCGGCGCGGGTTCTCCCCGGCGTCAGACTCCCTGACGCCAGCTGGATTTCAGTGTTTCCCAAGCTTCCTCCGCGGAATCGACCAGGGTAAATAGAGACAGGTCTTGAGCGTCTATGGCGCCTTCATCGACCAGGTGCTCGAAATTGATGGTCTTTGACCAGTATTCCCGTCCAAGCAGTATTACCGGCATTGAATCGACTTTGCCGGTCTGAATCAATGTCAGTGTTTCGAATAGCTCATCAAGCGTGCCGAAACCACCCGGGCAGGCAACGAGGGCACGGGCGCGCTTTAAAAAATGCATTTTGCGGATGGCGAAGTAATGAAACTGAAAGCAGAGGTCCTGGCTGATATAAGGGTTCGGGTGTTGCTCTTTGGGCAGCACGATATTAAGACCGATACTCTTGCCGCCCGCCTCGTAAGCTCCCCGGTTTGCGGCCTCCATCAACCCAGGTCCGCCGCC